>NZ_JAFNOA010000002.1:0-458475 GCF_026536465.1 Gilliamella sp. B3172 | reverse complement strand
CGCTATTTTCTACACTGTCATCTTTACAATACATAACACCTTAATTATGCGTTGCTTCAGTAACACCCTGATCGGCTGCTTTTTTGTACCAATACAACGCTTTTTCTTTATCGACTGCGACACCATCTCCTTTGTCATACATAAGTGCTAAATCATATTGTGCATCACCAAGTCCTTGTTCAGCGGCTTTTGTGTACCAATATAATGCTTTCCTTTTATCAACGTTGACATCATCACCTTCAGCATACATCCTTGCCAAATAATATTGCGCTCCAACAAACCCTTCTTCCACTCCTTGAGCTTGAGAAAACCAATATAACGCTTTTTCCTGATTGGCTTCGACACCCTCACCTTGGTCATACATATAAGCTAACTCTAATTCCGATAAAATATCCCCTTCTTCTACTGCTTTTGTATACCAATATAATGCTTTCCCGATATCAACTTTGACCCCATTACCTTGGGCATACATACGTGCAAAACCAGATAGCACTTCAACAATCCCTAATTCCTGTCTTTCTATTTGAGCTTGAGCTCGGGAGTTCCAATAGAGTGCTTTTTCTTTATTGACTTTAATACCCTCACCTTGGTCATACATATAAGATAACTCTAATTGTGCAGTAATAAACCCTTCTTCTGCTACTTTAGTATACCAATATAGCGCTTTTTCTTTATCGGCTTCGACACCATCCCCGTTGTCATACATAAGTGCTAAATCATATTGTGCATCACCAAGCCCTTGTTCAGCTGCTTTTGTGTACCAATATAGTGCTTTCCTTTTATCAACTTTGACTTCATCACCTTCAGCATACATCCTTGCAAAATAATATTGCACGTAAGCAGCCCCCTTTTCTTCTTCTTGAGCTTGAGAGTACCAATAAAGTGCTTTTTCTTTATTGACTTCGACACCATCTCCTTGGTCATACATATAGGCTAACTCTAATTGCGCATAAATATGACCTTGTTCCGCTGCTTTTGTGAACCAATAGAGTGCTTTATCGTTATCAATGCCGACAAGATGACTGTTGACAACGTACCCCATGTTATACATCAGTGCTAAATAATATTGCGCCTCAACAAGCCCTTGTTCCGCTGCTTTTGTGTACCAATATATCGCTTTTTCTTTATTGCCGACACCTATACGTTGGTAATATATATGTGCTAAATTAAACTGAGCTTCCCTATCTCCATGCTTAGCCTCAGTGTTACAAGCAATTAAAGCTTTTTCAAAATCTTTTTGTTCAAAATAGCTAGCGCAATGATTAGCGTAAGCCGTCGTCGATAATAATGCTGCTAATACAACAAATAGTGTTTTTTTCATGGTTTTCCTTAGATTCCTAAAATATAGTATTTTTTACTTTGCCTACTAATAATAAAAGAACAAAATAGGCTTGCTTTCTTTTACTCGTTAACAATGTACTTTTAAAGGTTTATGGATATATAGAGTTGAAAAAAATGTTAACACACCACTTATTGGGTCACATAAAAATGTCTCTGTTATTAGAAAAGTATTTAACCACACTATTCCCTTTCCTTCAGCAATTAAAAAAGGAATTTATTTTATGAGTAAATAACCTTAGCATATTCTATTTTCATCCTTTTATACTTATTCATCACTGAACGCTTACCTAAATATCAGTCACTTTCAATGCATTTAAACCATCTATTTTGATTAAGATTTGTTTAGAAATAATTCATCCTAAATGGTCAAATTCGCCGTTTGCATAATTTAATGTCAATATAATAAAAATTAGCTTGCATAATTATAATAATGTGGGAGAATTCCCTGCCGCTTTTAGCGGGTAAAAAGGCAAAACTATACTTAGTAGTTTTTTATTGTTTTTTGGGACAGAGGAGCAAAGTTAGTCATGTCCGCAATAAAAATGAAACGAGTTTTAACCACACCTGCATTGATTGCATTTGGTTTAGCTTATATGGTTCCTTTAGGGATCTTTACCACTTATGGGGAAGTTACCGTTGCCAGTAATGGGCACTTACCTGTAGCTTACATTATCACCTTAGCCATGATCTTTTTTACAGCACTGAGCTATTGCCGTATGGCAAATAAGCTACCGATTGCTGGATCTGCCTACTCTTATGTACAACATACCTTTGGAGGCAAAATTGGATTTTTGGTTGGTTGGGCGCAAATCCTTGATTACCTGTTTTTACCGATATTAAATTATTTGGTTTTGGGTATCTATCTTAATGAAGCATTTCCTGATATTCCCGCATGGGTTTTTGTGTTAGGTTCTTTAATTAGCGTAAGCTTTTTAAATTACTTAGGTATTAAGTTAATTAATTCGGTTAATTTTACTTTGATTATTGTTCAAATGATTTTTATCGGGTTATTTATCTTTTTAACACTGACCAATGTTAATTTAACGCCTGAAGCAATGATGAAACCGTTGTTAGTGAATGCGGGCGATTTTAGCGGGCTACTTTCCGGGGCAGCAATATTATGCTTAGCATTTTTAGGATTTGATGCTATTGCAACGTTAGCTGAAGAGTCAAATGATGCGCAAAAATCGTTACCTAGAGCGATTATATGTACCGTGCTTATTGCCGGTTGTATCTTTTTGGTGGTCTCTTATTGTGCCCATTTAGCTTATCCTAACTGGATCGATTTTGCTAATAACAAAGATACTGCAAGTTTAGAAGTTGTGCGCCGTGTAGGTGATATTAGCCATTTAGGTGGTGATTTTATGTATAACTTTTTCCAAGCTGCATATTTAACCGGTGTGTTTGCCTCTGCAATGACTGCACAAACCAGTGTTTCACGCATTTTTTATGCTATGGGGCGTGAAGGTGTGTTACCGAAGCAGATCTTCTATAAAATTCATCCACGCTTTAGAACGCCTTATTTATCGATTATCTTTGTAGCTTGTTTTTCATTGCTATCATTAGTATTAGATCTTAGTCTGGTCGTTTCGATGATAAGCTTTGGCGCCTTAGTTGCTTTTACTTTTGTTAACTTATGTGTTATCAAAAGTTATCTTAGCGGTAAAAACACTAAAACGTTAGCAATCCTGTTTAAATATGGATTATTGCCGGCGATTGGCGTGCTACTTTCTTTGTGGTTGTGGACAAGTTTGGATGAAACAGCGATGGTTGTTGGATTGGTCTGGTTAGCAATTGGCTTTTTATATTTGGTCTATTTAACCAAAGGCTTTAGATCTGCATTACCTTCGATCGATCATAAAGAATTAAGTTCGATTATTAAAGATTAAATTATCTGGTCTACTTACAAGTTTTAGTTACTGTCCTTTTAAAACAATTCCGTCGACATGATGTCGACGGAATAATGAAATTTTTGGTTATGAATAAGTATCGTTAATTACTCACCAAAACCAGTAGCAAATAATTCACGGATTTCATCCATCGCTGCTTGCTCGTCTTCACCGTCACAAATAATTTCGACAGTTGAACCACCTTTAATACCAGCACCAAGCAAACCCATCATACTTTTTAATTTGATCGTTTTATCATTATAAACAAGCTCAATAGATGATTTATAACGACCCGCTAATTTTACCAGTGTCGTTACAGGGCGTGCATGTAAACCAGTTGAATTTTTTACTACCATTTGCTCTTTTAACATATTACAGTCCTTATTTATATCTTAACGTTAATACAATGGCAGTATTTATATCATAAATTGAATAATATTGCTCTTTTTTTGCATGCAAATTTTTGCAAAATAATACGCATCAATGATTTGAAGGATTATTCAATCTCAGTTTACTTTTATCCCCAGAAATATCGAACAACATGGAAAAAAACCGGCGCAGCAAAACAGATTGAATCAAACCGATCAAGCACACCGCCATGCCCCCCGATTAGCCGTCCCCAATCTTTTACGCCCCGATCTCGCTTAATGGCAGACATAACCAATCCACCAAAAAAACCAAGCAAGGTGATCATTAACGAAATCAGCCCGGCTTGCACAAAGCTAAATGGCGTTATCCAAAACAAGCAAGCACCAATAAAGCTTGCCGATAATACCCCACCGACAAAACCTTCAATGGTTTTTGACGGGGATAAATTTGGACTGATTTTATGCTTGCCCCATAATTTTCCAAACACATATTGTAAAACATCGGATAACTGCACAACCAAGACTAAAAAAGCAATAAGCAGTAAGTTTCGGCCTTGATAATTATCGATTTGTAACGCTAATAATGCCGGCACACAAGAGATGCTGTAAACGGTGATTGTCAGCCCCCATTGTACTTCGGCAGTGCGTTCAAGAAAATTTTGGCTTGAACCGGTAATTGACGACAAAATAGCTAACAATAAAAAACCATAAATCGGTATAAAGATACTGAACATCCCATACCAAGAAATGGCAACGAAAATATATTGCAGTGGTAAGGCAACGCCAAAGGCAAAAATTAGCGCATAAAAGTCATAGCGGTTAACGGGGGTTAAGACCAAAAATTCACGCAATGCTAAGCCGGATATAACAAAAAATAGAAAAATGACCGCCAGTTTTCCGATGAAAAATGCCAAACCAATAATTAGCACCATAATCCACCAAGCATTAATGCGGGTGTTTAAATTATCAATCACCGGATTAGGACTTTGCACTCGTCGTTTTAATAACAGACCAATAGTCGATGCGATGACTAAAAACAGACCGATACCCAAAAATAAAAGCAGTGTATCACGTTGGTAATCTGTCATGTCTTTCTCCTGATTGTCTGTTATTGCTCAATGTAGCATTAAGCATTAATGCAGGGTGTGCTTAATTAAAAAAATAACACACCTAACGCCAGAGCTGTTAGTAATCCAAGTTGTAAAATAATACAAGCGATCTGTTTTTTGAATAACTTCATTGTGCCGTTTTCACGTTCATGGATTGATCGCACGTTTTGTTGATTCGCTTTAATCAGATTTAATTGCCCTAAAGCATCGTCTAATTCCGTGATTGCTTCGGGCAGACGGTCGCTTTGGCTGGCAAGATATTCAAATAACTTTCTATCAAAGGCGATACGTAGCGCATAATATTTACTGATTAATCCGATAAAAAAAGTGATCAAACACAATATGATTACATATAGATTGCCGATTGACCAACTTGCCAGTAGCCAGAAAAACAGTGCCATTAAGCTCAATGATAACGACAAAATATCTAATCGCTGGCTGATAAGTAAAAAGCTACTGAATGTCACTAACCTCGTTTTCGTTATATTATCGGTTTGAGTCATCTAATCTTTACCCCTTTTTTAATTGTAAAAACCACTCAGTTAAAATTACACGTTGCGCTTTAGAGATCACAATACTGCTACGACAAGCTTTTACTTTGGCAATGGCTTCATCAAGATTTTGCGCTCGATGCGTCCATAATAACCAAGCAATAACCGCCGTAGCGCTACGGGAATAACCTAATGCACAACACACCAGTAATTTGCCCTTTTGATAATACTGATTAATCACTTCTGCGCTCTGCTGGCACTGCGCCGCGGTTAGCGGGGTCATATCTAAGACCGGTATTAAAGTATAATTGCCCTTAAAAGGCGCTATGGGTAATTCAGCGCATAAGTCCAGCACCGAAACAAACTGGTAGGCTTTGAGCGTTTTAGTTTCCGCTATGCGACCAAGATAAAGCTTTTCTTCGATGATATCGGGGGATGCATGGTTAATGGTCCATAAACGGGAATTGAGCCACATAACAACCCAATAAGGTAAATAAAGTATGGCGATAGCCAACTTAAACCGTCCGTTAGGCTGTTTTTGAAAACCTTTAGCACCTAATAGCAAATAATTAATGGCAACTAATACCAGTGCGCCGGCTAACCATAATAACCACAATGTCTCATGCTTAAAGTAAACAGCCAAACCATAGGTTATAAGCGCAAAAACACTATAGAGCGTCACCCATTTGCCGTTTTTCAAGTGTGAAGCATTTTTGAATAGTGATTGCCCATTATCCGGCCATAACCAGATACATAAGCAACCAACCCATAATCCGGTCGGTATATCAAAAAAGTGGTGTTGCCATGTGGTTAATACGGAAAGCGCAATCAGTAAACACCAAATATTAAGCAGATACTTTGTTGCCACAGATTTAAAATAGCCGGCATAAAATTGCCACAAAATAACCAGTAAGGTGATATGCAGTGACGGGGCTTGATTAAATGGCTTATCAAAGCCCATTAATACCTCAAACAGCCATCCCAAAAAGCCGTCTAAAGCCGGGCGTTCATAGCTGAACTTAAGCGGGAAAAGCAAAAAACAGCCGATACAAATTATTTGAGCGGTCAGTAGTCGTAAACAAAGTGTTTTAACCGATTGCTTACTGGTTGCTAATAAGATTGCCAGACCATACATCAAATCGATTGACCAATAGGGCACAATAGTCCAAGACCAAAGCGGAATTAAGCTTTCCCAGCTAAAAACAATGCTTGTGACATCAGCACGGCTAGCGGTAAATGAGTTGGTTAAATTATAACTGCTAAAGAAAAACAGGCACAATCCAACTAACCATAAGCATTTATAAATGCTTAAATGAGTTGAAGGTGCGGTTGCTGATGTTTTCATCATCGATTAGTGAATGCGCTGTGCTAATGAAACGGTAAAGATGCCCCACTGATCAATGCGCATGGTAATTTTTTTGAAGCCCGCTTGAGCGACAAGCTGATCCATTTCAAGTTGTGTTCGTCTACGCATTATCCAAGGTTGACCGTCTCGATGAGAAGTTAACGCTCTGGCAATAAAGGTTAACTGTGGATGCCAAGGCTGGTTGGTATAAATCAAAAAACCACCAACCGGTATCGCATCGGCTAATCCGGCTAACGAGTTATGGATTAATTGATTATCGCCAAACAGCTCGTAAAGCCCTGAGACAATGGCAAGATTAGGTTTTGGTGATAATTGCGCTAATTGTTGTCGATCAAACGCATCACCTTTTTCAAAACGAACGATATCACTTAAGCCTTTTTGTTCAATCAATGCTTGCCCGTCACGAACATTAATATCGCTATAATCCCTCAATAGCACGTAATCGGGTTTGTGAGCGATTTGAGTAATGGTATCTAAAATATAGCGTCCATGGCCGGCTGCAATATCGACAATATTGACCTTGTCATTTTGTTGCTGTAAACGACTAATCGCCTCTTTTAATAGCTCTTCAAGATTGAGCTTACGTTGTCTAATGCCACGCCAACCAATAGATTGTAAATAGAGATAATCAAAAAATTGCCCTAATTTAGAATTTCCCGCAGGTTCATTCCGATAGACATAATCAAGGGTACTGCCGGAATCAAAGCCAGTTTCTAAACCGAGTTTAATGCCATGAGATATTTTGCCGGCGTACTTTAAGCTTGCCTTAATAAATTTCCAATATAACGGCTTAACTAAACCGGAAGGCGGTAAGGTTAAATTATCGGTTTCTAATCGAGTATAACCTACCCGATCGGCGTTAAGTCGTGACGGCGTATAAGCTGGGCTGGCAAAGCAGCCGAGAATAAAACGCCTTGCTCGTTCAAGAGCGATATGGCGATCTTTTTCACCCAACGTATCATGAAAAAAGCCCGGCAAAATATGAAACTCTTTTTGCGGCGTGCCTAGATTGTCATAAAACTGTTGTTGGGGTTTACGCCTAACCACATAATCCGATCCGGAAACCAGTAATTGAGTCGGTACGGTAATTGCGTTAGCATCTTTTATAATTCTGTCTGATACCGAATAGAGATCGAGCAGTAAACGCACTGAAATCGGTCGGGTAATGAGTGGGTCTTGCGTGAATGAGCGGGCACGTTCAGCATCATGAGTTAATAAATTGGGTTTGACATAACTATTAACAAAGAAATTGCCTTTAAAGTTATACAGCAATTTTAGTCCGGGAACGGCAAGCGGCACATAGAGTTTAACGCTAAAAGCGGGTGATGCTAAGACTAAAGCACGAATATTGGGCACATAATCATGCACCCAAGCGCTGGCAATAACTGCGCCTACACTTTGGGCGATAATAGCGATATCTTGTTGGTTAAGTCCGTACTCTTGGGTGATATGTTCAATAAAACATTGCGCATCTTTGACTAAAGTGGCAAAGTTTGGGGCATCTCCTCGCTCCCCTTCTGATTGTCCGTTTCCTCTTGCATCCCATGCAAAGATTTGGAAATCGGGCAGCGCAAGTTCATCAGCCAGATGCGCAACACGTCCGGAATGTTCATGCCCTCGATGAAACAGCACCAACGCTTGATTTGATTGTTGGTCGCTATCCACAGCCGGCCAATAGCGATAAAAAATTTGGCAGCCATCATGACTTATAAAAGATTTTTCTTGTTGTTGTCGCATAAACTGATCCTTAATTCTTTGGACTCATTCAATCCCTTTTTGATCCGATTTACAATGGTATAGATTAGTAAAGCACTTATCAGCCACAGTAAAGGATTAATCCAATCCAATGGGAGTAAATAGCTTGCAATACCTAAACTGATAACACTGAAAACAAATGCGCGATCACTTTTGCCCATAGGTCCGTCATAACGGCGGGTAGCGCCAATCATCAGTCCCAACACGCCACTATATTCAGTCAGAAACGAAAGCAATACCACAAACATAACTAAACTATAGCTAACAGTAGCAACTTGCGTAAATACAGCGATCAGTGCGCAATCAGATATCACATCACAAATTTCATTTAAGTAAGCGCCTAGATTAGATTTTTGGTTAAACTCTCTTGCCAACATACCGTCAATGGCATTGAGCGCCATACGAATAAACATCCATAGCGGGATGAGATAAAAAACCCATTGATATTGCGCTAATAGCCCAACAATTAATGACACAAAAATCGATCCTATACAAGCAGCGATCGTGACCTGATTAGCCGTAATATCGGCATGGTAAATTTTATTCGCATAAGGGCGAAGTAGAGATTGGAACCGTGATTTTAATTGATATATTGACAACACTTGCAATCCTTTTTAGCCATAAATGAGGGCGTTAACCAACAGATTAAGCAACCATTATAGCGCTTTACATATATTAAACAATGCGTTGTAACTGACTATACTTTAAAGCACTTATCATAAAATGCAAACGATTAAGTACATTTACTTCCCCTGCTCCGTCATCAAAATCAAGATATAGTAGATTAAGTTTAGGATTCAGATCTCGCATCCGCTTTTCAACGCCTTTTGATACCACATGATTGGCGATACAACCAAATGGCTGTAAGCTGATAACATTATCTATCCCTTGCTGGGCAAAAGTCATAATACCGGCTGGAATTAACCAACCTTCACCAAATTGGTTGGCTAAATTTAAGATCTCTTGCGCTTTTTGCGCCATATTGCGCAGGTTATGGAAAGGTTGATAGTATTTAAAGTCCGCTAATATCTGGTTGGTTTTATCGATATAAACCTGCGCTATTTTTTCTAGGAATTTAAGTACATAAGACAGGTAACTATTAGCAATCAGATGATTTTTGATATTGCTGTCATAGTTAACAAAACATTGCGCAAAAAATTCAATCATTGGTGGCATCACCGGCTCAATGCCTTGTTCTATCAGCCACTCTACACTATGTTGATTACCAAAATTATTATATTTGACATAGATTTCACCCACAATACCGATCTGCGGGCAGGCTCTATTGTGCGTTTCAATCTGATTAAACTGCGCCACGGCTTGACTTAATAAAGTAAAAATCGCTTTTTTACCCTTGTGTTGGCTAATAAGCTGTTTTAGTTTGTCGGTGTAAAACCGTTTAAGCTCATCAGCTTGCTGTTTCACTTTTGCCCTCGGCGCAATGGCGTAATACATTTTAGCCAGCGAATCGGCAAACAGCATGGCAAAGAAAGTCGTCGGTAGAGTTTTAAGCCAGTTAATTTTAAAGCCCGGTTGCTCAATTTCATTGATATTACCGGTACTAAGCGAAATAATCGGTACATCGGCAAAACCATTACTTATCATCGCTTTTTTAATTAATGATAGATAGCTACTGGCACGACATTGCCCACCGGTTTGGGTAATGCCAATAGCGACTTGATCACGCTGATATTTCCCCGAACGCAGTGCTTTAATAATGTCGCCGACAATGATTGTTGCCGGATAACAGATCTCGTTATTACAATATTTTAAGCCCCACTCAACCGAACGCTTATCCGGCTTAGGCAAAATTTCCAATTTATAACCGGATAAAGCAAAAATCGGCGGTAACAAAGGCGAATAAAAGTCAGAAATAAACGGCGCTAATATCGTTTTTCGCTGTTTATCGGGTAGCGTAAAAATCGCTGTTTTTTGGCGCTCTTGCAATGTTAATGGTTGGTGATGATTAATCCGGATTGATTCAATAATTGAGCGTAACCGTAATCTAACTGAGCCGGTAGCAGTGATCTCATCAACCCGAATCACGGTGCAGGTTTTGCCTTGCGACGCTAAGATCGCTTTACACTCATCAGTGACAATTGCATCGGGTCCACAACCAAAAGAGTTTAACTGAACAAATTGAATATTATTTGGCTGCTGAGCTACAAACGATGCTGCGGCGTACAGGCGGTTTGGGTAACTCCACTGCGAGCAGATTTGCAGTTCCGGCGAAAGCGCATCAGTGGCGCCCAATACTGAATCTTCGCAAATCACATCACAACCTAAAGCGTTTAAAATCTCAGGGGTTTTATGGTTGATTAAGCTGTCGCTATGATAAGGACGACCAGCTAAAATAAAGACATAACGCCCAGTTTGCTTCGCCTTATCCAACACGTCAACCGCTTTATCATAGAGCGCTTTTTTGTAGTCACTTTGCGCAATCAAGGCTTGTTTAAACGCCTTATTGGCAACTTGTTTAGTAATGCCTAATGATGTTAGATATGCTATGCAGCCTTTTTTAAGCAATTTAATATCACTAAAATTGATGACCGGATAATCAAGCGCAATACCATATTTGCTAGCCGGATTGATAGCGCTATTTATCACTTCGGCATAACTACTGACAATCGGACAGTTATAGCTATTGACCGCATTATTAAACTGTGCCGATTCAAATATCACCATAGGCATAAAAATACGATCAACATTGGCGTTAATCAGCGCCATAATATGCCCGTGCACCAGTTTAGCGGGAAAGCAGATGCTGTCTGACATTACAGTGCCGGCGCCTTTTTCATAAATTTCATGGGTCGAAAATGGTGAAAGGGTCACATTGATACCGCTGGCGGTGAGCAATGTATGCCAAAACGGGAAATTTTCATACTGGCCTAAAACACGAGGAATACCAATATTGATTGTGGCATTTGGCACTTCACCGTTACAGCGATCAAATAAAAGCGAGTTTTTGAAATCAAACATGTTAAATGCATGTTTATCTTGATAAGGATTATTGCTTAAAAAACGTTCGCATTTATTGCCCGAATAATAGCGCTGCCCATTGGCAAAACGGTAAATCATAATATCACA
Source organism: Gilliamella sp. B3172 (assembly GCF_026536465.1). Classification (NCBI taxonomy): domain Bacteria; kingdom Pseudomonadati; phylum Pseudomonadota; class Gammaproteobacteria; order Orbales; family Orbaceae; genus Gilliamella; species Gilliamella sp. B3172. The sequence continues at coordinate 447,069 of NZ_JAFNOA010000002.1, read as the reverse complement.
ATGATTTTCGCATCCTTTACAGCGTGAAGGCTTAGCTTTGTTATCTAGCGCCTTATCCAAATTATCTAAACCGATAAAGGTTGATAAGCTCGGATGCTCAGCGTAATGATGTTTAGCAAACAGCGCTGAGCCATAAGCGCCCATTAGTTCCGGAATATTGGAGCTGGCGATCTGTGCGCCGGTTAACTGTTCCAGCGCCCGAAATACCGCCGGATTTTTAAACGTTCCCCCTTGCACCACAATATGATCGCCTAGTTTTTTTATATCATGCAACTTCAGCACTTTATGAATGGCATTTTTAATTACCGAAAACGCAAGCCCGGCGGATATATCGCCCATGGTGGCGTTTTCACGCAGTGCTTGTTTCACTTTAGAGTTCATAAATACCGTACAACGAGTCCCTAAATCGCAGGGGCTAGTGGATTGACAAGCGGCATTGGCAAACTCGATCGTATTGGAATTAAGCGATTTTGCAAAGGTTTCAATAAATGAACCACAACCCGATGAACACGCTTCATTTAACTCGATATGATTCACTACGCCATTAGCGATAAAAATGGCTTTCATATCTTGCCCGCCAATATCCATAATAAAACTGACTTTGGGATCAATATGTTTGGCTGCGGCAAAATGCGCCATGGTTTCAACTAATCCATCATCAATAGCAAATGCCGCCTTTAACAGCTCTTCCCCATAACCGGTCACACCGGTGCGAGCAATATTGATGGTTTTGCCGGATGCGGTAATCTCTTGTTTTAACTGTGTTAAGCCTTTAATTAAGGCACTAATGGAGTGTCCATTATTGGGCGCATAATAGCTAAAAAGTAGCTGGTTATCTTCACCAATTAAAGTAATTTTGGTGGTGGTTGAACCACTATCAATACCTAAAAAAGCATTTTGCTTTGAATAATCCGATAGGCTTACGCTGGGGATTTGAATATAGTGACGCTGCTTTTGCCAATCTGCAAAAGATAACGACTGACTAAATAGCGGCTTTAAGCGAGTGGGAGAAGCGAGCTGAATTTTATTTGAAGCAGTTAATCTTTGGGTAAAATCATCAATCGAAAGCACTGTTCGGCAACAGCTATCAATAGCGGCGCCCCATGCCGATAATAGCGTCGGGTGCGCCGTTTGCACAACATCATTAGCATTCAACTTTAAAATATCGCAAGCAGCTTGTTTTAAGGTTGGAATAAATGAAAACGGTCCGCCAATAAACATCACCTTTGGCACAATATCATAGCCTCGAGCAAGGCTGTTTACCAACTGGATACAAACGGCATGTAATACTGAGTAAGCGATATTTTCTTTCGATACATTACGGCTGATAAGATTTTGCACATCGGTTTTGGCAAAAACACCACAGCGGGAGGCAATTGGAAAAATGTTGTCATGATGCTTAGCGAGTTGATCGAATTGTTGTACGGGGGTATAGAGCAAAGTAGCCATTTGATCAATAAAGGCACCTGTTCCACCGGCACAACTGCCATTCATTCGAATATCTGGCGGACGGTCGGGAAAAAAGAAGATCATCTTACTATCTTCACCGCCGATATCAATTAAAGTGCTAACTTGCGGATATTGGCGCTGAACCACTTCAGAAGCCGCAACCACTTCTTGAATAAAGGCAATATTAGCTTTTTCGCATATTCCCATACCGGCCGATCCGGTCACTTTTACCGACAGCTCGATATCATTGCCAATTTTTTGTTTGATTTCGCTTAAAAGGTCAAGCACGGTGGCGATGATATGGGTATTATGACGAACATAATTGCTATAGACAAAATGGTCTTGCTCATCTAACAAGACACATTTCGCAGTAGTCGAACCGACATCCAATCCAAGCCTATATATTTTTGACATAACAAACTCACATTTTGCAAAAAAGGACTTAAAGTATTTAAAGATGCTTATCACAAACTTAGTTTTATCATAATATTTTTAAATAACTTAAGATAGTGTAATTTTTGCAGTTTTTATTTGATGTGTTCAAAATGCACACACTTTATAAGGTGTGTGCTAGCGAAAATATTCAGATATCACTTCACTTTGTGTGGGTTTATCCTTCCCCCCAAAATTAATCTTTTTGGTGTTCAGCTAACCCTTGTTTTGCAGTTGCAATGACATTTTTTAAATCGATGCCCTGCGCTTTGGCGGCAAAAATACAGCCGCAATAACATTGGCGATAGACATCGTACTCTTTGCAAATTTCAATCGATCGTTTATAGCCATTATTCTTCTTAAAATCGGAAGGAAGATAGTTAACTGAGAAGATCTCTTGAATTTCAAAACCTAATTGATTGATCTTCTGACTGTTCTTTTTCGGGCTTAAGGTCAAGGCGCTGGCAAAATAGTCATAGCCCAGCTCTTGCGCTTTAATTGCCGCTAAATCTAACCGCATTTTATAACACAGATGACAACGTTCCCCCCCTTCCGGTGCATCACGCAGATGTTCAACTTGTTTAATAAATTCAGCCGGTTGATATGGCGCTTGTAAAAATTGCACATGGTGACCGGTTTTTTGATTAAAATCGGCAATAAATTTTTGCTGAACAACGCTACGATACTCATATTCAACCCGAGGATGAATATTAGAATTAGCAAAATATATGGTGATATCAGCATATTGTGCTAAATACTCTAAAACATAGGTACTGCAAGGGGCACAACAGCTATGGATCAGTAATTTGGGGCGAATCGATTCGCTTTGCCAATCAGCAATGACCTCTTTTAGCACTGAATCGTAATTGACTTTATTATGGGGATTTAATTTATCAAGAATATCTTTGGCATTAATTAACATGTGAGCTCTTTTATTTTTGTTATTCTGCTAACTGAAATTTTTAAGCCGACTATGATATAGCGATAATCGGTGTCCTTCAAGTTATCGCTATAAATTTTATGGCTAAAAAGGCCGACTTAAAGAGTCAGTTAAGCTTTTAATATTTAACTTAGCTCAAAGCGCTATATTAATATCACACCCTAATAACAAAAACCTTGTTAACAAAACACCGTGTTAATAATAAACCACGTTAATAAAGCATGATATTAACTAAACGATTAACCATATTCACTTAGATTAATAACCCAACCGCGCCGATAATCAGGCATATAACCGGCAAGATAATAAAAATATTGCTGATAATTTTCTTGATACGATCATTGACTAAAAATGTGATAGTGCCAACGGTCATTAGCGTTAAACTCGGATCCATGGCTAACATATCATCAATCGCAACGGCACTAATGCCAATCGTTGCTAAAATGATGCTAAAAAACTCTCGATGTCGGTTTTGAGTGGCAAAGAGAAATAGCATCAAACCCACGCAGATCAAAACAACGGAATAAATGGTATAGTTAGGATTTAATAGCGGATCATGATGTTTGATTGAATACGTTGTTCGAATTAACAAGCCAATCATCACCATAAAAACACTGATGCTTTTGACAACATTATCACTCGCAAAACGCAGAGTGATGCCCAAAATAAATAAACCTAAATAGACCCACCAACAGGTAGTGAGCGTCAATAAAAGTAAGTTCATTGGGGTATTTTCTAAAACCATTTGTCATTGCCTTACATTTTAACGATAAGCTTAATAGGATTAACTTTAATCGATTATCTTGTGCCAGACAAATTAATATTGTCATTTAAATGAAAAATAATATTATCAATAAGATAATAGCCAACTCATCCGCTAAATCATCGTCCAATTTTTTTGACTATTTTTGATCGCTTTTTTAAAACAGCCATTCATTTTTATTTCATAATGGAGTTATAATTGTGTTTATCTTTTCCTGATGTCAATTAGGCCTGAAATTGGATGTTCAACTCCTTAAACGATTAAAGAATCTGCAATTATATAAAAAAAGACACTCGAATAATGTCTTATTGTGGAAAGAGATCTACCCGCTAGCCATTCCAATTTTCATCGAAAATCTATCGGTTATATTAATGGGCATTTTCAGCACTTTTCTGGTCAGTTGGATCGGTAAAGCTGAAATGGCAGCGGTTGGGCTTGCTGAAAGTTTTAATATGATCGTAATGTCCTTTTTTATGGCGGTCGCCCTGGGTACGTCGGTGGTAGTGGCGTTTAGCTTAGGTCGCCATAATCGCAAAAAAGCAGTGGTTGCTGCCCGGCAATCGATTACGCTGTTAGTGATTATATCAATCTTACTATTTCTATTTGTCGAGTTTTCCGGTTATTGGATAGTTGAGATTATTGCTGGAAAAGCCGAAGCAGACGTAAAAGAACTCACGTTAACTTTTCTGCGATTAACGGTGTTAGGCTACCCTGCTTTAGCCTTTATATTGGTTGGTTGTGGGGCATTGCGAGGCGCCGGTAACACTAAATTGCCGATGTACTTAAATATTATTATGAATATCCTCAACTTATCGATAAGTTATATCTTAATTTATGGTATTTTTGGTTGGGGCGGTTTAGGTTTTATTGGTGCCGGAATTGGCTTAACCATTTCACGTTATTGCGGAATGTTCTTTATTTTACTGGTGCTGACCATAAAACCTAGTCGAGCGCTATTTATTCCTTTTCGAAGTTATTTCCATTCATTTAATAGTAAAATCTTGATTGATATTCTTAGCATTGGTATTCCCGCCAGTGTGGAATCGGTGATGTTTAATATCGGTAAGCTGCTTACTCAAACATTTGTTGCCGGAATGGGCACATCGACTATTGCCGCAAACTTTATTGCCTTTTCAATAGCCGGCTTGCTCAACTTACCGGGTGGCACACTTGGCGCAACCTCAACGATCATTGTCGGTAAACGTATCGGCATGGGGCAGATCTATCAACCGACCAGACAACTGAAATTTATCTTTCACTTAACTAACTTTTTACTCTGCTTTTTAGCATTTTTATCCATACCTTTTGCCGGCTTTTTAAGTTCGTTATATACCAATGATCAGGAAGTGATCGACATTGCTAAACATCTCCTGTGGTTTAATGCCCTATTTACGCCATTTTGGGCTTCATCATTTGTTCTACCTTATGGCTTTAAAGGTGCTAAAGATGCCAGTTACACCATGTGGGTCGCTATTGGCAGTATGTGGATGTGCCGAATCGTTGTCGGTTATATCTTTGGTGTATACTTTGGCTTTGGCGTGATTGGTGTCTGGTTTGGTATGTTCCTAGATTGGGTGATAAGAAGCCTGTTTTTCTACCACCGATTAGTCAGTGGCAAATGGTTATGGCGACATCGAAAGCGAAACTAATAGTTTAACGTTTATAATAGCGCAATATTAAAATGTTCCATACAACATAGCCGGTAAGATCTTGTCAAGAAGTTTCAGAAAATACCTATGTTTTAGTAAAAAATCAGATTATCTTTAAGATATATAAAAATATTAATCTTGAATATTATTTAGCTAATATTAATCAATCTAGACCGCCGGTCGTTTATTAAATAAAAAATCATTGGTTATCTTTACATAAATCAAAGCCGGTAAACTCTTGTCAAGAACTTTCAGAAAACACCTATGTTTTAGTAAAATCAGATTATCTTCAAGATATAAAAAATATTAATCCTAAATATTATTTAGTTACTATTAGCTAACTTAAATCGCTAGTCGCTTGTTAAATAAACATCGTTAGTCATTCTTACGTAGATCAAACCAGTAAAATCATGTCAAGAAGTTTCAGAAAATACCTAGGTTCAGTATAAAACAGATTATCTTTAAGATATTAAAAAAATATTAATCCTGAATATTATTTAGCTAATATTAATCAATCTAGACCGCCGGTCGTTTATTAAATAAAAAATCATTGGTTATCTTTACATAAATCAAAGCCGGTAAATTCTTGTCAAGAACTTTCAGAAAACACCTATGTTTTAGTAAAATCAGATTATCTTCAAGATATAAAAAATATTAATCCTGAATATTATTTAGCTAATATTAATCAATCTAAACCGCCGGTCGTTTATTAAATAAAAAATCATTGGTTATCTTTACATAAATCAAAGCCGGTAAATTCTTGTCAAGAACTTTCAGAAAACACCTATGTTTTAGTAAAATCAGATTATCTTCAAGATATAAAAAATATTAATCCTAAATATTATTTAGTTACTATTAGTCAACTTAAATCGCCAGTCGCTTGTTAAATAAACATCGTTAGTCATTCTTACGTAAATCAAACTAGTAAAATCATGTCAAGAAGTTTCAGAAAATACCTATGTTTTAGTAAAAAATTAGATTATCTTTAAGATATTAAAAAAATATTAATCCTGAATGTTCTTTAGCTAATATTAACCAATCTAAACTACCAGTCGCTTATTAAATAGAAAATCATTAGTAATCCTTACGTAAATCAAAGCCGGTAAGATCTTATCAAGAAGTTTCAGAAAATACCTATGTTTAAGCAAAAAAATCAGATTATCTTTAAGATGTTAAAAAGATATTAATCCTAAATATTATTTAGCTAATATTAACCAACCTAAACCACCTGTCGCTTGTTAAATAAAAAATCTTTGGTAATTCTTACTTAAATCAAAACCAATAAACTCTTGCCAAGAAGTTTCAGAAAATACCTATGTTTCAGTATAAAAGCCGAATTTTAACTTTTAAATCGCTTTTCTCTGCAAAACCAAACAGCAAATCTAACCAAATCCCCTTAGTCTTTGTACGATAAAACTGTGATATCAATCACATTAACCATATAACGTAATTACGCTACGCAAAATCGTAATACTGTTTTGAAAACTTATTTTATAAACTCAACTCATGGTTATTGTTTAGCAATAAGTTATCAGCAGTAAACCGTTAATTTATAACGGCTTAACATCGATTGTCATTGGGGTTATAAGGAGATTGTAATGGATAACAAGAAATTATCAGTCATGGAAAAAATAGGATTTGGCATGGGGGATGCGGCATGTGGCATTGTTTACTCGTCGGTCACGATGTTTTTAACCTATTTTTATACTGACATTTATGGTCTTTCAGCTGCGGCGGTTGGGATCATGTTTTTAGCGACACGCATTTTTGATGCGATTATCGACCCAATAACGGGTATGGTGGCTGACCGCACCAAAACCCGTTTTGGTCGATTTCGGCCTTGGCTTGTCTGGTTCTCAATTCCCTATGCCGTGCTTGCCGTGATGACCTATACCACGCCGGATTTTGGTTATTCCGGTAAATTGTTATATGCCTATATTACCTATGCGCTATTAATGCTTTGTTATACTTTTATTAACATCCCATATTGTGCACTTGGTGGGGTGATTACTCGGGATGAGAAAGATCGTCTGAGCGCCCAATCCTATCGTTTTACCATTTCATCAGCATCGGGGTTAATGGTATCAGTCGGCACATTATTTTTAGTCGATTGGCTGGGCAAGGAAGATAAGCAACTGGGCTTTCAACTGACCATGGCGATTATGGGCATTATCGCTATTGGCATGTTACTGCTCTGTTTTTTTACCACCAAAGAGCGTGTGACGCCGATTAAAGATGAGCAAGTCAGCGTTAAAAAAGATCTTAAATGCCTACTTGCCAATGACCAGTGGTGCATTGTTGCTATTATTACTTTTTTCTCGAGTATGGCGGGCGTGATGCGAAGTTCCGCTACGCTTTATTATGCCACCTATTTAATGTTGGGTGGCATCAGTTCAACAGCCGGCACGGCGATGAAATCGGCCTTTGTTTCTACCTCAGTTGTTGGCACCATACTTGGTGCCATGGCAGCAGGATATTTTGCTAAGCGCTTTAGTGCGATTTCACTGTTTAAAAATATTAACTTAATTCTGTTTGCCATTGGTGTGTTGATGTTTTTTGTGCCGCCGGTTTGGTTACCGGTTGTATTTCCTCTCTACTTTTTAATTGGATTTTTTCATCAAATGTATCAACCGTTTAAATGGAATATGATGGCAAACGCCGCTGACTATGGCGAATGGAAATTTGGCCGACGTGCAACCGGGCTTTCATTTTCCGGCAATCTGTTTGCATTAAAATTAGGTATGGCGGTAGCTGGTGCTTTGGTTGGGGTCTGTTTAGGTCTGTTAGGCTATCAAGCTGGCGTCGATGAGCAAACACCACTAGCCACCATGGGCATCATCGGACTGTTAACCATTGGACCGGCATTTTCCTATCTGTTACTTTGGTGGTTAATGCGCTTTTATAAATTAGATGACAACATGATGAAAAAAATTCAAGATGATCTGCTTGCCAGACAAAAGCAAGCTGATAATCATCAGTAAGATAGTGTTTCGGTTATAAATGGACAAACCAGAAAGGTATTAATATGAGCAGTAACTATTATCATAATCCGATTATTTGCGCCGACTATTCTGATCCGGATATTATCCGAGTTGGCGATGACTTTTTTATGGTCGCATCAAGCTTTAATCATTTACCTGCACTACCTGTTTTACATTCTAAGGATTTAATCAACTGGGAGATTATTAATCATGTTTTTTCGTCGTTTGAGTTTGGTGATTATGATCAGGTGCAGCCGGGTAAAGGCGTTTGGGCGCCGTCTATCACTTATCATGATGATAAGTTTTGGGTCTTTTTTAGCACTCCCGATGAAGGTATCTTTATGTGTCATAGCACCGATCCTTGGGGCGAATGGAGCAAACCGCATTGTGTTCAGCCAGCGCTAGGTTGGATTGATCCTTGCCCGTTTTGGGATGATGACGGGCGGGCATGGTTAGTACATGCCTTTGCCCAGAGCCGGTGTGGTCTAAAGCATCAATTACAACTGTTTGAGATGAAAACTGACGGTAGCGAATTAATCGGTGAAGGCAAAATCATTTATGACGGCACCGCCGATTTGCCTACGCTTGAAGGTCCCAAACTGTATAAAAGAAACGGTTGGTACTATATTTTTGCGCCAGCCGGCGGCGTCGAAACCGGTTGGCAAACGGTTTTACGATCCGATAAGCTAACCGGCAATTGGACAGCGCGAAATGTGCTTTTTCAAGGTAACACCCCCATTAATGGCCCACATCAAGGCGGTTGGGTGGAGTTAGCCAATTCGCAGTGCTGGTTTGTACACTTTCAAGATGCCAATGTATATGGGCGAATTGTGCACTTACAGCCAATGTATTGGGACGATGATAACTGGCCAAGGATCGGCCAAACGTTAGATGATCATGGTGCCGGACAACCAGTTTTATCTTACCCGAAACCGCTTGTTAACGGTGAGTCTACAGGCGATAAAATACAAACCAGTGATAATTTTGAGCAGGGAAAATTTGGCTTACAGTGGCAATGGCCAGCCAATCCACAACCACACTGGCTGGCTGATAGTGAGGCGGGATTGGTGTTAAATTGTTGCCCGTTACCGATACGTAATGGGCAAGAGACACTCTATTTTGCGCCAAATTTACTGTTACAAAAATTTGCGGCATTTCAGTTTTCGGCGCAAACAGAAATGACCTTTAACCCAACCCAATCGGGCGATTTTGCCGGAATGATTATTTATGGTGAACGCTATGCAGCTTTAGTTGTTTGTTATGATAACGGTGAATATCGTCTTATGTATCGTTATGGTTGGGTTAAAGATTCGGGTGTTGTTGATGAGTATCATCAGCCGATTGCAAAACTCGACTCCGCCTCCTGTCAACTTAAGGTAGAAGTCGGATTAAATGGTATCTGCCAATTTTACTATCGCCAATCGCAAGATAGTTGGATTGCACTGCCCCGTCAATTTGCCGCCGGTAAAGGTAAATGGGTTGGTGCTAAAATCGGTATGGTGGCAGCAACTGACGCTGGGCAAACTATGGGCGGCAATTGCCATTTTAAATATTTTAGCGTTGTCGCTAAGTGATAAAAAACGCCCACAGTTATCGTGGGCGGTTTAGATTGTTTGTTATAGGCTTTTAATCGCTTGGTATTGCGCTTGAAAATAAGATTGCACTACCCTGTCAATTTGCCGTCGGTAAAGGTAAATGGGTTGGAGCTAAAATCGGTATGGTGGCAGCAACTGACGCTGGGCAAACTATGGGAGGCAATTGCCATTTTAAATATTTCAGCGTGGTCGCTAAGTGATAAAAAAACGCCCACGTTATCGTGGGCGGTTTAGATTGTTTGTTATAGGCTTTTAATCGCTTGGTATTGCGCTTGCAAATGGGATTGCACTCCCCCGCCAATTTGCCGCCGGTAAAGGTAAATGGGTTGGTGCTAAAATCGGTATGGTGGCAGCAACTGACGCTGGGCAAAATATGGGCGGCAATTGCCATTTTAAATATTTCAGCGTGGTCGCTAAGTGATAAAAAAAACGCCCACGTTATCGAGGGCGGTTTAGATTGTTTGTTATAGGCTTTTAATCGCTTGGTATTGCTCTTGCAAATATGATTGCACTTCCCCGTCAATTTGCCTCGGTAAAGGGAAATGGGTTGGTACTAAAATCGGTATGGTGGCAGCAACTGATGCTGGGCAAACCCTAGGTGGCAATTGTCATTTTAAATGTTTTAGCGTGGTCGCTAAGTGACAAAAAAAACGCCCACGGTTGTCGTGGGCGGTTTAGATTGTTTGTTATAGGCTTTTAATCGCTTGGTATTGCTCTTGCAATTTAGCTTTATCATTAATATAGCCTTGTTGTTTTTCTTTCTCTTTCGCCACAACAGCCGCTGGCGCTTTATCGACAAAACTGCTATTGCTAAGTTTTCCGTCGATACGAGCAATTTCGTTATCGATGCGTGCCATCTCTTTTTCCAGTCGAGCTAATTCATCTTCTTTGTTAATTAACCCAGCCATTGGAATAAGTAGTTCAGCACCGTCAACTAACTTAGTGACTGATAATGGCCCGGTTTCACCTTCATCTAACAGCACAATTTCTGATAATCTTGCCAGCGATTCAATAAAGGTTATATTATCACTGATAATACGATGAACAGCAGGTGAAGCTTGGCGAATCAATAATTGTAATGGTTTGCTCGGTGCAATATTCATTTCAGCTCGAATATTACGCACGGCAATCACCGCCTCTTTGATCCAGTTAATATCGGCAACAGCTTGATCGTCAATATGTTTACTATCAAAAGTCGGCATCGGTTGTAACATAATAGTATCAGCCTTGATACGCATTAGTGGTTTAACACTTTGCCAAATTGCTTCAGTAATAAATGGAATAATTGGATGTGCTAAGCGTAACAATGCTTCCAATACCGTCACTAAAGTATGACGAGCAGCACGCTGTTCAGATTGCTCACCATTTGCCAGTACTGATTTGGTTAACTCTAAATACCAGTCACAGAACTGATTCCAAGTAAATTCATATAAAATATTAGCGGCTAAATCAAATCGATAAGTATCGAAGGCTTCTCGATAGGTTTTCACGGTATGATTAAATTCAGCTAATATCCATTTATCGGCTAATGAATAGGCTAAATCACCACCGGTAAAGCCACAATCGTGATCTTGCGTGTTCATAAGGACATAACGGCTGGCATTCCAAAGTTTATTACAGAAGTTGCGGTAACCTTCTAAACGTTTGAGATCCCAATTGATATCACGTCCGGTTGAGGCTAGTGCCGCTAAGGTGAAGCGTAATGCATCAGTACCGTGCGCTTCAATGCCGTTAGGGAACTGTTTTTCAGTACGTTTGGCAATTTTTTCCGCCAGTTGTGGTTGCATCATATTGCCGGTACGTTTTTCCAATAAATCAGCAAGTGAGATGCCGTCAATCATGTCTAAAGGATCGATAACATTCCCTTTAGATTTGGACATTTTTTGCCCTTCTTCATCACGAATTAAGCCTGTAACATAGACTGTTTTAAACGGAATCTGCGGCTTACCGTCTTTATCTTTGATAAAGTGCATGGTCATCATAATCATTCTAGCGACCCAGAAGAAGATGATATCAAAACCGGTGACCAGTACATTGGTTGGGTGGAAAGTTGCCAAATCATCGGTATTTTCCGGCCAACCTAATGTAGAGAAAGTCCAAAGTGCAGATGAGAACCAAGTATCAAGCACATCTTCATCTTGTGATAATACCACATCATCAGCGATATTGTTTTCCCGACGGACTTCGGCTTCGTCTCGTCCAACATAGACATTGCCTTGCGCATCATACCACGCCGGAATACGGTGACCCCACCATAATTGGCGTGAAATACACCAATCTTGAATATCATTCATCCACGAGAAGTACATGTTCTCGTACTGTTTTGGCACAAATTGGATATCGCCATTTTTAACGGCATCAATAGCAGGCTCGGCCAATACTTTCGCTCGCACATACCATTGGTCAGTTAACATTGGCTCAATCACCACGCCGCCACGATCACCATACGGTATGGTTAAATCATGTGGTTCAATCTTTTCTAAAATGCCTTGCGCTTCACAGGCGGCAACAACCGCTTTACGGGCAGCAAATCGTTCTAAATTTTGCAATTCAGTCGGAATATCTCCCCCATAAACATCACTCGGTTCGCCGTTTGTGTCAAACACTTCGGCTTGTGAGCGGATCTCACCGTCAAAGGTGAAGATGTTGATCATCGGTAATTGATGACGGCGACCCACTTCGTAATCATTAAAGTCATGTGCCGGAGTAATTTTTACGCAACCGGTACCTTTTGTCATGTCGGCATGTTCATCACCAATAATCGGAATACGACGATTAACCAAAGGTAAAATAACAAATTTACCGATCAGATCTTGATAGCGAGGATCAGCCGGATTGACCGCTACCCCGGTATCACCTAATAATGTTTCCGGACGCGTTGTAGCGACAACTAAATAATCTTTACCGTCTGCCGTTTTGGCGCCGTCAGCAAGTGGATAACGTAAATGCCACATTGAGCCTTTTACTTCACGATTTTCAACTTCTAAATCAGAAATCGCGGTGCGTAATTTTGGATCCCAGTTGACCAAACGTTTACCACGGTAGATCAAATCTTCCTGATAAAGTCTAACAAATACCTCTTTTACCGCATTTGATAGCCCTTCGTCCATAGTGAAGCGCTCACGATCCCAATCCACCGAATCGCCTAAACGACGCATCTGTTTGGTAATGCTACCGCCTGATTGCGCTTTCCACTCCCAGATTTTTTCGATAAACATTTCACGACCATAATCATGACGGGTTTTGCCCTCTTCGGCAGCAATTTTACGTTCAACCACCATTTGCGTTGCAATACCGGCATGGTCGGTACCCGATTGCCATAACGTATTGTTACCTTGCATACGATGATAACGTATTAATGCATCCATAATGGTTTGTTGGAATGCGTGCCCCATGTGTAAACTTCCGGTCACATTCGGCGGTGGGATAGCGATGCAGTAGCTTGGCTGTGATTTGTCGCCATTAGGCTTAAAATAGCCACTTTGTTCCCAATGTTGATAAATTGGTTGTTCGATTTCTTGTGGATTATAAGTTGTATTTTTCATAATAAATGCATAAATCCTGATTCAAGGCATAAAAATACTATCTATTCTACAGTAAAATAGCCAAACAATAAATTGGCTAAGTGAGAAACTCGTTGATTAAATCTCTTATCAATTTCGCTTTTATTGGAATGATTGGCATTAAAAAACCGCTGTGTCATAAGCGGCCTTTTATACAGTTAAATTTCGATATGTTAAAAGCTAACTGGGTTGATAGATAAAATTATCAATTAATCGTGTTTTACCAATATAAACGGCAAGTGCACATAAGCTATCTTGCTTAAGGGAATCAATCGCATTGAATGATGCCATATCGACAAATTCGATATAATCAATTTTAGCAAGCGGCTCAGCGTTAATTATTGCTTGCATAGCACCGGCAATGATATCAACCGATCTTTCACCCTGTGCAATCATTTCGCCAGCGCATTGAATGGCTCGATAAAGGCAAGTTGCCGCTTCTCTTTCAGTTGCGGATAAATAGCTATTGCGTGAACTTTTTGCCAGTCCGTCTGCTTCTCGCACAATCGGGCAACCAATAATTTCAATATCGACGTTAAGATCGCAAACCATTCGTTTAATCACAGCAAGCTGCTGAGCATCTTTTTGTCCAAAATAGGCTCGATCCGGTTGGGTGATGTTAAATAATTTAGTGACCACCGTGCAGACACCCTTAAAATGTCCCGGTCGCTTTTTACCACATAACGCTTCTGTAAGCCCATTAACATCGACATAACTGTTAAAGTGAGCCTCGTACATTTCGCTGGCTGTTGGGCAAAAGATAAGATCGACTCCCATTTGCTGGCAGGCAATTTTATCTCGCTCAAGATCACGAGGGTAACTTGCCAAATCCTCGTTAGGGGCGAACTGGATGGGATTAACAAAAATGGTCACAATCACTTTTTGATTCTGCTCTTTGGCCGCCGCCATTAAACTTTGGTGCCCTTCATGCAAAAAGCCCATAGTGGGAACTAAACCAATACTTGCGCCGGACTGCCGCCAAGCTTTAACTTGCTGGCGAACTTGATCAATTGAGGTCACAACTTTCACGGTATTATCCTTGATGACTGATGAAAAATTCAGATTTAATTTTTGCCATTACATCGCTATCGATAGCAAATTCATGATTTGCAGACGGAAACTGTTGCTGCTTCACTTCTTCGCAATAATCTTTAAAAGCCTGCTTCATTTGCTCGCCAATTGGCGCAAATGATTTTACAAATTTAGACGATACACCTTCATACATCGACAACATATCTTGATAGACTAAAACCTGACCGTCACAACCAACACCGGCACCAATGCCAATAGTTGGAATGCTAACCAGTTCAGATATCAGTTTTGCCAACTCCGCCGGCACACATTCGAGTAAAATAGCCGCCGCACCTGCTTGCTCAACCGCCAATGCATCAAGCACTATCTTTTTAGCGTCGTTATAGTCTTTGCCTTGAACTTTATATCCGCCTAATGCCAGTACCGATTGTGGCATCAAGCCAATATGCGCAATGACCGGAATCGATGCTTGTGTAATCAATTGAATATGTTCAAAAAACGCCTGCCCGCCTTCAAGCTTGACCGCTTGTGCTTGACCTTCTTGAATTAAACGACCGGCATTATACACCGCATCATAGGGCGAAGTATGGTAGGACATAAAAGGCAGATCAGTCACAACAAAAGCTGTTTTAGCCGCTCTGGCAACCGCTTTGGAGTGGTGAATCATATCTTCCATTGTCACCGATACGGTACTTTGGTAACCCAGCATCACCATTCCCAATGAGTCACCAACCAATAAACAGTCAACGCCACTCTCATCCATTAATCTAGCGGTGGTGTAATCATAGGCGGTTAACATCGTGATTTTTTCTTGATTCAGTTTTCGTTGTTGTAGGGTGAGAATTGTGTTTTTCAAAGTTACAGCTCCAGTTCTAATTGTTTGTAGTCCCTGTTTGGATGTTTTTTTCGACTGATATTAAGCAATATGGTCGATAGTTGCTGGTAAATGGGCTTAAGCTCATCGGGCATGGCCATAATATGTTGTTTGATTGTTTCAACATCGCCACGTTCAACCGGCCCGGTCAACGCATCAATGATACCCGCCCGGCAAGCATTATTGGCATTGCCTAAAAATAGTGGATGCCACGCCTGTTCACTAAACTCTTGATCCAATCCACACTGTTCGTTGAGCAGATCAACACCAATTTGCACCAAAGCCAAAACTTGATTGCTTAGCATGACACAAGCGGCATGGTAAAGCGGCTTTTTAATGGCGGGCAAAATGGCGATAGGGTTGGGGAGTTTTGCGAAAAATTCAGTTAAGGTTGGAATGATATCGGCATTGGCTTCCAGCGTGAAAGACACATTAACCATATCAGAAAAACAATCAAAGCGGTCGTAAATTGCATAGAGTGGATGTAATGAAAAAGCGAAGGGATGAACAACTTTATTTTGGCTAAAGATATGAGACGTTAACAGCCCGCTACAATGGCCAATCCATTTATTGCCAATTGGCAGTTGACACAAATCATACCAAACTTCGGCAATTTGACTATCTGAGACGGTGACCAACAAACAATCACACTTAGCAACTATCTCAGCTAGCGTTAAAAATGCATGACTTTGGGTAAATTCGCTTGCTTGTTTTGCATGCTCATACGAGCGGCTATAAAATCCTGCGACTTCGATTCCACAAGAACTAAAATACTTCCCTAAGGTGCAACCAACCTTCCCTGCACCAATAAAACCAACGATCATAACAGATACAAATAGTTAAAAATTAACGCATTATAGCGTAATTTGCTGTTTATTCAATTGAATTAGTTTTATATAAACAATATCACAGCATAACAAAGGCTAGCGTTTAAAAAGTGATAAAGGTGTTTGTCAAGAAGTTTCAGAAAATATATACGTTTCAGTATAAAACAGTGTTGATTATAGTAAATCTATTAAAAATTTATCTGATTACCCTACCTTAATGGCAACATATTCTTGTCAAAAACTTTCAGAAAATGCATACGTTTTAGTATAAAACTGTTTTAATTACTGTAAATGTTTAAAAAAATCTATCTCACTACCCTATAGAAACGGCAGCGGATTCTTGCCAAGAAGTTCCAGAAAATATATGCGTTTTAGTATAAAACAGTGTTGATTATAATATATCTATTAAAAATCTATCTGATTACCCTACCTTAATGGCAACATATTCTTGTCAAAAACTTTCAGAAAATGCATACGTTTAAGTATAAAACTCTTTGAATTAGAGTAAATCTATTAAAAATCTAGCTTACTTCCTTACATAAACGACAACATATTCTTGTCAAAAACTTTCAGAAAACACATACGTTTCAGTATAAAACTGATTTTTAATTGTGTTTAGAATTCGACTGTTATTTTACAAAATTAAAAATACAACTTTACGCCTTAATAAAGTTTGCATAATTAGGTAGTCAAACATGCTAAAAGCGATGGCGGGATAAGCGTTGGTATATAGACTTTTTACAAAAAGCAAAGCGGAAGAAATACAAATTCAATAAGGCTGAGTTTGTGAGAAGATTAATCGTTATACCAAGAAAATAGGCTGTTAAATTATCTATAAAAAACCTTATAACAAAAATTGCTATAAGGTTTTTTCTCAACAACGATAATTACCAAGCCACACAACTGCTTAAGAAATTACCATAATCATCGTTTCTGAAACCAACAACGCCGGTTCCTGATTCAACTACGTAATGATTTTCGGGACTATGGACGGTCGCAGCCCAATAATAAGCGTCACCATAATCACTATCATAAACTATCCAATCACTATCCGGATAATATTCCCTGGTTACCTTACCCCATTCAGAGAATAAACCACCCATCCATTCGGTAGTCGCACTGTTTCGGTAGCTAATCTTCCTACGGTAAATTTCACCAACCCCTGGTACACCTTCTTCCCAGTTAATTTGGTTACCGGATGAGTCGACGGTACGATTAGAGTTTGTAAAATCCCATACTGCCGGTAGATTGTATGTACCACTTAAGGTGTTACAACGATCAGAACTTTCAGCCCAATTTCTGGAAGGACCATCCGGGAAGGCGATCATCCAGCGCTGGATAAAAAATGAATAAAATGCATTAGTTTTGTTGCGATCGGCGTACAATTTAAAAACTGAAGGTACAAATTTACCGCCATTGGTTGCAGCTGAAGGTCCTTTTAATGTCACTCGCAATTTTCCGTTATGCTCACTTAAGACTAAATGTACCCCTGTTCCACCGAGAGATGAAACGTTAGTACCATTGATATCGATAACTTCAGCAACACTTAAGCCGGCAAGTTTAAGGTCGAAAAATAAGTTGTTAGATCCAATCGTAGGAAAATTGTTTCCCGGATTATTGGTATCATTCATCGTAAAGCCCTTACCTCTAACCCAAGTGTTATCTACATCACCTTCATTGTTAAGATTCGGTTGTGCATAACAAAATTTAACCACAGAAGGGACTTTAGGGTACATATAATAAGCGTGTTGTTCGCCGATAAAAGAACTTTGGTTAGGAATACCATATTGTGTGCTGATCGTGCCATTGTCAGAAGATACCAATAACTTCAAAGGTGCATCACAAGGCTCTAATACAGCATTTTCATTATTTTTAACAAAATTTGTAAGATCGTTACCGTCACCGTCAGTCCAGTTTACCTGTAAATCGCCGGTTATTACCGGGTTATAATCGCCGTCATCATCACCCCAAAAATTGGCATTAAGGATGACATCTTGAATAGGTAGTCGAGGGTAATTCGCGTTTTGTGAAGGCAATGTGACGATAGTTTTTATATCGGAGAACTTGACATTTTCGTTATCAAATTTTATCGGATTTGCTGCCGTTGAGGTATCAGAATGGGCAGTGATTTCTTCGCCATTTGGTAATGTGATTGACAACAAAGGGGATAGATACTCCGTTTTGGTTTGTCCATTATCAAATGTTACATAAGGGGCGTAACCTTCGATACTTCGTAAGGTGGATATCGAGATTGACGTAGCTGGATTGGATAAAGCAAGCAAGCCTAAAGTTAAGAGTAATGTCTTTTTCTTATGAAGAAGACAATTGCATTTCAACATATTTTAGTCCTTTTAGTTATAATTTATTATTATTTGTTATTATTGATTTTTTTTATTGTTTTTTGATCTTTCCTGACCTTTTCGGCAAGTATAAATTAAACATATTCGTTAATCAATAAGTTATACCTATCGTAATAGTCAGGAAAAATTGATCTAAGGTATCTTTCGAACAAAATCTGGAGGATTTGGATTTAACGCAACAGTGATGAAGAGATACTACATAAATATTGCGGGTATAATCGTCTCAACTACTCGAATTCCTAAACTTTTTTACCGATATACTTAGCTATACTAGCTAATTAAGATCGGAATAGTTTTAAGATTAAAACCTGCTTGTTTATAGGTTTTATACCTTTCCCGGGCTAACACTTTCAAGTGTTCATCTACCGGCACAAAGTCAATCACATCTCGGTATACGCCGGAAAATTCCGGGAACTGTTCTTGCAGATTGATCAGTATCTGCCGACTACCGCTACTACGTCTTTGCGGCCAACAAATTTCAACCGGTGAACCACCTCTCATGCCTTCACCGGCTAAATTGTGCGGCACAAAATGTTGCGTATCTTGTTGCCACAGGTATTCATCTATGCGTTCAGCTTGCGCTTGATCTTGACAGGCTACCAGTATCCGTTGCTTTGTTTGCCAAGCTTCGGTAATTTTTTGACAAGCCAATTTTTCATGAAACAAAACACCCGCCTCATCCGCCGGTGCCTTGTTTTCTAAGAGATAAAATATGACTTTTTTCATAAACCCCTATCTTTATATTATTGCGCTAATAGATATTCGATTAACATCGCCACCGGTCTACCGGTTGCACCTTTGTTGGCGCCTGACTGCCAAGCAGTACCGGCGATATCTAAGTGTGCCCATTGATATTTTTCGGTAAAGCGAGATAAAAAACATGCAGCCGTTATTGTGCCACCGTCACGCCCACCGGCATTAACTATATCGGCGCAAGTGGAGTTTATCTGATCTTGAAAATCATCGTCAATAGGTAACGCCCATGCTTTATCGCCTGCGCTGTTTGATGCGGTTATTAACTGTTCAACTAATTTATCATTATTGCCCATTACGCCGGTATAGTGATGACCTAAAGCCACAATACAAGCGCCAGTTAAGGTGGCAATATCAATAACCGTTTTAGGTTGATAACGATCAACGTAGGTTAAGGCATCGCATAACACTAAACGGCCTTCCGCATCGGTATTGATAACTTCAACGGTGATGCCGGACATCGTGGTTAAGATATCGCCCGGTCGATAAGCATTGCCGTCCGGCATGTTTTCGCATCCTGCCATAATACCAACCACATTTATCGGTAAGTTTAATTGAGCAACAGCCTGCATAACACCATAAACGGTTGCCGCACCGCACATGTCATATTTCATCTCATCCATACCGGCTGACGGTTTAATCGAAATGCCGCCCGAATCAAAAGTTAAACCTTTACCGACTAAGACATAAGGCTGCGCTTTTTTATCTTTGGCGCCATGATACTCAATAACGGTCATGATTGATTCGTTTTGTGAACCACGCCCTACCGCTAAATAAGCATTCATATTTAATTTAGCCAGCTCTTTTTCACCTAAACAAGTGACTTTTAACGAAGCATGCTGCTTACCGAGTTTTTTACCTTGTTCTGCTAAGTAGCTGGCATTACAAACATTAGACGGCATATTGGCAATCGTTTTAGTTGCACTAATAGCTTGCGCAATAATGTTACCTTGTGATAAAGCTTCGTTTGCCTGTTTAACCAGTTTTTTATCGCCACAAAGTAAAGTGATTTTGGTTAAACTTGCTAACGGTGATTTTTTTGATTTGTAGTCATCAAAACGATAAGTTAATTGAGCAACAATTTGGGGTAACTGTTTAGCGATCTGTAATGTGATTGATGAATTAATGTTTAAGATATCCCAGCTGATCTCTTTTACTTTTTTCGCTAATAGTTCTTTAACCGCTGCTTGAATAACTTTTTTCGATTGCTTTAAATCAAACGCTTTTAATTTGCCACAACCGACAAAAAGCAGTTTTTGTTTTAATTGAGTTGAGCAGGAATATAAAAAGGTTGTGTGCCCTATTTCGCCACTAATTTCACCTGACTTAATCATTTGGCTAATTAAGCCGTTGGTTGCGAGGTCTAATTCTTTTACTGAATCTATTTGATTTTTATCTAGAAATATTGGCAGCACGAAACATTCGGATTTTTGTTTTGTGATAGTTGCGCTGTTTTTTATTTGAAATTCCATTAGCTTTCTCTTTAGTGTTTGATTTAAAGTGAATGATAACATTTTATCGGTTCATAAAGCGATAGCAACAAAAAGATAACGAAACCTTGCAAATCAGATTATAATAGCCAAATTTGGTTGAACTAGTAGATAGGTAAAATGTGATTATTCGTCGATATTTAGTAAGAGAAACATTGAAAACGCAAGGTGCAATACTATTTATATTATTGCTGATCTTTTTTTCTCAAAAATTAATCAGAATTTTATCCAGCGCCATTGATGGAAACATTCCACGTGATTTAATCATGCCTTTATTAGTGTTAGGCATTTCCAATATGGCTGATCTTATTTTACCGCTTAGCCTGTTTCTCGGTGTGCTTGTGACCTTCGGTCGATTATATGCAGATAGTGAAATGGTTGCAATGCACGCTTGTGGCGTAAAAAAATCGATCAACTATCAAGTTGTGTTCTTTCTTTGCATTTTAACCTGTGGCTTAACTGCCCTCAATAGTCTGTGCTTTGGTCCTTGGTCGAGTTCAAAGCAAGATCAGTTAGTTGAAAATGCGAAAATTAATCCTAGTTTAGCCGGTTTGTTAGCCGGTCAATTCCAGCAAACCCCGGACGGTAATTCTGTTATCTATATTGGTAATGTGAACAATAATAATTTAGACAATGTCTTTATTGCGCAAATTAATCCTAAAAACAATCAACGTCCGTCAATTATTATTGCCAATAAAGGCAAAACTGGGCAAGATGAGCAAGGCAATCAAATTATTACCCTGCAAGATGCTAATCGCTATGAAGGCACCGCTCAATTAAAAGATTTTCGTATTTCAAACTTCCATAACTATTTAGGCATCATCAAACCTAAAGAGTTAGATATGAATAATGAGGATGAAAAGATCGACGTGCAACAGTTAAGTATGACTGAACTGTATCACAGCAATACCGCGAAAGCTAACGCTGAGTTTTATTGGCGATTAACCCTTATTATTTCTGTACCGCTTATGGCCTTTATGGTGATTCCGTTAAGTGTCTCAAGTCCACGGCAAGGGCGATTGGCGCAAATATTGCCGGCATTGTTGCTCTATTTAATCTATTTTCTTTTAGCCAGTTCATTTAAAGCTAACGCCGGCAAAGAGCGGCTCGATCCGGCATTTTGGTTTTATGTTATCAATTTAGGCTATCTAGTTATTGCCTTAATTTTGAATTGTTGGGATAACTTATTTATGCGTAAACTTCGTTTAAAATATATTGCATCGTAAAGGAGAAAAGGGATGTTTTCGATTTTAGATCGCTATATTGGTAAAACTATAATAAGTACAATTGGACTTTGCCTGTTTTTATTAATCAGCCTATCGGGCATTATCCGTTTTATCGATCAGCTTAGAAAAATTAAAGTTGATTATGATGCTTTTTCTGTCGGTATGTATACATTGTTAATGGTGCCTAAAGATTTGGAAATATTTTTCCCAATGGCGGCACTGTTAGGCGCGTTAATCGGCTTAGGTATTTTGGCGTCCCGTAGTGAACTTATCGTTATGGAAACATCGGGATTTAGTCGTTTTAAAATTGCTTTGGCGGTAATGAAAACCGCACTACCCTTAGTTATTTTAACCATGGCTATCGGTGAATGGGTCGCACCCATTAGCGAACAAACCGCACGCAATATGCGTTCAGAAAAGCTTTATGGCAATTCGTTAATGGCTGAACAAGGCAGTTTATGGGCTAAAGACGGTAATGATTATGTGTATATCGGTCATGTTAATAATGACAGTTCGATAGCCAATATTGATATTTATTCAGTGGGTAACAATAAGTTGCTCTCGATAACCCATGCGGTTAGCGGTGTGTTTAAAGACGGTGTTTGGACGTTAAATCAACTTGAAAAGAATGATTTAACTAATCCAAATCAGATCACCAATGTCAATATGCTCTCAATGGAGTGGAAAACCAATATTACGCCCGATAAATTGAGCATTGTGGCTTTCGATCCCGATTCTTTGTCTGCTTCCGGTCTTTATCAATATTCCCAATATTTAAAAAGCTCCGGTCAAGACACCAAATATTATGATCTGCTGTTTTGGAAAAAGATGATTAAACCCGTTTCTGTAGCCGTTATGATGCTATTGGCTTTATCGTTTATATTCGGTCCTTTACGTAGTGTATCTATGGGGATTAGGGTGATTATTGGGATTAGTTTTGGATTTTTGTTCTATATTGCCGACAATCTTTTTGCGCAAATTAGTATTGTTTGGGGTGTCTATCCGGTGGTTGGCTCGCTTCTAACCAGTTTGATCTTCCTGATAATCAGTTACATCTTATTTAAGCGCAAAAACTAAGTTAAATTTTACTAGTGGAAGAATTTAAGGTTAGTTTGCCTATTACTCTAATTTTTGTATCTCCCCCTCCTATCACCCAATGAGAGCATGATAGGAGGGGGGTTGGCTAGCTATTTAAATAGATGCAGATATTCGCCATAACCTTTTGCTTCTAACTCATCTTTCGGAATAAACCGCAACGCAGCAGAGTTAATGCAATAGCGTAAACCACCTAACGTTTTCGGACCGTCGTTAAAGACATGCCCCAGATGCGAATCGGCTTGCTGTGATCTCACCTCTATGCGGCGCATACCGTAGCTGTTATCCTCTTTTTCGATGATACTGTCATTGTTGATTGGCTTAGCAAAACTTGGCCAACCACAGCCAGAATCAAATTTATCTGACGAGGTAAACAGTGGTTCACCCGATACCACATCAACGTAAAGCCCTTCTTGATGATTGTCATTAAACTCGTTTTCAAACGGCGGCTCTGTCCCATTTTGTTGAGTGACATGATATTGCATAGGACTTAGCGCTGAAACGGCTTTTTCTTTCAATAATTTATTCATAACCCACCTATCTTACGCAACTTAATTAATATGAATTAACTTAGGATCGTTAATCGCCTTATAACATCGATTGCAAAGCCTTATCTTTAACCCAAAAATAGTGATATAAAGCCCCGGCAATGTGTAACATCACTAATATGGCTAACAAATACGATCCCACTATATGAACAGAGTGAAAAAATCCATATAACCCATTGGGCATAGGTATAGCCGGTATTGAGATGAGGCCAAACACATTCAAAGCACGGCTACTCATAAGATACCCGGATAAGGGTAATATAAATAATAGAATATAAAGAAATCCCTGAGTTGATTTGGCTAAAATGCGTTGTAATTTCTTATTTTTAGGTAAGACATCCGGCACGCCGTCTTTACTAATGACAATCACACGCCATACGGTAAATAGGAAAACCACGACCCCTAGCGATTTATGCCATAAATAGATATTAGCCATACCACCTAAAATAGGTGACAATGTCACTTTGAAGATTAATAACGCAACGACAATGACCACCAGTAACGCTGATAACCAATGGATCGTTTTTTGTTTACTGCTATATTGTGGATATTTCTGCATTGTTTTTTTTCACTCTCATCTATTTTTATCAGCCCAATTTTTCGAGATAAAGGGTGCTCGACCCGATAACTGGTAATAACGATTATAATGTTCCGGTCGCTTTTTATAGTAATCTTGATGATATTCTTCTGCCGGATAGAATGCAACAGCCGGTTCGATTGCGACATTAATTGGTTGGGAAAAACGTTTGCTGGCAATTAATTTTTGTTTAGACTCTAAAGCCAGTTTATGTTGTGAAGGTGTATGATAAAAGATAACCGGGCGATAAGAGTCACCCCGATCAGCAAACTGCCCATTGGCATCGGTTGGGTCAATTTGTTGCCAAAATATATCAAGCAAGGCTTGATAGGTGATTTTGTTCGGATCAAATGTGATTTCTACCGCTTCAGTATGGCCGGTTGTTCCCTGACAAACTTGCTCATAAGTCGGATTAGGCACATGCCCGCCGGTATAACCAGAGACAACACTTATTACACCCTCATATTTGTCAAACGGCTTAACCATACACCAAAAACAGCCGCCGGCAAATGTTGCTTTTTCATATTTTTGCATAAAGACCTCCGATAAAATAACTCATACCTTTTGAAATTAACGTTATCAGACTACTTTTATCATTCTAACTTTTCTTTTAAGCAATAATCCTCACTTGAAATTGTATAAATTATCACCATATTGATATTCAATATTCCTACACGGGAGGATTTGAATATGGCTAGTGGTTGGGCATCTGATGATGCTGTAAATCAACAAATTGAAGGTACCATTGCTGATGCTATCGAAAATGTTAGACGTCATTTAAACCAAAATACAAAGAGTGCCGATTTTTGTATTGAATGTGGTGAGCCTATTCCCGAAGCTCGCAAACAAGCGCTACCGGGTGTTCAATATTGCTTATCTTGTCAGCAAGAAATCGATAAACAAATTAGCAAAACCGCTACATTATATAATCGACGTGGCAGTAAAGATAGCCAATTGCGTTAGTATTAATGGATAGCAAGGTGGTTAACAATCCAAATCACCTTGCTACTTCATCTTATTGTACCAGTGATGTTATTTATTCGCCTCGCCATTACGCACTGAATCGTATGGATAAATCAGAAATTTGTTATCAAACCATTCCGCACAAAAGATGTCTTCAATCTTATCATAACCCTGTTTTTTGATTTCACTTTTCACCCAATCTTCCGATTTTTTTAGCTGTTCCAGATTATCATGACTGATTCCACCATTTTCGATAATCAATACCGCAATATCTTTTTCACCTTTCTTGATAATGGTTAGTGAGCCATTTAATTCATACCAAACTTGTTTTAGCTGATCAAAAGAGGAGATACCTTGAATATTGACTAACGTCTCAAAGTCTCTGACCGGTAAATTAGCTTTGATAAAGTTATCACTCAATAGATTACCGTTTTTCACCAATTGAATTGGCTCACCGTCAATGGCATCACGCAAACGGGAATTTTTTGATTTAATAAAGCGAATCAATATTAATAATCCCGCCCAAATGGCAACTAATCCAGCCGATTCCCATGCAGAAACTGTTGGACTTAATAACGCTCCCCCGACTAACGCACCGATAACCATGCTACCGACCTGATCTAACTGAGACATTGGCGCTATTTGGCTTTTTCCGGATAATTTGACATAGATAAGTAATATTATTAAAGCTAACAAAAATTTTGGCGCCATTGATAATAAATACATGTCCTACCTCCAAGCTAAGATTTTATTATTCATTCCCGATAAATATGTTTTTAGAAAGATATGTACTGATATATGGAACAATAAAAATATGTGCAAATTGGAATATATTTAGTCACGATAAAATCAATCTATTTTTGCTGACGATTTTAAGCGCTGTAAGATCAGTTAGAACAGAAAACTTCTTTATTTTACACGAATTTGGATATTTTAAAATATCCTACTTACAATAGATATTGATTATATTGATGATAAATGCAGGTCAGTCGGGATTTTAATTAGATAAGTAAAATGTTTTTATCGACGGTTAAAAATCATCAATTTATCGCTTTAATGGTTAAATAATTCCTGTCACAAGTTTTTCGTCAAAATCAACGTAAAAAATATAGCGAGCGGTCATAACAGGTTAAAAACTAGCTATTACGATTAGAAACAGGCATAATAGCTTTATCCTTATGGTGGCAAATCAGCTACTACATACCCGCAAGGGTGTATAAATAATTATCCTATCAACATCTGTCTTATTGAATTTTAATCTTTTTTAACACATTTAATTAATCGTTTTTTAATATTCTTTGTATGATTTTAATAAGGGGTACAGATTATGAAAAACAAGCAATTAGTTGAAAACTTCTTTAAAGATGTATTTATCAATGGCGATGTAGAGAAAATTAAACATTACGTCGCTGAAAACTATATTCAACACAATCCTCAAGTTAAAAATGGTTTAGACGGTTTTACTGAATTTTTTAAGTCTTATATTAAAAGTAAACCAAAATTTGATGTGATTAATATTAGTTGTGAAGCCGATATGGTTTATGTTTTTTATAAAACCACCATGCCCGATGGCTCGATTAGTAAAGTTTGTGATATTTACCGTGTTGAAAATAATAAAATTGCGGAACATTGGGATGTGATTGAATCGCATGTCGAAAAAATTAAATCGGTCAATCATAACAGTGTATTTTAGAAACAGGATTGCTAAAACAGATTTTTAAATCTCGCCTTTCGTGGAAGTTTACTTTGACATAAGCTTCCACGAAACCATGCGCAATTAGCTAACTATCAGTAAATTTTATCGGTGTTTCTAAAGTACTTTAAGCTTCTGTCAAAACAAAGGCTTAGCAAGCAATAAACCAGATATTTTAATAATACTTGCAGCCTAATAAAGCCAAATACCTCAATCAATTCCTGTATTTTTATTTAACATCTAAATGAATTTGAAGTTTCACTGCTTGTTTAGCAAATCATTTAATTTACTAGCCAATAGATCTTGAACTAAGTGTTAAGGTAAAAAATAGCAATTTATTTCAGGTATTTAACCTAACACATGGTAAACAACACACCTTAAAGGTACTGTTTGAAAACTAATTAAGGTTGATTGATACGGTCGTTATAACATTCGACTGCTTGATTATAATGTTCGACCATATACGTTGTTACCGCACGCGGATTATTTCTGATAGCGCGATAATCACCAATAAAATCTTCTAAATATCTTATCATCGAGCTAAATCCCACAATATTTCTACCGTTTTTTTCAGCCATTTGTAGCTCATTTTGTAGCTTGTCGAGTCTGTCCTCTAACAGCGCTAAATATTCATTGGCTTTAGTGATTTTTTCTTTATCCTGAAAATCTTCAAGATAGTCAAATTGCGCTAAGATTTGTTCGCCATAATTTAAACACTCTTCTGCATAAAGTTCTAAGGTTCGACCCTGCTTTTTAAATAACTCTAGACTTAATTTACTTTGCTCATATGCCAACTGTTGGACAGAGGCAGAAAATTGATTATAAAGTTGGTTTGCTTTTAAATAATCTGGCGTAAAAGTCGCCATTAACTCTTTCCCTTTTGCCCCATTATCATCTTCAAAACGTCTGGTGGAGTTATATTTTTCCAGTTCAGCCCAAATCGGTAAAAGCTCATCTAGCGTTGCGATTAGATTACGAGCATGAGTATCTACCGGTTCAATCGGAATCGGATTTTTAGTTAAAGTGGCAATCAAGCTTTGGCGTAACCTTTCGTAACCTCTGGAGTTTAAAAGCAGTGAGGATTCAATAACGCGATAGTTCTTATTTTCAATCCCCTGCTTTATTTTCTCTACCCTATCAGACCAAACCGATAAACCAGCACTTAGGCGTCTACTGTGCTGGTTTGTCGCATCGATATAGTTAGATACTTTCTGAGTTATTTGATACGCTTTTTGTTCTTCAGTTAAATTAGCTGTTGCCGTTGTTTGAGCAGGCTCCACAATCTTTTGAGTATCAAGTTTAACAATATTAGTAATGTTGTCCTGTTGCTTAGTATTTTCAACGTCTGGTTTAGTATTTACGTCGCTTTGTTTAGTATTTACAACATTTGGTTCGGTGTTTACGACTGCATTATCATCAAAAGAATCATCAGATAAATTGATATCATAAGAATTAATTGAAGTTGACACATTAGATTTTTCCGAAACATCATTATTATCACCTTCATCACAACCAGTCAAAGCCAGCACATTAATCACTAATGCTAATAATAATTTTTTTTCCAAAATCTTATCCTTTCAAGCGAATTAAAACTTAAGTTTTGCGTAAAGCATTTATTGTTTATTAGAATTATTGAAAATTCAAGTAGATTATTTTATAAACACTAATTATTTGTGATCCAGATCAGTAATCGGTGTTTTTTGTCGTGCATAAATTTGGATTTTCTCGAATGTTTTGAGAAAACTAGTACAACTGGCAGTTAGCTCGGTTAACGTTTAGGAGATTAAGTAAGGCTTGTTAATTGGAGCGGGAAACGAGGTTCGAACTCGCGACCTCAACCTTGGCAAGGTTGCGCTCTACCAACTGAGCTATTCCCGCATAAGAGATGATTAATAATGGTGCCCGGGGCGAGACTTGAACTCGCACGGCCAAAAAGGCCGAGGGATTTTAAATCCCTTGTGTCTACCGATTTCACCACCCGGGCTCAAAACTGGTTACGTAAGGTAATTCGCTTTGAATGCAGTGCATTTTACCTATCTAAATTTCAACGTCAATAAAAAAATGAAAATAATTGATTAACTGCTCAATGTTTGTCTGATTTGGCCTCTATTCGACCTTGTTTTGATTTAATATCGTTTTTTGAGCATATCATTATTAGGCGAAGCCCCAAACTGGCGTTTGTATTCTCGACTAAACTGTGACTGGCTTTCGTAGCCGACTTGAAAGGCGACCGATTTCACATCTTTACCTTCTTGAAGCATAAGGCGTTCAGCTTCATATAAACGTAACTGTTTTTGAAATTGTAAGGGACTTAGAGTTGTGACTTGACGAAAATGGCGATGAAAGGTTGAGCTCGACATATTCACTAACTTTAATAAGGTATCAACATCAAGTGGCTGAGTGTAGTTATTGCGTAGCCAGTTAATCGCTTTGGCTATCTGCTTAAGGTTTGCCCCTTTTAGATTGGAAAATCGTAGACTTTGACCCAATGGACTGTTAAGCAAATAATAATGAAGTTCTTTGATAAGCAGTGGCGCAATAAAGCCTATACTTTGGGGCTGTTCGAGCAACTCAATTAGGCGCAAAAACGTATCAATAATTTGATGTGTTGCTGTAGAGACGACCACCGCTGATGTGGGTTTATTTGTCGCTAAGTCAGGTTTTATTGCCATTTCGCTAAGTAATTGACTGATGATGTGCTTATCAAGTTTTATTGATATTGAAATAAAAGGATCTTTTGGCGTAGCGCGCGAAATATGAAATACTCCCGGCAGATCGACGCCAACAACCATACATTGGCCTTGACCATAATTGAATGTTTGATTTCCTATCATAGACCGCTTATGCCCCTGCACGACCATGGCAATCATTGGATGATAAAAACAGCTTTCAGGTGGTCTGTCATGGTCATAACGAGATATCATTAATCCCGGAATATCTGTGGAGAGTCGAGCTTGTTGCGGTAGTAGTTGCAAAATCTTCTGTTTTAAATAAGCATGCGTTTGTACCAACCGATCGTTATGCATTTCCCCCCCCTTTGCCTCTCAGCTTTATGTTTTAGATCTTATTATCAAGCCAATTAAACGTTTAGTTGCCACAATTAATTTATTGATGACGTTAAGCAGCAACTATTTGTTGTTGCCATTGGTTAATCTATTTAATAGCAGGTAGTGAACAAAAGATAACATGATAAAGCATGCATTCGAAGATCTGATCTTTTCAAATCTATGCACAAAACAATCATTCAATTTGAGTATGTCACAGCTTGATTAATTTCAATCGGATAAGATCAACCTATTTAAAGATACAAATGAATAAACCTAATAGATTAATTTAAATCAATAATAATCTTTCAGCGTTAACTTAATTAATATGGATAAATCAGCTACAGAAACACATGGTTTCTGAGCCTTTGGTAAGATAAGAAGAGAAAAAGAATACTACACGCTAAAAGATGATCCACAGCCACAAGTTGTTGTTGCATTGGGATTATCAACAACAAAACGCGATCCTTGTAGACCTTCAACATAATCAATCGTTCCACCAACTAAGTATTGTAAACTCATTGGGTCAATAACTAGTGAAACGCCATTTTTTTCGATCGATAGATCATCTTCGTTTACTTTTTCATCAAAAGTAAAACCATACTGAAACCCACTACAACCACCGCCAGTGATGTAGACACGTAATTTTAGATTAGGGTTTTCTTCTTCTGTGACTAGTGATTTAACTTTATTTGCAGCAGCATCAGTAAAGTTAATCGGTAAAGCATCGCTCATTTGATTCTCCTAATAGTTATACTGTCATATTATATACTGTTGGCAAATGAAAATACAAAATGAAAACTTCTATCAGATAAATTTATTAAAGCTTGCTTGAATTAAATTCAATTTTATGAATAAATACATCAACCTTTTCTTTAGAGAATGCCAATATCATGCAAAATACTTTAAAATCTGAAAAGCTTTATCATCAAGCATTATCCTTTATGCCGGGCGGTGTAAATTCGCCAGTTCGGGCTTTTAACGGTGTTGGTGGTACGCCAATATTTATTGAGCGGGCTGACGGTGCTTATATTTATGATGTCGATGAAAAAGCCTATATTGATTATGTCGGCTCTTGGGGTCCAATGATTTTAGGTCACAATGATCCGGATGTGGCTAACGCAGTTATTAAGGCTGTTCATCAAGGTCTGAGCTATGGCGCCCCCACGGAAATTGAAACAAAGGTTGCTGATCTTGTCACCCAGTTAATGCCGTCAATTGAGATGTTACGTATGGTCAACTCCGGTACAGAAGCCACCATGAGCGCAATTCGCGTTGCTCGTGGTTTTACCGGTCGAGATAAAATTATCAAATTTGAAGGCTGCTATCATGGTCATGCGGATTATTTATTAGTTAAGGCCGGTTCCGGCGCCCTTACTTTTGGTCATCCAACATCGCCAGGTGTTCCGCATGATTTTGTTAAACATACTTTAGTTTGTGATTATAATGACTTAGCCTCCGTCGAGCGCCAATTTGAACAACATCCGGATGATATTGCAGCCATCATTATTGAGCCAGTAGCCGGTAATATGAACTGCGTACCGGCCAAAAAAGAATTTTTACATGGTTTGCGATCGTTATGTGATAAATATGGCGCTTTGTTAATTATTGATGAAGTGATGACAGGATTTAGAGTTGCATTAGGTGGAGCGCAAGAGTATTACGATATCACCCCGGATTTAACCTGTTTAGGCAAAATTATTGGCGGAGGAATGCCAGTTGGCGCATTTGGTGGTCGAGCGGAAATAATGCAACAATTAGCGCCGACCGGTCCAATCTATCAAGCCGGCACCCTTTCCGGCAATCCGGTAGCAATGGCTGCGGGATATGCAACTTTAAGCAAATTGAACGATGTGGGGGTTTATCAACAATTAGCGGATAAAACGGCATCATTGGTTAACGGGCTGTCAGATGTCGCCCGGAAACATAATATACCATTAGTAACCAATCATGTGGGCGGTATGTTTGGCTTATTCTTTACAACTGCTTTAGAAGTAACCTGTTATCAAGATGTTATGCAATGTAATGTTGAAATATTCAAAAAATTCTATCATCATATGCTATCTGAGGGTGTTTATTTTGCTCCTTCAGCATTTGAAGCAGGTTTCATGTCACTTATGCATACAGATAGAGAAATTAATCACACCATTGATGCGGCAAGTCGTTTTTTTAGTAATATAAAATGAATTAATGACACAGAGTTTTTAATACCAAATAGAGATTAAAATTTTAAACTATTAACATAGGTAATAATTTATGGTTAATCCACTAAAAGAAGGTGAAAAAGCACCTCAATTTTCTTTACCAGATCAAGATGGGGAGCTAATAAGTTCTAAAGATTTTAAAGGTCAACGTATTTTAATCTATTTTTATCCCAAAGCTATGACGCCTGGTTGTACTATTCAGGCTTGTAATTTACGTGACAGTTCTGATGAATTGAAAAAATATGATGTCGTTGTTATTGGCATTAGTACCGATAAACCGGAAAAGTTGTCACGTTTTGCAGATAAAGAGTTATTAAACTTTACCCTTCTTTCAGATGAAAATCATGAAGTTTGTCAAGCATTTGGTACTTGGGGGGAAAAGGAATTCATGGGGAAAACCTATGACGGTATTCATCGAATCAGTTTTTTAATTGGTAAAGACGGTAAAATAGAAAAAGTCTTCGACAATTTTAAAACCGCTGATCATCATACCGTTGTGTTAGATTATCTTAAATCGCACGCAAAATAGCATCTTATTGCATCACGAATGATAAAGCAGATTAGCCCACTAATCTGCTTTTATTTTTTGATTAATCTTATGGATTTCTTCAGGATTTGGCCAAGCATTAATAATGGCTTTTACTAATGTCGCTAACGGTATTGCGAAAAAGACCCCCCAAAATCCCCACAAACCACCAAAAATAATCACCGCTAAAATGATCACTAATGGGTGCAAATTAAGTTTTTCCGAGAAGAGATAAGGTACTAATAAATTACCGTCTAAAGCTTGAATAAGCACATAGAAGAATATTAAATAGCCAAATTGAGCAGTCAGCCCCCATTGGAACAAGGCGATTAAAACGACCGGAATACTGGAAATAATAATTCCAATATAAGGGATTAAAACTGATAAACCAACGCCTACAGCCAATAACAAGCCATAATCCAGCCCAAAATACCAAAACGGAATATAAACGCTAATGGTTAAAATAAGGATATGTAAAACATTACCGACGATATAATTTGATATTTGCATATCCATTTCAGAAGCAACTTTATTTAAAACTGTTCTATTTTTTGGCAATATCACTGAGCAGTAACCCCAAATTTTAGTTTTATCTTTCAGTAAGAAAAACATAATAATTGGGATTAAAACAGCATTAATCGCGACTGAAACTAAGCTAAACAAAGAAACAATTGAAAATTGTAAAAGCGAATTACCGGTTTGGACAAATTTACTGGTGATACCTTGAATAATTGAATCAAACAATCCTACATCAATCAGTTCCGGATAGTGTTCCGGTAGCGAGGTCAGTAAGTTATTAACAAAATTAAGCATGTTCGGGATATTGGTGATTAAACTGATACTTTGTTGCCAAATTAAGGGAACTAAAATCATAAATCCGGCTAACACCAGCATCACAAATACTAATAAAACAATGATGACTGCAAACGTGCGTGGTATATTCTTTTTATGTAAATAATTGACCGGTCTATCAAGTAGATATGACAACACGATAGCAATTAGAACGGGCAAAAGAATTTTATGAAAGAAGTAGATTATAAAAAATAAAATCAGGATAACAAACATTAACGATACAACATGGGGATCGCTAAATCGTTTTTTATACCATTGCATAAACATTTTAAACATCTACAAACTCCTATTTTGTAAATAATTTTTATTATTATTTAATTATCTTTATTTTTTTATGCCGCCTAATATACCACGACTAATTTGCCGACCAACATTATTTATTATCTGTCTGGTTGCGCTTTTGGCTACTTGTTGAACAACGCCGTCATGTTGCCCACCTTTTGGGCCATTCCAACCAAAAAATAGCGAACGAAGAAAATCGACCACACCACCATGATTGTTCTGTTGATCGGTGTTAGCATCATCAGCATTGGTATTTGGCTCATTAGTATTCGCGTTAGCAACTCCGTTAACGTTAAATCCATCCCTAATTTTTTCGTAAGCGGATTGACGATCAATCGTTTGCGAATATTTATTATAAAATGGCGATTGATGAATAATAGATAATTGGTCATCTAAAGGCATTGGTCCCATTTTTGAGCCAGGGGCAATAATAAATCCACGTTCAACCATGTTGGGGCGCCCTTTTTCATCGAGAAACGAGATTAAAGCTTCACCTACACCTAAGTCCATTATGGCTTTTTCGGTATCGAAATTTGGATTAGCCCGCATAGTTTGCGCTGCAACTTTAACTATTTTTTGATCTTTAGGGGTGAAGGCTCGTAAAGCGTGTTGTACTCGATTGCCTAACTGCCCAAGTACAGTATCGGGGATATCGGTCGGATTTTGGGTTGCAAAATAGACGCCAACGCCTTTTGAACGAATTAAACGAACAACTTGTTCAATTTTTTCTAATAAAGCCGATGAAATATCATTAAATAGCAGGTGGGCTTCATCAAAAAAGAATACCAATTTCGGTTTGTCCAAATCGCCCACTTCTGGCAGATGTTCAAACAGTTCGGAAAGTAACCATAGTAAGAACACCGAATATAATTTTGGTGAATTATATAACTTGTCAGCTGCCAGTATATTGATAACACCATGACCTTGTGCATCTACTTGCAGCAGATCGGCGATATCTAACATAGGTTCGCCTAAGAAATATTCTGCGCCCTCTTGTTCAAGGGTCAATAAGCCCCGTTGGATAGCACCAATTGATGATGAGGAGATATTACCGTATTGAGTTATGAATTTTTTAGCATTATCGCCGACAAATTGAACGAGTGTGCGTAGATCTTTAAAATCGATCAATAATAAGCCATTATCGTCAGCAATTTTAAATACCAGTTGTAAAACGCCGGATTGTATATCATTAAGATTTAATAATCGAGCCAGTAACACCGGGCCAATATCAGACACCGTACTACGAACAGGTATTCCTTTTTCACCAAAAACATCCCATAATGCAATAGGCGATGCAACTGGAGACCAATCTTTAACGCCAATGTTTTCTAACCGAGATTGCAATTTTTCCGTTAATTCACCTTTTAAGCCAATGCCGGTTAGATCGCCTTTTACATCAGCTAAAAAAACAGGAACGCCAATTTGTGAAAAACTCTCAGCCATTTTTTGCAAAGTCACCGTTTTACCTGTACCAGTTGCACCGGTAATTAAACCATGACGGTTAGCTAATGAAGCAAGAATATAAAGATCTTTGCCATTACTTTTGGCAATAACAATTGATTCACTCATGGGTTAAATCCTCATAAAAATTGCTATTAAAACAATTGAGAATATTGTAAGCTGAAACAGTAATAACTGCTAATGTTATTATTTTCACTCACCTGATTAAGGAGTAGCTATGTTTCCTGAATACCGCGATTTGATTTCTAAATTAAAAAATACCGATTTACGTTTTCAAAAACTGTTTGCTGAACATAATGAACTGGATCAAAAAATTAAAAATATTGAATCAGGCATTGCTGTTGATACAT
Organism: Gilliamella sp. B3172; assembly: GCF_026536465.1. NCBI lineage: Bacteria > Pseudomonadati > Pseudomonadota > Gammaproteobacteria > Orbales > Orbaceae > Gilliamella > Gilliamella sp. B3172. Next base: position 411,540 of record NZ_JAFNOA010000002.1, on the reverse strand, counting down.
CTGAATCGATTGAGACGCTAAAAAAGCTTAAGCTTAAATTGAAAGATCAGCTCTATGAAATACTGAAAAAAGCCTCATCATAGAAGGTTTGTTAATTGTAATAATGCACCCACCATTATAGTAAAGTTTATTCGTGCATTAAATAGAGTGAAAACCGGTTTATGTTTAATTGACTTTGTTGATATTTAAAAAACCCCACATCAGGGGTTTTTTAATCATTAATATAATAAAATATAAATTTTAACTGATTATTTAATACGTTTCTCTTGCGCTTTTCTTTGTTTGCGATTTTTAATGAGCACGATTAAATTTTTATGTGGTGTTTTCATTTTGATTCCTTTTATCGTTATTGTTATAGATGAAAATAGTAAGCTACAAAGCAATGAGTTTTGATTTGTGCTTAAAATTTGTCGGGTCGTAATCAAAAATTATCTTTTTGTAAGTTAAGATAACTTTAACATAAAACCTCGTTTTTTGATATGTTTAAGTTTATTTAGGTAAGCAACCATGTCACTTACCTAATGTTTCACAGCATTTAGAACCATTGTCCGAAACGTTTAATATAAATTCGTTTCATCAATTGAGCCACAACACAATAACTGAGTAAAGTGGCGATCAACCATGGGAAATAGGACCATGGCAACGGTTCAAGACCAATCAGACTTCCCATTGGTGAGAACGGAATATAGATCCCTACTGCCATAATTAGCATTGTCATCACAATGACTGGGAAAGCAGCGGTACTTTGAATAAATGGAATTTTTTGCGTCCGTAACATATGTACAACTAATGTTTGTGACAATAAACCTTCGATAAACCACCCGGAATGGAATAGCGATTGTGCTTCAACACTATTTGCACCAAATACAAACCACATTAACGCATAAGTAGTAATATCAAAAATAGAGGATGTTGGACCAATCCAAATCATAAATCTTTTGATATTTTGTGCATCCCATTTACGTGGTTTTTGTAAAAACTCATCATCCATTTTGTCCCATGGTAATGATAGTTGTGAAATATCATACAAGAGGTTTTGAATTAATAGATGAATCGCCAACATTGGTAAAAATGGTAAAAAAGCACTGGCAACTAACACTGAGAAAATATTTCCAAAGTTAGAACTTGCCGTCATATTTAAGTACTTCATGATATTACCAAAAGTTTCACGACCACAAACCACGCCTTGTTCTAAAACCATTAAGCTTTTTTCCAGCAGGATAATATCGGCCGACTCTTTGGCGATATCGGTTGCTGTATCGACCGATATTCCCACGTCAGCATCTCTTAATGCCGGTGCATCATTAATACCGTCGCCTAAAAAGCCTACTGTATGACCATTTTCTTGTAATAAACGTATAATGCGTGATTTTTGTAACGGTGTTAATTTAGCAAAAATCGTGCGCTGTTCAATTTGCTCTTTAAGTTGAGCATCATCCATTTTCTCAATTTCAGCGCCTAACAGTGGTACACCAGGTTCAAGTCCTACTTCACGGCATACTTTAATTGTGATAATTTCATTATCACCTGTTAACACTTTTACCCCAACACCATGTTCATTTAATGCAGATATAGCCTCGTAAGCACTCTCTTTCGGTGGATCGAGGAAAGTAAGGAAACCACGAATTGCTAACGCTTTTTCATCTTGAACACTGTATTGGTCTTTAGCATCATGACCATCGATATCTTTCACACCAACGGCTAACACTCTAAAACCATCTCGATTGTAATTATGCGCAAGTTCAATTAACGCTTGTTTACGTTCTTCGTTTAATGGTAGATATTGACCATTTTCGTAAACGTAACTGGATATTGAAAGCATCTCTTCAACGGCGCCTTTACAGATCATTAAATGGTTGTCCCCGCCATTTTGTACAACGACAGACAAGCGACGTCGAACAAAGTCAAATGGTAACTCGTCGATTTTTTTGTATAGTCCAACGCCTACTTTTTTAACGTTGGTCTTTTCGTCAGCAAAACGGATGATAGCTTTATCCATTAAGTTTTTCATGCCGCTTTGATAATAGCTATTTAACCATGCAAGCTCTAATACGCTTGGATCTAATTGTCCGTTAATATCCAGATGATGTTCTAAGATAATTTTATCTTGTGTTAATGTACCGGTTTTATCAGTACATAAAATGTCCATGGCACCAAAGTTTTGTATCGCATTTAAACGTTTAACAACGACTTTACGTTTTGCCATTCCAACTGCACCTTTGGCTAGGTTGGCACTGACAATCATTGGTAACATTTCAGGTGTTAAACCAACCGCAACAGCAAGTGCAAATAGCGCAGCTTCGCCCCAGTCACCTTTGGTAAATCCATTAATTAAAAGCACAATCGGTACCATAACGAGCATAAAACGGATAAGTAACCAACTTACACTATTTACCCCTCGATCGAAGGAGGTCTCAGCGCGAGAGCCAACAATCGATTTAGCTAATGATCCAAAATGGGTATCAGAGCCGGTTGCCACAACAATAGCGGTTGCTGTACCACTCACCACATTTGTGCCCATAAAACAGACATTATTGACATCAAGTATATTATCTTTTGATATTTCAGATGAATTAACTTCATCAGATGTTTTTTGTGTCACCGCTCCCAATGTGTCATATTTTTCAACGGGTATAGATTCACCTGTTAATACTGCTTGGCTAACAAATAGATCGCGTGACTCGATCAATCGAATATCAGCCGGTATCATATCTCCGGCAGATAAATAGACAATATCACCCGGTACTATCTCATTAAGTGGTACTTCATAGCGTTCAGGGTTCATATCTTTATGCGGTCGTCTTAGCACAGTTGCCGTTGTACGAATCATAGATTTCAATGCTTCAGCCGCTTTGTTTGATCTGAACTCCTGCCAAAATCTTAATAATCCACTAAGGGTCACCATTATTAAAATAATAAAAATACCTGTAACATCGGTTTCTTCACCTTTTTGTAGTGGTAACCAATAATCCGTCACAAAGCTTACGATAGCTAATACGAGTAAAACAAATATAAAGGGATTATTAAATGCCATAAGCAACTGCATAAAAGCACTTGGGACTTTTTCTCTGGCAACTTCATTTTTGCCATATGTTTCAATGCGAGCTTGAGCATTTTCTTGCGTCAATCCGGACAGGCTTGACTGAAATTTAGCTAAAATAGTTTCTAAGCTATTTTGAGCTTCATCGAGTGCTTTAACCCCTAAATTGTTTTCTGCTTTAACTTTTGATGTGTTTTTAATCATCTTGCGTACCTATATCTAATCTTATTTTTAGATAAAAAAATCCTGCTCATCGTTGAGGTAACAACAATGAGTAATCGAAATGGGTAATTAATCTAAATTAAATGCAAAGCAAAACTAGCGATGTACGCTATTGCTGCACATACAATTAATTTAATGAAATAATTAATTAAGAATTAGATACAACTCGGCGGTTCTAATTGTTTTTGTGATAGATGTAAAATACACAGCATTAAAGTTTGTGCGCATTTAAGTTTTGAGTTTGTGTGATAGCGTGTACAAAATTGCATATCGTTCACCGTTACCGTTTTTATCAATCTCGGCTTGTGAACTGAAAAAATGATTATTTAGACAGGTTCATTAACCGACAATGATTTGATTGAATTTATCGCCCCCGCAAATGGGGTGACCCGAATGAGTGTCCATATTTCTCCTGTAAATTGAACTCTACGCCTTGGATTTCAACTTTTCTTAACCCTCATTTTTAACCACCGTCATCGTTAAAAAAGTAAGAAAAGCTCGAAGGCGTGCAAGTTATACGCCTTTGAACGTAAGAAGTCAACCGATTAAATAAAAATGTAGAAGCATTTGCTTAAAAACAGCACTTATAGTTAGATAATACAAGCTTTCATGACAGAATCATTACAAGTTTTACTTAATTTCAGTTACAATTGTCATATAACGATTTATTTGGGAATTAACAATGGAACTAAACGAATTACTTGCAGATAATTGGTTCAACTTATTTATCATTTTCGTACTTTCGCTAATCGCTTTTATTTTTAGTAAACGCCGTACGATCAACTACTTTGATAACCTTATTAAGTACACAGATATTTTAGAAAAAGCCCCTCAACCCAAATATCAAAAAGATTACTTAAATAATATTAAAAGGAAACTACTTTGGGAAAAAGTCTGTTTTTTTGATGTGGGTAACATTAATAAAGAGCGTATTGCTATCTCGCTAGTCAATGCTGATATCAATAATATTATTGAACTTACTCAGCTCAATTTGCTAACCCAATACTTTAGCATTAAAAACAACAAAATTAATCCCATTAATCCATTGTTGATAAAAGAAATAATCCTAATTTTAGTTGCATCATTCTTTGGTGTTTTTGTGATCTTCTCTAATCTTTTTACTATCTTTGGTTCACATAAGATTGTTAATGTCATTATTGCTATTTTAGCTATCTTTATCATCATGATTATATTAGCACAGTTTGCATCCGGACCTTTCAAACGACTTAATATCTATCGATTGATTCTTAAAGATCGTTCTTTTTTAACACGTGCCAATAACGTGTTATCCGAAATGCTTCCAAAATCAAATCAAACTGTCACAATAAATTTAGATAAGTTAAAAGTGAAAGGCGAAGAAAACAAAGAAAAAGACAATAAACAAGAACAAGACACAAAACAAGAGCACGAACAAGAACAAGAACAAGAACAAGAACAAGAACAAGAACAAGACAATCAATAAATTTATAATTTTTTGCAAAATAAGATTAATGCAAAAACTAGTTAAATAAACAAGGATAACGGAGTTAAAGATAAGCTACTTTGTTATCCTTTTTTAATATGGGGATCAGTTACCAATTTTCAATCTTGAGTTTTTTAACTGCCCAACCAGTGACAAAAGTGAAACATTGAGTTGATGCATAAACTGTTGATAAGAGAACTCTTTTTTGCTGATCTCATCAAGTTGCATCTCCCAATGGGCAGTCATATCCGGCATAGACATCATCTCTGGCAATGACAAAATAAGATTGCGGCCAACAGGTGTTGATCGAATTGTTTTACCTTGTCTGGTTAAAAATTGCCTTTTAAATAGCAGTTCAATTATTCCCGCTCTGGTCGCTTCGGTGCCTAAGCCGTCTGTTTCACGTAATATTTTCTTTATTTCGGGATCTTTAACAAAGCGCGCAATCCCTGTCATTGCAGAAAGTAAGGTAGCATCGGTAAATGGTTTTGGTGGTTGGGTTTCTTTGCTTAACAGTTCGGTATCAACACACTGCACTGACTCGCCTTTTTTTACCAGTTTAGTTAACACTCCGCTCGATTCATTATTTGGATTATCATTGTCGTTTTGATAGTTTTTGCTACGAAACAAGACTTTCCAACCTTCATCAAGCATTTGGTTAGTTTTGGAGATAAATTTTCCACCGACAATATCAACATCAATTTGTAATTCAGCATATTTATAAGCCGGATAAAACTGTGCCAGATATTGGGTGGCGATAACTTGATAAACCGCCTTTTCATTTTCAGTGAGGTTTTCCATTCTTGCTTTGCGCAAGGTAGGGATAATTGCATGGTGCGCCTCAACTTTTTTATCATTCCATGTTTTAGTACGTAAGGTAAAATCAGCATTATCAATAGCCGTTTTTAGCTCAGGACAATTATTTTCAATCGCAGATTTTACCCCATTAATTTGATCAATATGTTCTTGCGGTAAAAACCGGCAATCCGATCTGGGATAGGTGATTAATTTATGTTTTTCATATAACGCTTGGCAAATATCGAGCACATCTTGCGCACTTAAGCCATTTTTTTTCGCCATTTCGATCTGTAAGGCAGAAAGGTTAAATGGCAAAGGTGGTGCAAGCTCTTTCTTTTTGTTACTCACTTTCTCAACAGTGCCTGTTTGATTGATAATTCTTTGACAGACATTTTCTGCTAATGCTTTAACCAGAACTCGCCCTTCTTCATCTTGATAAGGTGCACAAGCTTCGCTAGGTTGCCATTTTGCCTTGAACTTTTCATTATGCTCAGTTTCTAAAACAGCATAAACTTCATAAAATGGTTTTGGGACAAATTGTTCAATATCGATATCACGCCGAACAACTAAACCCAAAATAGGAGTTTGAACACGCCCAATTGATAATACGCCACGATAACCACTTTTTTGCCCAACAATTGTACAAACACGACTCATATTTATACCATAAAGCCAATCGGCTCTCGCTCTCGCTAAAGCCGAAGTGGACAATGGTATAAACTCTTGGTTACTTCGTAACTGTTGTAATGATTTTTCAACCGCACTAGCATTTAAATCACTGATAAGACAGCGCTGGATTGATTTACGTTTCGTATCGGGTAGCTTACAGTAATTTAGTACTTCATCCACCAATAGTTGCCCTTCTCTATCCGGGTCACCCGCGTGAACAATCTGATCGGCTGATTTGATCAGATCAACTAAAATATTAAACTGTTTTGCAGTGTTGCTTTTTGGCATTAATATCCATTTTTCAGGGACAATTGGTAGATCATTAACTTGCCACTTTTTATAACGTTGGTCATAAACCTCTGGCGTCGCTTGTTCAAGTAAATGCCCAATACACCAACTGACAATATCACCATTGCCGGCTTTGATAAAGCCATTCCCTTTTTGATGAGGTTTTGGCAATACATCCGCAATAGCCCTTGCCAGACTAGGTTTTTCAGCAATAAAAAGACGATAGGATTGATTTGATTGCATAATTATTAGTATAAATCATTAATGTTAGACAGTTTAAGCACGTTAGGATTTAGCAAAGCTATCACCTTATTTGTTCTATAAAAAACCGGATAATACCTATCCCGGCAAGCTGATATTTGACCTAGCAAACCAAATAATACGCTGAGTGAAACCAATTAAAGCAAGTTTATATTGTATTTGAAACTTTATGGCGTTAATTTTATGGTCGATACAACGGTTATAGGCGAAATAAAATAATGCACCAGTAGCAATAATATTATCCTTCAAAATAGTCAATCCTTTCCCAATATTGCAAATTCTGCCTAAGACGGTGAATTGTTACATAACTCTTTCGCCCATTCAAGCCCGATAATTTGTTGATAATCATTTTTAATCATTGATTTAATCGATGACATCAGGCTTTTTTGAGTTTCTATTTTGGGCTTTAAATAAAAATAATCAGTCACTGTCTAAAAGAGTGAGTATGTCGATATTCATTTAAACAATGTTACTGTTTTTTAAGGCTTCCTTGCCAATTAGTTTGAATTAAAAATTAATGCCTATTGGTGAATAAAATTTTATAAAGGGATTTTTCAAAACTTCATAAAATTACAATCTAATTTGGTTAAAGAAAAATAACAATGATTACCACCATTTTTTAAATTTGAGCCAAATCGCCGATACAATACTAATGATTAACAGGAGCAATATTAGTCCTATAAATGACCATTGGTGTTCACTAAATGGAATACCGGCCAAATTTACCCCAAGCAGGCTTGTGATAAAAGTTATCGGTGTAAAAATAATGGTAAAGAGCGACATTAAATAGATGCGTTTATTAGTCGATTCTGCCAAAAAGCTATTAATTTGTTCCATAATAGATGCTAAACGCAACAAACAGCTGTCGATATCTGAGACATAGTGGCTTTGTTGGTTAGAAATATCATGCAACCGTTGCCGATCATTATCATCGATCCAAGATATTCGTTCGGTTGAGATTTTAACGAAAATGTCTCGCTGGGGCGATAACAATCTTCGTAATACAATTAACTGTTTTCGCACCCGACCAATTTCTTTATGTGAAAAGATACGCTGATTTAATACTAAATCCTCAAGTTTAATAATTTTATTATGGACACTGTCGAATGATAAATTTACTTGATCACTAATTAGTTCTGAAATCTGTATTAACCAGTCTGCAACATCAACCGGTCCGATACCTTTCTCTAAATTATCTTTTAATTGGAAAATAGCTTCGATTTGCTGATGTCTGGTTGATATGATTAGGTTATCAGTAATAAAGAAGCGAAAAGTTACGATAGGATCAGGTAATTCGTTCGGGGTAAAATTCACCCCTTTTAACACCACCAAAATACCCGAATCAAAGCGTATTTCTTTTGGGATTTGATTCGGTTTGATTAATTCATTTTTGACGATATTTGGAATTAAATTTGTGCTGTTTATCCATTTAATGGTTTGTGGTTTAGCAAAATCTAAATGGATCCAGCAAGGCTGTTGGGTCGTTGCTTTACTGTTTGCGGTTAACGCTAAAGCTTTACCTTTTCCATCTAATTGACAACAAAAAACAGGCTCCGCTGCTAGCAATTTTGAAACTAAAACTGAACTTTCATCGTTATCGTTAGTCATCATTAGCCCCATTTTTTAAGTTTTTATTATTATATACTGATTTTGAACGAAAATGGAGCTAGCAATCAATGCCAATAATTTTTGATCTCATTAGGGGTTTAAATACACTTGTGGTACAGCAGAATTATTCGGATGTGAAAAAATCCCTAATTCTACCCCATACCAATGATTAATATTTTTTTCTGTTAGCACTTCTGCCGGTGTGCCTTGTTCTACAATTTTACCTTGATTGAGCAATATAATTTTATCCGCATACAAAGCCGCTAAATTAAGATCATGTAAAATACAACATACTGCTAATTTTTGTTCCTTAGCAAGCCGTTTTAATAAGCGCAATGTGTGTTGTTGATGATATAAATCCAGTGCTGAAGTCGGCTCATCTAAAAAGAGAATTTTTTCGCTAGGTTCGGGTTGCCACAACTGTACTAATACTCTTGCTAGCTGTACCCGTTGTTGTTCTCCGCCGGATAAACCGCGATAATCCCGATCGGCTAATGATATGCAATCGGTTTGGCGCATGGCATCTTCAATTGCTTCATTAAAATTGGCTTTTCCGTATGGCGCTCTGCCCATTGCAATCACCTCCCTTACTTTAAATGGAAAGGTTAATTGGCTTTGTTGAAGCATGACAGTTCTTATTTTTGCTAACGCTTTGGTTGACCATTGTGATAATGGTTTATTTTGTAAATAGCATTGACCAGATGAAGGCTTTTGATATCCGGTTAACAAACGTAATAACGTTGATTTTCCTGCGCCATTAGGGCCAATTATAATGACAATTTCACCTGCCTTGATATCTAAAGACACATCATTAATTATCATTCGTTCGCCATAACCAAATGTTAGGTTTTTAGCGCATAATATATCATAGTTCATCGATTATTTATGCCTCAAGATAAGCCAAAGAAAATAAGGACCACCAATTAAACTGGTAAATAATCCAACCGGTATCTCAATTGGGGCGACCAGTGTTCTTGCTAACGTATCGGCAAGTAATAATAAACAGGCACCGCCCAAGGCTGAACCGGGCAGTAACCATTGATGATTTGCGCCAATTCGCAAACGGATCATGTGTGGCACAACTAATCCAACAAAGGCAATAATGCCACTGACTGCAACAGCCGTACCAATTAGTACTGCGCATAGCAATAGTAAATAACGTTTTATACGCTGGACATTAATTCCTAAGTAGTGAGCATCTTCATCACCCAGCTGCAATATATTGAGTTGATGAGATAGCTTAAAAATACAGATTAGCGCAGGAACAATTAATGACATGGCAACTAATACCAAATCCCAAGAACCTTTACCTAAATGCCCCATTGACCATAATGAAAGTTGTCGCAATTGAGATTCGTCACTGATATAACTTAAGCATCCCATTACAGCGCCAATAATGGCATTAATGGCAACGCCTAATAACACCATTTTGGCTAAGTTACATTGCTCTTGTAGGCTATAAAGATAAATTAAAAGACAAATAAATAGGCTACCTAAAAATGCGGCAACCATTTTGCCATATAGCATCATGATCGGTGGAAAAATTGTCGGAAACAGTATTGATAATCCAACCATTAAGCTGGCACCACTACTAATACCTAACAAACCTGAATCAGCCAATGGGTTTCTAAATAACCCTTGCATGACCGCACCAGACGTTGCTAATGCCATGCCGACAATTACTGCTAGAATAATTCTTGGTAGCCGAATATTACACCAAATATTCCATAATGGATCATCAAATGACAGACTAGCCAATTGAAACACAGGTAACTTTAATGCACCTGAATTTGCAGAATAAATAATTAAAATCAAAAGTATGGCAGATAAACCCCATAACATTGATCGATGACTAGAATTGCGCACAGATGAACTCCATTTGTAATATTTCAGGCTTTTTATAAATACTAAGAACTAACCGTTAAAGTGGGATCTACAACACTATAAGCGCAATTATCAAGTTGTTGATTAGCAATTTTATCAATAATTATTCTTGCTAGCTCTTTACGGTATACAAATCCATGAACTTCTTGTTGAAAATAACATTGCCCTTGCCCTGTTATTTCACCGTCACGGAGTCCACCTGGTCTTAAAATTAAGAAATTAAGCGCACTGGTTTGTAACCAAACTTCAGCTAGTGATTTTTCCCGAACGGCATTACCAAATGCTTGTTTTGCACGTGAAGATAAGGTTGACCATGAATCGCCACAACCAAGCGAAGTGACTAATACCATCTGTTTTATGCCTGCTTGTTGAGCGCAATCAATAATGACTCGCTGAGCAATATAATTACCGGTTTCACCCCCTAAGGTTGAGACAATTGTAGAATCGGTACCTGCTTTTTGACAAAGGTCGCTAACCAGTTCAACATCGGTTGCATCACCAACATAAGTTTCGATTCCTTGTTGAGACAATTGTTCTGCAAAAGCCGCATCTCTCACTAACGCAATACAACGCCATTTTTCATAGCATTGTTTAACTAATTGAGAAACTTGATAACCTGTTCCATGCTTTGGGCTAACGCCAAATATTAGTAATGTTTTCATGTGATTTTTAATAATTAGTTAATGTTTTTAGCTAAAGCTCTGAATTTTTCTAATTGGTCAGCTTTCAATTGATGTTTTTCATCACGACCAACAAAAATTTTAAACATTGCTTGTCCATAATGATTAAGGAAAATCATTGATGCGGTAGACATTTTCATAAAGCTGCGTTCAATAAAAGCAATATGCTGACAATGTTCGGCTTTAATATGGCCACTTAATCCTTTTTGGTGACGTAAATTGAAATATTTTTGACTGTGTGTTCCCGGTGGTAATTCGCCGGAGATTTCAGCAATAATATCGCCATTATGGATTAAAAATAGCACATCGCCCCATGTGGCAACCTCAGCCCAAATTGTATCAAAGTGGCTACCATCAACAATTTTAGCATCTGGTAGAGCTTGAATTACTTGTGCTAACGGAACTTGAAAATCTTGTGCAATTTTTTCTAATAACTCTTCAGGATTTGATTGCATGTAAGTTGCAAGATTATCTAAATGCGTTTTTTTATCGACCATTGTAATATCCTTTAATTGTGTGATGTTGTTTCGATGTTCTGTTTATGCGAATGAAACTTAGGCATACCCTGCCCCGCTTGCATTGATTGTTTGGCCTGCGCCATTTTTTGTTGCAATTCGATATGTTCCGGATTATTCAGTTGTAATAACAATTGCTGTAAAGCTTGTAACAAGTTACTTGACCAAAAACGGCCGGATAACGTTAGCCGTAAGCAGTGATCTTCATTTTGTAACAGACCATTTTGATGCCATTGTTTGATTAATGGATCGAATAATTCCACTTTATCGGTTAACTGGGTTAAATCAACCCGACCTTTTTCAATTCCTGCTTGTAATTGATATAACCATGAGCCGATTAAGGGCTTACCGGTTAACATCATCAGCGGCTTTTTACCTTGATCGAGCTGTGCATAATACTGGTTTAAATCGCGCTGAATCATAAATGATTGTCCTGCTAATTTTCCACCTGCGCATGATCCAAAAGCAAAAAAATGTGAGCCTTGTTTTATCAGAAAATTATATAAATTTCTTTCGCGACTGGTTTTAGCCCAATGGGCATTGGTTAAATGTGTCCATCCCTGTTTAGCCAGATAATTAGCGCCTTGCAAATAAAAATCACATTTATCCGTAATAGAAGGCAACACGATTCGGTTATTTTCTACCCCTTTAGCCAGTGGTGTGGTAGGTAAAAGGTTTAGAGAGTAAAGATCAACGCCGTCAAGTGGTAGACTATCTGCAATCTCTAAATCACGTTGCCAGCTCTCTGTTGTTTGATTTGGTAAACCAAACATTAAATCACAGACTAAGGCCACGCTATCACGTGAAGCAATGCGTTTAAACCCTTCAATAATTTGTTGTTCAGACGATTGACGACCTAATCTTTGTCTTATTTCAGTATTAAAAGTTTGAATGCCAATTGAGAATCGATTGGCACCAGCTTCAATATAACTATCAATTCGTTCATCATCAAAATCTGAAATCCGCCCTTCAACCGTTATCTCACAATCGGGGGCTAATGGCGCATACTGCTTTAAATAACCGATCACCCGTGCTAGTTGCCCGGCAGCTAATGCAGATGGTGTACCACCACCAAAATAAACAGCATGGATCGGAGCTGATTGCATTGCGGGATTATTAATTTCAAGTGCAATTTCTTTTAATAAATAATCGACATATGTTTCAGTATTAAATTTACGCAATGGGTTTTGATAAAAACCACAAAATTGGCAATGGATATCACAAAAAGGGATATGTATATAAATCAGACGTTTTCGGCCTGCAAGATTGGATTTTTGAAGGTTATTCCATGTATTTTCTATCTCTTGAGGTGGTACTGGTAAACTTGCTTGAAGAGGCATTACAGCCCAACGATTTTTAAACGGTAAAACAGGATTTGAAGCGTAATACGCACTTACATCTAATGATTTCATAACAGCCATTCTTATAAATAATCTTTGCAAATTAAATAATAATTATTATCATTTATCAATATTTTTTATTAGTAAATTTCATAATATATTGATAATTAATTTATTATTTTTTGTTAGAAAAGCAAATCTGTTAACTTTTTAATGACTTTTTTGAAAAATAATTAACATTAGGATATCATTATAATTGTGTTGATAATAGTTATCATTTTCACTATATTATGGATTCTATCTGAAGTCATAACTACATGGAAAACAAGTAATGAAGAATAAAATAATGGCAAAAATTAGTCTATTTTTGTTAATTTTAAGCTTCAACAGTTTAATCAACCATAGCTTTGCTAATGAAAGAATTGTTGTTGCAGGAGGATCCCTCACAGAGATAGTATTTGCTTTAGGTGCGGGAGATCAAGTTGTTGGGGTGGATAAAACCAGTAGCTACCCCGAAAAAGCGAAGCAACTTCCGCAAATCGGATATTGGAAATTATTGAATATTGAAGGTATCTTGTCATTAAATCCTACCCTTTTTATTACTTTAGAGGATGCCGAGCCTGATAACGTTATCAGCCAAGTAAGCCAAGCTAAGGTTGATGTTTTGCCATTGAAGCGAGTTCCGGGCACTATTGAGTTGTTATATGAAAATATTGAAAAAATTTCGGCAAAGCTCAATAAACAAACCGAAGGACAACAATTAACCAATAAGATAAAAACCAACTTAGCACAAATCCAAGACAAAATTACAACTCATCCTCAAAAAGCCAAAGTACTGTTCCTAATGAGCATGGGAGGCACCAATTCTGTCGCAGGCAAAAATACAACAGCAGATGCGTTAATTGAAATTGCGGGCGGTGAGAATCTGGCAAAACATAATAGCTTTAAAAGTTATACCGCGGAATCATTAATTGCTATGGATCCCGAAGTTATTTTGTTAAATAGTCATTCAATTAGCCAGCTAGGCGGGCTTGATAAAGTTAACACAATTCCCGGTATTACCGAAACATCGGCTTTTAAAAATCATCGCATAGTGACGATAGATGATAGCTATTTATTCGGTATCGGCCCCCGTATTGATGAGGTGACAAAAATACTTTATGCAAGTTTTTACCCTGAAAATAAATAACCACAATCGGATTTTAAAAAATAATTATATCAATTAGTTAAAGAAGCAATTGAAGTACATTATTCGTATTTATCATTTTTGAAAGGAATAAAATGTTTGACTTAATTAATCTAAAGAAAACCGGCACGCTAGCAATAGGGTTAACCTTAGCGTTACCTACCGTCGCCGCTCAAACTCAAGATGAAGAAAACAATATTGATACCATTACAGTAACGGCTCATGAAGCCACCAAAACAGCTGGTACTAATACAGAAATTTCGGAATCAGATATTAGACGTGATGGCGGTACGAACTTTGGTAGTATCATGCGTTATCAACCGCTTATTTCAGCGCCGGGCAATATTTCCGGTTCTGGCAGTGGTAAAAGCAGTTGGGATCGTGGAGGATTTACCGGTTACAATATTCGTGGTTTAGATGCTAATCGTGTATCGATTGATATTGACGGGATGCCATTACCGATTGCTCAAGGGCGTGTTAACTCTGTTGGTAGAGCGGGATTTGGTTCATACGGTATTGGTCGTGATTACATTGATACTTATATGTATAACAAGGTTGATATTCAATCTGGCGCAACATCTGTCAGTAATGCAAATAATGCCTTAGGTGGCTCGGTTTCATTCCAAACTAAAACAGCCAGTTATTATTTGTATCCGGGCAAAACCAGCTATTTTGGATTTCAAAATAATTACGACAGCGCCGATAGAAGCTATCATCAAGGTATAACTATCGCCGGAGGTGATGAGTACCTTAATGGAATTCTTGTATTAAGCCGTCGTGACGGACAGCAAGGCCGCAATTACGGAGATTCGATCAATAGCTATCCTGAAAATTGGCACTCAAATTCAATTTTAGCGGGAATTGGATGGCAAATGACGGACGAGCATTTGGTCAACGCAACGATTGATTTCAACAGTAAAACCAAAAACTCTCATTATGATACTTGGGATCGGTATGGTAAAAAAATTGAATCGTATGATCATCAGCGTAGTAAAAATAATCGCTTTAACTTAGCGATTAAAGATCAATGGAAACCAACCAACATTAGTTGGATTGATAGTTTAACCACTCAGATAAATTATCAACGCACAAATGTATTTGATGACACCTATTTGCGCCATAGTTCTAAAGGTAACTTCAATACTCAAACAAATTACAATACAAAATCTTATAACTTTATCACAACCTTATTAAAAAGTTTTGATAATCAAAAAATTACTGCTGGTTTAAATGCTAAGTGGAGTGAAGATGAATCGCCATTTTATACTTCTGCAAAATCACAAAATGGTCGAATTTTCCCTGACGGAGATTATACTAAACCGCAAGCAGATAGCCGTAGCTATCAAATAGGTGGATTCTTTGAAGATCGCATTAGTTTTAATATTAACGATAGCAACAATTTTTATATCGTTCCGGGAGTAAGAGCTATCTATCAAAACACCAAACCACGTAATCTTGAAAATATGGCGGTATCGAATATCAATTCGAGCCAATTAGGTAAACAGTACAATAGTAATAGTGACTTTAAAATCCTACCGTCTCTAGCGTTTATGTACGATCTAAATCCTAATTTAACCGCTTATTTACAATATAAACGTGGCGCACAAATGCCAAACCAAAACCAGTTATACGGTTCGTATTTGGCGCATAGTCAAATGTATGTTTTGGTAGGTGATTCAAATCTTAAAACTGAAACCAGCGATAATTTTGAATTGGGTCTGAAAGGTCAGCCTGTATCTGGTATGACACTATCTTCAGCGGTATTTTATAATAAATACAAGAATTTTATTGCGTATTCTCGTTATAAGAAAAATTTTGTTGGAACAGGCAACCGTATAGTTTACCAATCGGAAAACCGGGATAAAGCCTATATTTACGGAGCAGAATTAAGCAGTGAATTTAATTTTGGCTCATGGTTTGAATCTGTCAATGGCTTAAGCGCTAGATTCGCCATTGGTTATAACCAAGGTAAATCTAAATCAAGCTATTTAGGCGATAAATATGTTGAAATGGATACCATTGCACCATTAAAAAGTACTATTGGTTTAGCATGGGATGATCCAAATAAACTCTATGGAGTTGCTGTGACGGCAACTTTCCAAAAAGGGAAGAAAACAGAATCGACAACACGTGAAACACATAGTAATGACGGAACACCAATTAAAGACTCAACGGACGAATACTTTAGAATCGCCGGACATGGTACCGTTGATTTAACTGGTTATGTCAATATTACTAAAAATGTAAAACTAAGTGGCGGTATTTATAACTTAACTGACCAGAAATACTGGGATTATTTAAGCAATAATAAACTATATCGCTCATCAGATCACAAATACCTAGATATGTTTACCGCTCCGGGTAGAACATTCCAATTAGGTTTAGATATCGATTTTTAATTTAATAGAAAGTTAACATTTACTAATCATAACCCGCTTTAGCGGGTTATTTATTTTCAAAAACCGATCTAAAAGTTTTGTACATTTGATGTAAGATTAATTCTAAAAATAAAATTTAACCTAATCCCCTTCGATAATTTTTTATAAAAACTTTTATTTTAGCCAATTCAAAATGCTTCACCTTAAAAAATATCATTATAAAATATAGAGTTATTAAAATTAAATCCTTTCATTATGTATTTAATAAAATATTACATGTAATATTTACATGTAATATTTTTGTGTTAATATTACTGACATTAAATTCTAATTAAATCCAAAATAAATTTTATGAAAAAAACAAAAGAGATCAAAAACTCAGCCTTCTATCAAAAACAATATCGACAACGATTACGTGAACAAGGTTTAGTAAAAAAAGAAGTTTGGATTTTACCGGAAAATACCTCAAAGCTAGTTGAAATTGAAAAACAGTTTCGCAAACCTTTGATATCAAGTAACGTAATTTATAATCATCAACAGGAAAACAATGAAATGAAAAAAAATGAAGTTTGGTTAATTACAGATCTTTATGAACAATTAAATAATTCTGAATTAGTTAAACAAGGTTATGCAAGTATTGAAATTATCGATGGTGTAGATGCATGTTTGTTTATCATTATGCATGAATATGGCGATTTACCCTTGTATTTAAGTGTTTCAAATCAACAAATTATTGTTGAAGCTCTGCTTTGGCCTGTTGATATGATTAAAGATTTAACCCAATTTAACGAAGAAGTCTTATGTTCACGTAAATTATTTCCTTTATCAACCATAGCGATAGAAAAAAGTGGCGACGGTTCAATAAATTATATAATGTATGGTGCTTTAAGTGCTTCATCAATACTTAACAATATTATTTATGAATTAGAAACTTTATCTGATAATGTGATTAAAGCCACTGAAGCTTTTGAAAATTACATCAATGATTAACCAATTGAATTATGCTAGAAAAAAAGGAGATTAAAAATGGCTATCTTCAAAAAACTTGTTACGGCACTCCGTGGTGGTATCAATGAGGTTGGAGAATCAATTATTGATACTCAAGCTTTACGTATCTTGGATCAAGAAATTCGTGACGCAGATATGGAGTTAAAACAAGCTAAAGAGTCATTAGCAAATATACTTGCTCAACAAAAATTAGCTGATAAAGAAGTAAAACTTACCGCAGAAAAAATCGCTGAGTATGAAAGCTACGCGATAAAAGCGTTAGAAGCAAATAATGAAGAGTTGGCGTTAGAAGTCGCGGAAAAGTTAGCTCAGCTTGAAACGGAGCATGATAACTATCTAAAACAAGCTAAGTGTTTCACTGAAAGTTGTAAAAATTTACGCCAAACCATTTCCCAAACAGAAATTAATATTCGTAATTTAAAACAACAGGTAGATATTGTTAAAGCAACAGAAAGTGTACAAAAAGCTCAATCAGCTGTTGCACAACGTTACGGTGGTTCAACAACCAAATTGCAAACAGCTTTAGATTCATTAGATCGAATCAAGAAACGTCAGGAACAAACGGCGGCAGTATTGGATGCGAAAAATGAACTAGCTAAAAGTGACAGTGCTAACTCGCTTGATAGTAAGCTCGAAGAAGCCGGCATAAAATCAAGTAATAAAAATGCCATTGCCATTTTAGCTCGATTGAAAGAAAAACAAGCTTCCTAGAATTTTATATTATGTAACTATTTTGTTTCTGGTATAAACTAATAAACATTATAACTATTTATCTAACTAAAAATAAAAATGCATATAAAAATGCAATTAAGGAAATATAATGGAGCTTTTTTGGGGAATATTTTTTTCTTTTCCTGTGGTAATTTTCAGTGGATTACTTACGCTTTGTGTGTTGTATTGGTTAACAGCTGCAATTGGTATCTTAACTGTTGATTGTTTAGATGTCGATCTGGACATCGATATGGGCGATTTATCAACAGATATTCCGGGTAATGCATCTGGATTTGCCGGATTATTATTGAAATTAGGCTTCAATCAAGTCCCCATGACACTTGTCATAACCTTAATTTCTTTGCTAGGCTGGTTGATAAGTTATTTTTCCTTTCGTTTTTTTATCTTACCGTTTAGTAACCTTACCTTTGTTTATTACATCGTAGGATTACTCGTTTTATTCATTACCTTTATTGTTGCGGTTTATCTAACTGCATACATCATAAAACCACTCAGACCATTATTTAATAAATTGAATATAACTCAAGATCATAAAGTTTTACTTGGCCAATCAGTAATCATTCGGTCAAGTGCCGTTAATGAAATTAAAGGTGAAGCAATTTATGAAGATGGCGGAGCTAGTTTAATATTGCAAGTAAGATGTAAAGAGCCGAATCAATTTAAGCGTCACGATAAGGCTATCTTGCTACGTTATGATGAAACCGACAATAGCTATGAAATAGTTAGTTTAGAAGAGTTTAATGGATTATAAAAATTAATTTTTTTGGAGAAAAGTAAATTATGTCAATGAATTTCGATACCATCATTTTATTTGCTACAGTTATAGGCGTTATCTTTCTTGTTATTTTAGGTTTTTTCTTATTATTTAAAGCATTCTATATCAAAGTTCCTCAAGGTACTGCGCTTATTGTCAATGATATGAGCTCAAAACCGAAAGTCTACTTTACCGGTGCTTTAGTTTATCCGGTTATACATAAAAAAGAGTTTATGAAAATCTCATTAATTACTTTTGATGTAGAACGTCGTGGTAAAGATGGATTAATTTGTAAAGACAACCTACGTGCTGATATCTGTGTTGCATTCTATTTGCGTGTTAATGAAACCACCGAAGATGTATTAAAAGTTGCAAAATCAATTGGTGTTGACAGAGCATCTGATCAAAAAGCAGTTAGTTCATTATTTAGCGCTAAGTTTTCTGAAGCATTGAAAACCGTGGGTAAACAATTTGAATTAGCCAAATTATTTGAAGATCGCTTAAATTTCCGTGAACGTATTATCGATGTTATCGGTAAAGATCTTAACGGTTATGCGCTTGAAGATGTGGCAATTGACTATTTAGAACAAACACCTATTAAAGCATTAGACCCGGATAATATTTTTGATGCAGAAGGGATTAATAAAATTACTTCAATTACTGCAATTCACAAAGATGAAACCAATAAGCGAGAAAGAGATCTTGAACTGGCTTTAAAGAAAAAAGACACCGAAACTATCGAAGCCAAACTAGAACTTGAACGTCAACAAGCCGATGCAGAAGCACGACAAAAACGTGAAATTGAGACAATCCGTGCTCGTGAAATGGCTGAAACCTTAAAAGTGCAGGAAGAAGAACGATTAAAAGCTGAACAAGCACGCATTCAATCGCAACAGGAAATTGAAGTACGTGAAGAGAATCGTTTACGTGAAGTCGAAGTTGCACAACAAAATCGCCTAAGAGCCATTGCGATTGAAGAAGAACGGGTACAACGTGCACGCTCGCTTGAGATCGTGGCACGGGAACGAGAAGTTGAATTACAACGTATCGAAAAAGATAAAGTTCTTGAAGAAGAAAAGAAAACGATTGCCAATGTAATTCGTGAAAGAGTCGCAGTTGAAAAAACTGTTGCAGTTGAAGAAGAAAACATTAAAGAAGTGCGCGAAGTTTCAAGAGCAGATCGAGAAAAACAAACTACAATCATTGAAGCAGAAGCTCGAGCTGAACAAGAACTGGTAAAACAAGTTAAACAAGCTGAAGCTGATGAAAAAGCATCTAAATATCGTGCAGTTGAAATTAGTACAATGGCACAAGCTGAACTTGAAGCAGCTGCAAAACAATCTGAAGCTAAAAAACAATTAGCACAAGGAATTGAAGCTGAAGAAGCGGCAATTGGCTTAGCTGAAGCGAAAGTCCGTAAAGCTCGTGCAGAAGCAGAAGAAAAAGAAGGATTAGTTAAAGCCAATATCAAAGCTGAAACTTTATTAGCAGAAGCAAAAGGTTGCCAAGAAGTCGGATTATCTGAAGCGAAAGTTATTGAAGCGAAAGCGATTGCAACTGAAAAACAAGGTTTAACAGAAGCTAAAATTCTTGAAGAAAAACTCTCAGCGCAAGCACGTGGTGATGAACGCATCGGCCTTGCTAAAGCAACGGCAACCAAAGAACAAGGTTTAGCAGAAGCATTAGTTATTCGTGAGCGTTTAACTGCTGAAGCAAGCGGTTTAGTTGAGAAATTCCAAGCAATGGCAACGATGAGTGAACAGTCACAAAGCCATGAAGAGTTCCGTTTAGCATTGGAAAAAAGTTTCGAACAAGCCATTGCTGCAATTGCCGCTAATAAAGAAATTGCTAAAGAACAAGCCGAAGTACTTGCAGCCGCATTTAGTAAAGCTAATATCGAAATTGTTGGTGGCAATGATAACTTCTTTAACAGCTTCTCTAAAGCGATTAGTGTTGGTAAAGCTATTGAAGGAACAGTTAACCAAAGCCCTGTTTTACAATCTGCATTACAATCAGTGCTATCACGCTTATCCGGCAATAAGAATGTGAATTTAAAAGAGACGTTAGAAAATACTGATCTAAAGGCACTCGCTAAACAATTTTTATCATCTGATAGTAAAGATAGTGAACAAGACCACTAGACAGATAATTCGTAATTGAATTGTCACTATCATCTGTTTTCGGTAGTTAGCTACCGAAAACAGTAGCCCTTCTACATAATGATCAATGAGTTTAAAATGGCAGAAATAGAACAAGATAACGAACAACAAACAACACTTGATAAAGCTGTTGCTGAAGGTGGTGCTTATGAAATCCTTCGAAAACGTCTCACCGCTTTAGGAATAGAGCTTAACCAAAAAACAGAAGCTTTAAATCAACAAAGGCTGTCCGAATTTGGTAAAAGTGATATGTCAATTATAGGACGAATTCGTATCCGAACGGAAAACAATTGTGTCGCACGAGACATTGTCCGTTTTGGTGATTGGTTACTATTTGGATATAACGTTTTTTTAGGCTTAAAAAAAGAAGCAAAAATTGAAGATGTCTTTTCACTTTATCAACTGGTTGAACGTGACGGTAATTATGAAGCCGATCCTGTAAATCTTTCCGGTACATTTTTAAATATTGATCGTTTTGTTCAAGACTTCAGTGAGTTATATACCTACTACAAAAATGCCCAATTGCTGCAACTGGTTGAACGTGACGGTAAATTACTGGCAAGCTTTCAAATTGGTGAACGATTAAGCGATATCCGTGTATTTCGTTGGTCAATCTCAAGTGATAAGAAAACCATTAACTATATCGATAATCGTGGAGAACGTGATATAGCCCTTCCACCAGCTTACGATTTTGAATGGATTGAAACAACAAGAGAAAATATTGTTAATGGTCGATTTCCACACGTCAATATCTTAGATACTGTGTTTGTCGAAACCATTGGTGGAGATTTGACAATCAAATGTGAAAATAATACCAATGATGGGCTGGGTATTTATCGTGAAGATGTGTTAGATAAAAACCAATCAATAAATGATGCAAAAATTGAATATGCCAAAGTAGGTTCGCTGATACTTTTAAAAGTATTACCATACCGTGAAGAAAATTGGCGCTATTTGATTTATAACACCTTGACCCAAACAGCGCAACGAATTGATTTTATTGGTCAAGCTTGTATTCAACTACCGGAAGATCATGGTGTTATATTTCCTGGTGGATATTACTTGCAAAATGGTGAATATAAAACATTCGACCAATCAATGTCAGGAATGCGTTTTAGACGGATTAGACGTTCCCCAAATGGCGAAGATGTGTTATATATTTTTTATGACCCGTATACGGGTCGCCTGGCGTTATTCAACTACAACATGATTGAACGAAAACTGGATAATCCTATTTTAGGTCATGGTTATGCAGTTTTTGAAGACGGAAGAATGGTTGTTTTTGAAGGTGAAAATGATGAACCAACTCGAGTCCATCCAATGCAAATTTGGCAAACTCCTTTTTATAGCGATGAATTTGCCGCTCAACAACCAACAAACAATAGCTTTTTAGGTAAAATCGGAAACGCTGAACTTGTTCGTGGTATTTCAGATCTTTACTTTATTTCACGTGAAATTGATAACCAATCTATTTCTTCACAGCTCTACAGTAAATTAAGTGAAGACACAAAACGATTATTCGATAGTTATTTTTGGTTAAATGATGAAGTAAATCTTTCATTTTCACCAATATTACGCAATATCACCCAAACCAGTGAATTAGTACTGGATGAATATGAAAAAGTCGAAAGCATACGCCGCCAGTCCGAAAGTGCGATGCGTGAAGCAATCACAAATCAACAAGATTTATTATCAAAGTTATACCCTGATAGCTGGCAAGAAACACAAGAGTTTGTCGATGCTTTAAATGCAATAAAAATGCAATTAGGCAGCCTAGTTACTTTAAGAAGTTATCGCTATATCGATTTAAATCAGATCGATATAATGGAAAATGAACTTAAAGAGCGACAATCAGTTGTTTCATTAGCGACAGCAAACTTTCTCGATAGTGATAAAGCATTAGAACCTTATGCCTTAAAAATAGAAGAAATCGAGAAAGCTCTTGATAAAGCCGATACCGTTGCCAAGTTGATTGAACCAATAGCAATAGCCGATCAAATGTCTAATGATCTTGATATGCTTTCGCAATTAATGGCGACATTAAAATTTGATGATGTCACATTACAAACAAGAATTATTGAAGCTATTGCTGAAGTTTATGCAAAACTCAATCAAACAAAAGCCAAAATCAACCAAAAACGAAAAAACCTATCAAGTACTGAAATGGTTGCTCAATTTGGCGCACAATTCAAACTGTTTGGACAAAGTGTTGCCAGTGCTTTAAGTTTAGCTACCACGCCAGAAAAATGTGACGATGAATTATCAAGGCTTTTAGTACAACTCGAAGAGCTTGAAAATCAATTCAGTGAAAGTGAAGAGTTCCTTAATGATATTCTGGCTAAACGGGAAGAAATATTAGAATCATTTGAAACCCATAAACAATCACTACTTGAAGATAGAACAAGACGAACAGAAGCGTTACTTACGGCTGCCAATCGAATTTTAGATAGTATCCCAAGAAGAACGGCTAAATTTTCTGATCAAAATGAGTTAAATGCTTTTTTTGTTGCCGACGCTTTAGCTTTAAAAATTCGTGAAATAGTCGAAAAATTAAGAGCACTTTTTGATAATGTCAAAGCAGATGATATTGAATCTCGTTTCCAAAGTGCCAGAGATCAATCAATACGCGCCTTACGAGATAAATCAGAAATATTTGAATCTGGCGGAAATGTAATCAAACTGGGGCCAAGACATAAGTTTAGTGTCAACACCCAAGAACTTGATTTAACCATTGTACCAAAAGAAGATCATCTTTATTTGCAATTAACGGGTACTGATTATCAGGAAAGAATTAATCACCCTAAATTAGAAAGTTATAAACCTTTCTGGTCAATTTCATTAGAATCCGAATCGCCTAGTGTTTACCGTGGTGAATATTTAGCATATTCAATAATTAATTCAGCGCTTAAAAAAGAGCATGATTTAAGTTATGACGATTTAAAAAATCAATTAAACCAACCTGAGGTATTAGCTAAAACAGTAAGAGATTATGCGTCAATGCGATATCGTGAGGGCTATGAAAAAGGGATTCACGATCACGATGCATTAAAAATATTAGCCAAACTGATTCCGCTAGGTGAAGCGGCCGGTCTATTACGCTATAACCCTTTAGCCCGAAGCTTAGCTATCCTTTTTTGGCATCATAATCAAAAAAGTGATATTGCCAAATTATGGCCAGAGCGAGCCAAAACTTGTAAAGATATACAGGCGTTATTTGGTCATGATGAAGGTATAAGAAATCTTCAAACAGAGATGTCTTTTGAATTAACCCAATTTTTAGAAAAGTATCCTATTCAACATGAACAGTATCATGTAAAACAAGCAACTGAATATTTAAGCTATATATTAGCCGAAACACCACAAGAATTTACGTTAAGTAAATATGGCCACTATCTATTTGAAGGTTTAAAAGCCCGCCTCGAGGAATCTCATATGTGGGGTGATTTTAACCAATCACAAAGCAATCTTCAAAAACGACTTGCCGATCGCTGGATTCTAATCGAAAGTTGGTTTAAAGGTCTTTGTACCCTACCCCAATATCAAAAACTATCAGACTATATTGCTGAAGCTTTAGTATTGTGTATGTTAGATAAAGAAAGTAGCATTACGCTAGGAATTAGCGAGCTTGAGCTTGATATTTCCATCAACGATTTACTTGGCGATCATCCAAGTATAATTCAGGGAGTGTTGAATATTAATCTTGATGATTTCTTTAGTCGCATGCGTAAACAGTCCAGAATTATTATTCCGGAGTTTCAGCATTATCAAAGTCTTCGTCAGGAAGTACTCGATGAACAACGTGATCTTCTACATCTGGAGGAATTTAAGGCTAAACCATTAAGTTCGTTTGTGCGAAACAAACTCATTAATCAAGTTTACTTACCTATCATTGGTGATAACTTAGCTAAACAAATGGGAACGGTTGGTGAAACTAGACGTACCGATTTAATGGGGTTATTACTGCTTATATCTCCACCGGGTTATGGTAAAACGACATTAATGGAATATGTTGCTAATCGTCTTGGATTAATCTTTATGAAGATTAACGGTCCGGCTTTAGGCCATAGTGTGTTATCTTTCGATCCAAATCAAGCACCGAATGCAACTGCCAAACAAGAGTTAGTAAAACTTAATCTAGCGCTTGAAATGGGAAATAACGTCATGCTTTATATTGATGATATACAGCACACCAATCCGGAATTCTTACAAAAATTCATCTCCCTTTGTGATGGTTCTCGCCGAATCGAAGGTGTTTGGAAAGAAAAAACTAAGACCTATGATCTCCGAGGTAAAAAATTCTGCGTTATTATGTCAGGTAACCCATATACTGAATCAGGAGAAGTATTCAAAATACCAGATATGTTGGCTAACCGTGCAGATATTTATAATTTAGGTGAAGTTCTTGGTGGTATGGATGAAGTTTTTGCTTCAAGTTATATTGAAAACTGCTTAACTTCAAATCCAATTCTAGCACCACTTGCGTTACGTGACTTAAATGATCTTTATCAACTTATTGACCATGCACAAGGCAAGCCACTTAATAGCAATGAATTAAGTTACGCTTACAGCCAAGCAGAAATCAGTGAAATTGTTGCAGTACTTAGTCACCTATTGAAAATTAGAGAAGTGGTATTCAAAGTTAACCAACAATACATCTTTAGTGCTGCTCAATCAGATAAATACCGTACAGAACCACCTTTCAAACTTCAAGGTAGTTATCGAAACATGAATAAACTTGCTGAGAAGGTTTCTTCTGTTATGAATGATGATGAACTTAATCAAATCATTAACGATCACTATTTGGGTGAAGCTCAACTATTAACTAATGGTGCTGAAGAAAATCTTCTTAAACTCGCTGAAATTCGTGGCGTATTAACTGATACACAAACTAAACGTTGGCAACAAATCAAAGCTGATTTTATACGCAATAAAACACTAGGTGGTGATGAAAGTGATACCGGAAACCAAATTGTTACGCAATTGGCTGACTTAGTGCAAAGTGTACAGGCTTTGCAGTTATCATCAAATAAAAAACCGAAAAAAGAGAAAAGAAATACAAAAGGTAAATAGCGAAATTTAATTATATTTTATTGTTAATAAAAAAGGCGGAAATAGACTTCCGCTTTTTTATTATTTAGGAAAAAAGGTAATTAAAATAGGTCAAATCCACATTAATGATAAAAATCCGTATAATAAAAAGGCAAAAATATAACAACTTATTGGTGTGATTATCAATAAAATACCTAATCTTCGCATAATTTTGGTTTTAGCGAAGCATAAAATTATTATACCAATTACGAAAACTAATAAATAAACCCACCAAAACATAAATAGTGACAATAAAAAAAAACCTACTCCATTTAAATAAATCATTTAATTAACTCCATTAATTATTGTTTTTCAAAATTATAACACTAATTAATTTTTATGAACCTTACACGCAAATCTTGATTCAATTATGTCATAACTATCATAATAGAAATTAATATGGCAGATAACGAATATAAAATAGAAAATGGGGGGCTACTAAAGGATGAAGGAAGAAATTATGAAAATAGATTGACTGTTTTATTAAAACCTTATCAATTACAACAATTGTTTTATTAATTTCCTCATTTCGTTTCTTTGAGTCAGCAATATTTTTTGTCGTTCTTTTGCTCTGCCCTATTGATACAATATCTAAGGATCCTTAATCTAAATGAACAATTTATACAGATATAGCTATACCTTCTTTTAGCTAACACCATAGTCCAAAAAATTTTTGTATAGTCCTTATTATTAGAATCACAAGTTTTAAAATATACATAGATTATAAATAAAGTAATACATGCACTAATGAGAAGCAAAATCGATATATAAGGTAAACTATCTTGTTTGGAAAAATATTCATATATAATTTTATATACTATGAAACTCAAAAAGTCTTTGGTGTTATTTCTCTTACCCGTTATTTATGCTAAGCCCTAACAAAGATTTGTAGTGATTATCACGGTGGCATGCTATTTTTTTATTATCTTTTCTATACAATTGCGAATATTAACAATATAATTATTTTGAATAAATTTATCTACAAATGGAATGAAGATGAAAGAGATTTCCCAATTAGTACTTTTGCTCTGTTTTGCGTCGTCTTATGCTTATGCGCATCATGACAACAAGCAAACAACTATAACTTCTCAAAACCCGATCACGCCTGAATCCACAACCTGCATCTTTTCACACAAGAAAGAAAATATTGAAATTTGCACACGTCTAGCCAATAGTGGTGATGCCGTTGCTCAAAATACCTTAGGAGAAATCTTCTACAATATTGAATATTCTTATAAATTTGGCAATCATACTAAAGCCCGATTACTATTCGAAAAAGCCGCAGCGCAAGGGCTTGCCAAAGCCCAATATAATTTAGGTTCCATGTATCGTGACGAATTTAACAATTTTCCTGTTGCCTTAAAATGGTTTGAAAAAGCCGCCGCACAAGGTAATGCAGATGCGCAAAATAGTATTGGCTATATATACGAAAATGCATCGGGCGGTAAACCACCACGCCTATATACATTTGATGAAAAAGGTAAAAGCACCGATCGCAATTTAGCTAAAATCAAAGCGCAATTTGCCAAATTTGATAAAAGTATACCTGTCAATTATTTCAGCCGTACTGTTTACCCACTCAGTGAGTACGGGCAAGGGGTAGAGCCCGATATACAAAAAGCGTTCGAGTGGTACCAAAAAGCGGCAAACCAAGGGCACGCATTGGCACAAGCTAATTTAGCCTATTTTTATCTATTAGGGATTGTGGTTGAGAAAGATGAAAAAAAAGCTTTTGAACTGTATGAACAAGCGGCAAATCAGCAGTTGCCTGCTGCAATAAAATCATTAGCATTTATGCATATGCAAGGGCTGGGTGGTAACAAGGTGGATGTAAATAAAGCTATTGCACTGCTTGAACAAGCCTATCAGTTAACCCCTGATGAAAGTTTATGGCGGATGATTTATACACAAATGTATCTACGTTATAAATACCTAACCAAATTAGAAGAAAATTCTGACAGATACCCTTTTCCTTACGACACAAAAAGTGATGAAGATTACATCTTTGCAAGTTTATTTTTTCTGAATGACTATTACAATTTAAATATGAATATGGGATCACACATACTCACTTTTTCACAACCACGCAGAAAAACCTTAGATGTTTGGCTAGGTAAAAGTCACGATGAACTATCAACCTTAAAAGAGCGTTATCTTATAAAAAAAGCGATTCAAGGCTATTATAACACCATGACTTTATTAAGTTATTACTATAAAGACGAAGTAAAAGATATCCAAAAGGCAATGCTATGGCGTCAATATGCTATTCAAATGGGACAATCTGATCACCCCGACTTTTGGCTAGACTATCCCATTGATGAGGATGATAAAACCCAATAATGTATAGTCATTTAGCACAATTTATTGGTTAATAAAAACAGATAAGTTAAATAAATTGATTGAAAACCCAAAAAATTGTAATGCGTCAACTAACTTTCGGTTTGTATTCAATTGTTTAGTTTATTGACAAATGGAATAAAGATGAAAAAAATCCCTCACCTTGTATTTTGGCTCTGTTTTGCTACGTTTTCGGTGTTAGCAAAAGGTAATAATAAACAGCCTTCTGCACCACCACCTAATGTTATCAAGTCTGACGCTTCAACTTGCCTACATTCACGAGATGTTGATAATCTTAAAATCTGCACAGCACTTGCTGACGGTGGTGATGCTATTGCACAAAATACGCTGGGCGAAATTTTTTACGGCGATAATTTGCTATATCAAAAAGGCGACCATACTAAAGCCAGGCTACTGTTTGAAAAGGCTGCTGCGCAAGGGCTTGCCAAAGCACAATATAATTTAGGTGCCATGTATCGGGATGAATTGAATAATTTTCCCATTGCCTTAAGCTGGTTTGAAAAAGCCGCCGCACAAGGCGATCTTGATGCGCAAAACAGCATTGGCTATATTTATGAAAACGCATCGGGCGGTAAACCGCCACGCCTCTATATTTTTGATGAGCAGGGTAAAAATATCGACCCTGAACTGCCCAATATTGAAGCACAATTTGCACGGTTTGATAAAATGAGCTTACCGCTTGAAGATTATCCTCGTAGTGTTTATCCGCTCAGTGAGTACGGTCAAGGAGTCGAGCCTGATATACAAAAAGCAATTGAATGGTACCAAAAAGCCGCCAGCCAAGGGCATGCTTTGGCACAGACCAACTTAGCCTATTTTTACTTGTTGGGGATTGGGGTTGACAAAGACGAACAAAAAGCCTTTACACTTTATCAACAAGCCGCCAATCAGCAGTTGCCTGCCGCAATAAAAACTTTAGGCTTCTTGTATATGCAAGGGCTGGGGCCTGAAGTCGATGAATATAAAGCCTTTACCCTGTTTGAACAAGCTTATCAGTTACAACCCGATGATAACCTGATAGAATTAATCAGAATATACTTTGGCAATACGTATAACTTTCGAACACAATTAAAACGCCAAAATATCAAATATCGACGGCAATATGATTCTCATACAGAAGTGAGTGATGAAGATTTTATTTATGATCGCTTTCATTTTTTGAATGCCTATTATAATTTAGATTTCAACAAAGGATCGCAAATACTCATTTTTTCAAAATGGCCTCGCAATACCATGGATATTTTATTGGGCAATACCATTGGGGAGCGTTCGGAATTAAAAGAGCGCATTTACATCAAAGAAGCTATCCAAGGCTATCCTAAAACACTATCTTGGTTAAGCTATTATTATAAAGGCGAAGAGCGAGATATTATTCGGGCGCAGTTATGGCGAAAATATGCCTTAAAAATGGGGGCATCTAATCATCCGTCAAACTGGCCCAACTACCCGCCTATTTTAGAAGATGAAATCACATGGCGGATAATGCCTTGGTTCGATTAGTAAAATCAATTATTAATCATCCAACCACTTTAAAATATATTGTTCGGTATAAACAGGTCAGCTTAATATAGGAATTTTAACTCATCGTTTTTTTACGTTTTTAGTTTTTTTGTCCTATTTATGCGATACAATCATGCTGGCTAATGGAACTGTTTTTTAGGTAAAAGATCGACAAATGGAATAAAGATGAAAAAAATCCCTCACCTTATATTTTGGCTCTGTTTTGCTACGTTTTCGGTGTCAGCAAAAGGTAATAATAAACAGCCTTCTGCACCACCACCTAATGTTATCAAGTCTGACGCTTCAACTTGCCTACATTCACGTGACGCGGACAATCTTAAAATCTGCACAGCACTTGCTGACGGTGGTGATGCTATTGCACAAAACACGCTGGGCGAAATTTTTTATGGCGATAATTTGCTGTATCAAAAAGGCGACCACACTAAAGCCAGGCTACTGTTTGAAAAGGCTGCTGCGCAAGGGCTTGCCAAAGCACAATATAATTTAGGTGCCATGTATCGGGATGAATTGAATAATTTTCCCATTGCCTTAAGCTGGTTTGAAAAAGCCGCCGCACAAGGCGATCTTGATGCGCAAAACAGCATTGGCTATATTTATGAAAACGCATCGGGTGGTAAACCGCCACGCTTGTATATATTCGATGAGAACGGTAAAAATATCGACCCTGAACTGCCCAATATCGAAGCACAATTTGCACGGTTTGATAAAATGAGCTTACCGCTTGAAGATTATCCTCGTAGTGTTTATCCACTCAGTGAATACGGTCAAGGAGTCGAGCCTGATATACAAAAAGCAATTGAATGGTACCAAAAAGCCGCCAGCCAAGGGCATGCTTTGGCACAGACCAACTTAGCCTATTTTTATTTGTTGGGAATAGGAGTTGAAAAAGACGAACAAAAAGCCTTTACACTTTATCAACAAGCCGCCAATCAGCAGTTGCCTGCCGCAATAAAAACTTTAGGCTTCTTGTATATGCAAGGGCTGGGGACTGAAGTCGATGAATATAAAGCCTTTACCCTGTTTGAACAAGCTTATCAGTTACAACCCGATGATAACCTGATAGAATTAATCAGAATATACTTTGGCAATACGTATAACTTTCGAACACCACTGGAATGGCAGGATATAAATTATCGCTTGCAATATGATTCTCATACAGAAATCAGTGATGAAGATTTTATTTATGATCGGTTTCACTCTTTTAATGCCTTTTATGATCTAGACATGGCGAATAGTTGGATTATGCTTGATTTTTCAAAATGGCCTCGCAACACCATGGATATTTTATTGGGCAATACCATTGGGGAACGTTCGGAATTAAAAGAGCGATTATATATAAAAAGAGCTATCCAAGGCTATCCTAAAACACTGGCATCATTAAGCTATTACTATAAAGGTGAAGAGCGGGATATTATTCGGGCGCAGTTATGGCGAAAATATGCCTTAAAAATGGGGGCGTCTAATCATCCTTCTGAATGGCCAAACTATCCCCCGATTTTAGCTGACGAATTTGCACGGCGACGGTTTCCACGGATAGCCGATTAATCATATCGACGGTTTATCTTCCAACCATTTTAAAATAAACTGTTCGGTTTTAAACATAATGGTGTGATGCTGATCTTGTTGTTGATTGACATCTTGATTGGTTGGTTCCTCTTTTTTAGGTTGAGAATTAGCCTGTTGACTAGGAAACTGGCTTTCATCAAAAAAACCTTTTAATTCTTCAACATTTTTAAATCCCAAAATTTGCTCAAAGGCATTATTGAACTTATATTTATCGCGTTTTTTTCCAAGTACCGAAAATTTAAGAAACACTTCAATATCGTTATCTTTCATTAAATCAAAAATTAACATAGCAATCAATAACCCAACACTGATTACCCCGGCAGTGACTGATATCAACAAACGACATGCTGCCAGATTGAAAGTTTCTTGTAGCCCTGCACGTAATATAATTTGACCAACTCTGACTTTAAATAGGGTTTTCACCCATTCATAACGGTAAGATAGCCCCAGCAACAAATATAATCCGCCCGACGTGGTCGACAATCCACATGCAAATACCCCCACCCAAGCAGCATAAGTGTTACCCGATTTAAAATTGTCATGAACCTCAATCCCCAGTTGAGCGGAAGTCAAAAAGCCAGTTAATGCCGTAAACACCCCAAAACCAGTTTTAGCAAATCGAAATCCTTTTATTGCTCTGCTATTACGGGCACGGATGATCGATGCCGCTGTATCAGACACCGCCGCTATTAACGAACTGGTGGCAATGGCTTGTTCAAATAATATATCGGTATCATTTTCAAACAGTGACGGCTCTTTCGTCATGATATAGTGCCAGTTATAGGCTTCGAAAGCACCCACTAAAAAGGCAAGTCGTGCACTGCGCAAGCGGATCTGTTGCGAACTAACCATTTTGGTTGCGTCATCGGAAAAAACTTTAAATACCACATTGACCTTATCTTTAAATAGATGATCCAGTTCCACAAACTGGTCTACAAAACGCTTGTCCAGTTGCTTAATAGTGGTGTTTAAGCTTTGGCGCAATTCATCTAACATTTTTTTCACTTTAGCTGGATAAGTTCTCAACATAATGTGCAACCCACCGCCAACCGGCGCGCCACTAAAGCTTTGCGCTTTAAACACTTTATAGGCGGCTTTGGCTTGATACTTCATATGGGCGTAAGTGGTGGCAGATTTCCAGACAACGCCCGATAGGGCTAAAGCTGCCGATTCGGCAATCATTGCCCCTAAACTGTATAAACAGTTATTAATCGGTTTACAAAGTTTAAGCAAATTGTCATACAGTTTTAAAATTTGATTATTAATAAGACCAGGATTGTCATAATTAGATAACCAACGAGTAATAATATTGTGTTTACCAAAACTGGCATCAATGCTAATTGGAATTAAGCCTTCTAG
Source organism: Gilliamella sp. B3172 (assembly GCF_026536465.1). Lineage (NCBI taxonomy): Bacteria > Pseudomonadati > Pseudomonadota > Gammaproteobacteria > Orbales > Orbaceae > Gilliamella > Gilliamella sp. B3172. The sequence goes on along the minus strand of NZ_JAFNOA010000002.1, from coordinate 378,664 downwards.
CTTTCGTAAACGTTTTAACTCCATAATCTGATCTAACACTAAAGTGGCTTTACGAAATTGCATGGTAATAATGGAAATTCCCTTGATACCGACATTTACTAATTTATCTTCGGCATATTCAATAGCTTGATTTGTAACCACATGCTTAATAATTTGGGGTAATACATCCCAAAATTTGCGATAATCGAAACTGATGGCACGCCATAACAGGTTAAGGATTGAAGTTTTAATATGAATATAAACTTCGCCTTCCATATTGATATGGTCAATACTTTGTAACTCGTCAATAAAAGCTTTGCCTTCGCCGGTTTTTTCTAACCCTTCTAAGGTAGCATACACTACCGCCGTAAAATAGTAACCATTAAGATTAATTTTTTTTAACTCGTCAACTTCAAAAGTTTTTATTTCCTTTTTATCTTTTGCAGCTTCCAATTCTTCTTCAATTTTCTTATGGCATTCTGCCCAAATCGGACTGGACTCATCGAGTTCAATATTGCGTTCATATGAAAGATCATTAATAAACGTTAAATAATGGCTGGTTTTAAGCCAACTGACGAGCAATTTAGCTCGTTTATTAGCAATTTGATTGACACGATTAGTCAACCTTTTTTCAATATTTTCAAAAGGATGAGCAACCAAACAGCGTTTGTATTTTTTTAATTGCTGTTCAGTTTGGGTATCAATGGTCGATTTATGTTCTTTTGCTTTTTTTTCATATTCTTGCACTAAATATTGATACACGTTATGCATTGATTGTGCATCTTGTCTAATTAAGGCTATTGGTGCTTGGTAATTAAATGATTTATACCTCATGGCTTTATCATAAATACTGCCTTTTATGTATTGCTTATCGATTAACTGGTTAGAAAAAATTGCACTTTCATAAATGGGTTCCCCATCACCATAATAATTTAATTTTAAAAATTTCATAAATCGCTGGTAATATTGATGCCCCAACGGTTTGGCATAAAAATGTTCTTTTACCAATAATATATAGCATCGAACCAGTTGGTAGTAATCACGTGTTGCCGGGGCTTTTATGTTTTGAGCTATTGGCATACTTTTTCTTACTCCAACGATATCTTGAACATTTAACCACGGGTCTAATTGGTGTGCTCTTTGATTTTTCATTTCAATATAGACTGCGTGAGACTTATCGCTGAAGTCGTTTAATGTTTTTTCTTCAAGAAAATCGATATCATCAAAATTTTTATTGTTTGCCATGGCTTGATAGAATGCGTCTTGAGTTGGTGAAAAGCTAAAATCATCTTTTGTTACTTGGTGATTGGAATAGCTTTTTACCACTTTCATCATTTCTTTGACATCAAATTCCATTTCTGCCTCGGTTAAGAATTGACCGAAATGGGCAAATATATCTTTGTAATAGTTATTGAGTTCAATCGCGACGCCTAACGCATCTTCAAGGGCTAAAATCATCGGTTTACCGTGATCGCCACTATAACTTTGCATAGTTCTTTGTAATTGTTGCACATTTAACTGGTGAAGTTCTGCACTCGGCTCTTTTTCTGCATGAGCTGGACTAAATTTAAATGGGATCCAAGATTGTTCAGTGGTGTTAATTTGAATGATATTTTCATAATTTTGGTTGAGTTCCATTGAAGGCTTATTTTTATATAGCCAACGTGACTCAGTATTACCATTTATCAATACATCTTTACCATAGATTTCTTGTTTAGTATCCGGTAACGTATTTTTGCGAATAAAGTCAAAATTGAAGTCTAAAATATCGGTAATGGTTTTTTCAGTGGCAATAGTTGCGCTACTTTGGTTATATTGTTGGTTTTGCCATGCTTCAATATCCAGTTCTTGCATTCTGGTGGTTGGGGATTGTCGATATTCTTTCATCGCTTCGACTGTCCATGGAAACTCACTATAAGCAATATAAACTTTACTGTATCGTGACGGGTTCGGTATGGTTATAAATGCATTTAAGGTCGGATTTTGTTTTAAATTTGGGCATTGAAATTGATCTTCATTGCTCTCCCCCATCGATTTTGTCGATTGCATACCATCTAATTTAATAATTCGACCTTGTTCATCAATGTAATAGATCAACCAATATTGATTTTCTAACTCTTCTTGGGCTGATTCACTTTGGTCACTGTCAGCTTCGTCGTTGCTGGCTTGGTTGGATGGTAAGTATATGTAGATAAAGCCTGCTCGAAGTCGTCTTATATGATATTGGTAGTCATCATTTAATGGAATATCTGTCACCCCTGCTAAATTTGCCCAGCTTGGGCGTTGACTTTTAATGTAAGTGGGTAACACGGCATAACGTGTTGGAAAAATGGCTAACCCCTCATTTTGGCAACCACATTGTTTTATTTCGCTTTGTTCACTCATTTTGTTTCTAATTTCCTATACTCGATTCGGTGTCTGTAAATAGCTTTGCCAATCTTCTGTTTTTATCGCCTTTAATTCATCTAGAAGATGATAATATTGCCTAAGATTAGTACATTGTTTGATTTTGTCTTCAATTTTAGGTTCACAATCAAAATCCGCTCCCCTTATTAGTGCCAATTTTGCCCATTGAAGTTGAAATTGTTCTTCATTTATATTGTTTTTTTTTAAACGGATTAAACTTGGCATTATTGTTTGTAGCGATGCTATTTCATCTATGTATTTTGTGGGATTTACTAGGAGCTGTGAATTGATGATCTGATTATTTATGCCTATACATTCTAAAAGTTGATATTGATCTTTGGTTAATCTTAGTTCACCACTGTTTATCTGCCAAACTTCTCCTTGATGATAATGTGAGTTTAACGTCCCTTCGCGGGTTAACATCGACCAGATTTTTATATGACCAAGTAGTATATTTTGTTGTTTTGACTCTAATACATTCATTAATTGGAAAAATACTGCAGGGTCGTAGAAGCGTAAAAGTATTTTCTTTTGACCGCCCTGTATTGCTAGCTTGGCTAAATCGTCAGCGATTGATTGAGCTTTTTTATGGGTAAATATCCACGCGCAATATTGTTGGCCTATCATTCGAGATTTTATTGATTCCGGTCTTGATTGTTTTAATCCCTGATCAATCATATAGCTTAACATTGTGTGTTCATATTTATCACTCAAATCTAATTCAATAAGCCAGGGGCATTTAGTGGCTGATATTGCATTATGCATTATGCGCACTTGATGTAATCGAAGCCGATTTTGATAATATTGCATATAAAATTCGTCGATTGGACTCAAAAAAGGATCAAGTAATACTAAACAACGGTTTTGATAATCTTGAGACAATGTAATAAGTTGTTGAGTGATGGCTATAGCCTTTTCTGATAATTTACTTACATCAATCGGTGTTTGTCCATATCTTAACATGCTAATTCCTTTTTAATTCAAATCGATACAAGCTTGTTGTTTGCCTACTTGATCATTTTGTGTTACTTGACAATCGACTGAATCACTTAAATTACGTAAATTGCTTAAGCTATTCGGTGCCATTTTTTGCATTGCATTACATTTAAGATAGACATTGTCTTGGGTGCCTAACTCAATACCCGCAGCACTGATTTTAATATACGAACCACAACAAATCAGCGTTATTTCTTGCGCAGCGGCAAAGTCAACATTACTGTCAACACTGTTAATTTGTACATCATGTTTTGCCGCTACCGCTATTTGATTGGTTTGGGCTTGCACATCGACATCACCTTGATTAGCAAACAATTTCATTCCTGATTTTTGAGCCAGTAAGCTAATAGCTTCTGATGTGGATAAGGTAATATTTTTTAACGCTGTAATGTCAGTTTGATTTGCTGTTGTTACTGTAGCACTGTTGGCACTGGAAAGCTGGATATTCTCAGGACTGCTTAAAGCAATACCTTTTTGCGCATAAGCAAGAATTCCCGGCTGATTCATATCTTCTAAAGTGCTTTGTAATTGTTGTTGTGAATCAATATCAGCTACATGACTTTCTGCTTTTTCTGACACATTTTGTAAAGCTTTGGCTATCGATAATGCATTTTCCAGTTCGGTAATTGCTCCTTGCATATCCAATTGCTTGCCTTGCGCTTTCGGTTCAGTTTGACTAGTTAGATAAAGACCACGATCTGCTGCAATCGCACCCCACATATCGGTACGAAGTTCAAAACCTTCACCTCGTTGCTCTTTTTTGTTGTTAACCAGATGACCGATATTTAATTGTGTTTTGCCATATTCCGTTGCCAGTTTGATATGCTCCTGACCTCGTTTATCATCCATACGCAATTTATTGTTGGTTGGGGTGCGAATCACATTACGATGTTTATTTATTGTCGTCACATGGTCAGGATGTGCACTATCATGCATGGCATGCGCAATATATGGACGGTCAGGATTACCATTTGTGAATCCTATGCCCACTTCAGTACCATCAATCAACGGAAAATGGAAGCCATACTGATTGCCAGCATAACTCCGGGCAAGTCTAATCCATAAACTTTCTTTGCCACTTCGCCACTGTGCTAAATCGAAGTTAAATTTAACCCGATAGCGACCATGAATATCAATATAGCCATAAGTATCATTATCTGGACTAGTCACTCTAGCCGGGAGTGTACCTTTAATTTCCGGGCTTGGTAATACTTGTGGACGATAAGGTTTTAATAGATTAAAAGGTATCGCCGTGAATTCAATTCGATAAGGTGTACTACGGTCCCCCTTTCCACGTGTGGTCAAAATTAGAACTCCATCTTCAATGTTACCTAACTGACTGTTCTCAATAAAAACCTGTTGACCCGGAGCAAGAGTAAAATCATTACATTGACCACAAATAATTTGTTGGCGACTGATAGCCAGCTGATGCCTAATTTTGGCATACCAATTGCCACTTTCTACGAAATTTTCATTTTGGTCTTGTTGTTGGTTTTTATAATGTTCATCGTATCGGTAATCATTGCCGTATGTCGTGGATGAATTAACTACCGTATTAGCCGAAGATAGCATGTCATCTTTTGCCTGGCGATAGTTGTAATCATTAACTGTCACGGTTTGCAATGCTAAGAAGGTGCTTTGTTCTAGTGCCCATATGCTGTCACAACTACTGTCTTCCATTCCACTTGGTGTTTTGTGGGTAATGGTGCCATGTTTGGTAAAGCCATTTTGCTCATCCCCTAGTACAATAACATCACAATTATGTTCTTCATGGGTTTCAAAGCGAAGCCAAATCCCGACATCGGCCAGTAATCGCAATATAAAATTTAAATCACTTTCTTTCCACTGTGTTATTAGTTCTCTTGTCGGATAATTTTGCTTTAGTTCTAAGCGGTAGTCTATACCTGTAAAACCATGTTGGCGTAAGATTGACTCCACCACACTAACAACATTTTGATTCTGATAAATAGCACTACCAATATTGTTTTTTAGTAACGCAAATTTAGGTTGTAAGACTATTTGATATCGGGCTTCATCTTTACTGACTGACAGCAAACTAAACTCCGTTACAATTCCATGAACTGTTCGAACTGAAGGTGGTTTACTCAATAAACTAATACCAGCAATTAACGCATCCATTGGCGCCTGTAAAAATGAAAACGAAGCCGGCTGCTTTAAAATGGCATCGATTGATAAAGATCGATTTGCTGAAGTAAAAATAATGGTATATCGCCACGGTTTATCAAGCTGTTCTTGTAAATCAACTGAATAGATTGAGATATTATCTAACTCGTTGGATTGCTCTAGTTTAAGAATGTAACGATTTTGAGCTGTAGTATTATTGTTAAGTGCATCAAGGCCACTTGAAACAATATCAAGTAAAGATTGTTTAGAAAAAGACATCCGTGTATTCCCTACAAAGCATATTCCATAAAAATAAAATAGAAAAGCCATTAGTATTTATTATAATTATTTTTCAAACTAAAAAAAGTTTATATACTAAATAGCATATTGATAAAATATATTTTTGAACACAAATAATCAACATTAAATTAACTTTAATTCATGTTTTTTGACTTAATTAAAAAAATAATTTTTGAGATTATTAATAATATAAATAAATATGGAACATTAATGATGAGAACAATCAATGTATGTTTAACAATTATAATTAAGTTTCGGAAATGGAATATATTTAAAGGGTTTAAGAAATAAAAAGCACTATAGGTGATTTATTAATATTTAAATTTTATTAATTATTCTAATAACATTTCTAAACTAACGATTTAGAATCATTAACTAAACTCAGAGCAAAACTAAATGAAATATCGTGATGATCAGAATACTGTCGATTTTCCATTAATATTACTCCCGATAAGATAATCTTATAATTTTGCTTACTCTAAGTTTTTAACTATTAATTTATAATCACATCTATCGATAATATGTTTCAATCGGATCTGAATTTCTAAACAATATTAAATGAAAGCGCAGTATCGTCTTCCAACCAAAATACTCTTTGGCAATAGCTATTGGTAAAACACGAAATACACCAACAGGGCGACTCACTAAATCCAATTCTTAGCCTGTTGTATCATCAATATTGAGAATATCCGCCACTTGAATAATGTTTCTAAATGTTTGGTCGGTTTCTTCGTAGATAGCTTTAATAGTGCCTAAAGCCTTTGGCTTTGATCTATACTGCCAAATAATGAATTTTTCCCTACTCAATTAGCACCTCAACATTGTTTATCTGTGCATATTCTCGATGATCGATATTTGCTATATTTGAGCCATTAACCGTGAGTTCTTTAATATAAAACCCGTCAACTAGGTTAATGCTTGAGATAATGCGTGATGAATAAACATTTTCGCCGATGTCAAAATCAAGATTTTTAAGGTTGCTTTTGATTTGCTCAGTATTGATATCGTTAAATGATTTATAACGACCAATTACCATTGAGACGTAGATATCGACCTTTTTTGGTCTATCGAAATAAACTCTACGCGGTATACCATTTAATAAATACGAGGATTCAATTTGACCATATAACCCACATCCACCAATTTTCTTTTTAGTAATAACTTACGCTATTTTTATCAGCTACACCTAAAATAACAGCGTTAAATGAGTGAGCAGGTAAAGCTGTATAACCATTTGATTGTGCGAGCTTTATTTAGTTTTAAACTGCTTAAAATAGTAAATCTGTCATAATTTACCTAATCAATAAAAATGTTGACTCATGTGTATATATGTATATAGTGATTTTTAGGTTAGGAGGTAAACATGAAACCAACTGACCTAATAAAAGAACTTATAAATGCAGGATGTGTTCTGAAACGAGTTAGAGGTAGTCATCATATATTTTACTCACCAATAACTAATAAAATATTTCCGGTGCCTCATCCAAAATCGAATTGACCGATTAGCCCAGTAAGAACAATCAAAAAATCGGCGGGGCTTTATAACCCGCCACCCTTTGAGGTATTTTTTTACGCTTGGCATTCAAACACCGAACGATAGCGATCCAGCTTACGGCATTGTTGTGCCTGCGTTATGTGATGATAAATATAGTTGTTATTCTGCCGCCGACAAAGAAAGCGATATCCCAGCAATGGCAACAGAAGCTATCTTGTTGACTGTGCAAGATATGATTGAATCAGACGATTATGATGTCATAGATATTCATAACGATCATGTTCGTATACAAATAACGATGAGTATGCTCATTGCGATACGTGGGTCATTATTGATGTTGATTTGTCATCATTTGTTAGTAAACAAAAAAGATTCAATATTACATTGCCAAATATTCTTATTGATAGAATAGATAACGCATTTAAAGCACTAAACTCTTTTTATAAAGATCTGAGTAATTTTTTGGCTGAAGCAGCTATTAATGAATTAGCAGCACAAAATAGAGCGCGTTAATTATGTTTAATTATTTGCCCCGTCTTCATTATTGAAGCGGGGCATAAAGAATTTTGCGTTACAATCAGCCGCAACTTCCTTGCTTATGTTAAATATTTTATTCTTTCTTTATTTGATATCGCTTGTCATAATCTTCATAAACTAGCGCACCACCGTGTTTAGTTATCGCTAATACAGAAACATCAGAAAGTTTAAATGTCTGAGCTTCACCAGCTACTAACTGATACCAAGAATACGGAAGATAATATTTAGCATCAGCCAAAACACCATGCACCACAATATCCTGGTTTTTGTCTAAATCATTTATGACTGTTATTTGAACAGAAGGTTCAAATTTAGAAAAAGAATTTTTTTGTTCTTGTTGAATTTTGCTTCTAAGATTGTCAGAAAGCAATACAATCATTCCTCCACCAAATCCTCCGTTTCGTATTTGTATATCCCCAGTTTCATCTTTACCGCCGACAGTTATAGGAATTTCAAATAATGCTTTCGAGTCCATTTTTTCACGATAGCATTCTATATATTTTGCGTCGGTAAAAATATTTGAAATTGCTTCTTTTGCATCTGTTACATCAGATGATTCCTTTCTTGAGTCTTTATAATCTGCGCAAGACATAACTTCAACAACAAGTTTCGACTGAATTGTTTTAGCGGTTTCGCTATTGACATCGCTTAAATTTACGGTTGGTGCTAGCTCAACCTTACAACCCGACAGTAATGCAACAGATATTAAGCCTATTAGTATTTTTTTCATTTATTATTCCTCATCCATTAAAAATGACAAAATAACAAATTGATCATACTTTTTCAAACATTCCGCCGACGCAAACTAGTTTGCTGTGCCAGTTTGTAACGTATAAATCTTCATTATGCTCAATCGATATTCCCAAAATTTTTGTTTTGATACTATCAAACACCAACCCTGTTTTGCTCATTTCTCGTTTATAAAGTTCAGTTTGCTTAAGCTCCTTTTGCGATATTTTGAACAGCGCATCTTTTTTTGTAGCCAACTCTTTAGCTTTGTCGATTGCATTATGAAAGGCACCGATTAATTTTTTTCTATACAACACAGCGGTAGCCACCAACGCAACGAAAACCACATTCAATGAAAATAATTTCGACCTGGTTTTATTTACAGCATTGAAATATACCATATATATACCGTTTGCAGGTTGTCGTTATCTACCGTTTAAGATTGTACTAGGTCGGGTAAAAAACTCTAAAAATCCAGACTGGAGAGACTTTTTTCGTTATCGGTCGTAACACGTCGTTGATGAAATGGCGTCCCCTACAGGATTCGAACCTGTGACCTACGGCTTAGAAGGCCGTTGCTCTATCCAGCTGAGCTAAGGAGACAAAGATATGATTTGTTGATTAGACGCAGAGTATTATATAAAGCTATTTCGATCCGTCAATGATTTTTAATCGTTTATCTGGTTAAACATACAAAATATCATCAATTTATTTTTTATTACACAATAAATTATATTTTCACGATTGTAGCTACTTTGAACAAAGTGCTTTTCGGATATTTATAATATATTTTTATATACCCATTAATCGATAATATTTGTTATAACCAGTAAAATTTAATTACTTCGCATTGGCAATTTGCGCTTTTAACATGGCGAGTCTGCTTTGCCCTTGTTGCATTTTCTTTTCTGGTGATAGTTCATTTCGTTGATCTTGCCACTCTAAATCATCTTGTGGAAGCTCCAATAAAAAACGGCTTGGTTCAACATATACCGTTTCGCCAAATTGTTTACGTTGGCGACTAAATGAAAAAGTGAGCTCTTGTTGTGCACGTGTAATACCAACATAAGCAAGGCGGCGCTCTTCTTCTATATTATCTTCATCGATGCTCGTTTGATGAGGTAACACCCCTTCAGACATTCCCACCAAATAAACATAGGGAAACTCTAAACCTTTTGAGGCATGCAAGGTCATTAATTGCACTTGATCAAGCTCTTCTTCCGTTTCATTTCGTTCCAACATATCACGTAACGTGAATCTGGCAACGGCTTGCTCCAAAGTCATTCCTTCATCAAGATCGTCACCATTTAGCATATCATTCAACCAGCTAACAAGCTGTTCCACGTTTCGCATACGCATTTGACCTGCTGTGGGTGAAGCAGATGTTTCATAGATCCAACTTTCATAGTGAATACCATGCAACAGCTCATGGATAGCTTCCATTGGTTCTGATTGTGATTTTCGAATTAAACTGTCAAACCACTGAATAAACTGTTGTAATGACTCCATGCGTTTACCAGATAATAACTCTGTCAGTCCCATATCATGACTTGCTTGATATAAACTCACTGCCCGATGATTTGCCCACTCGCCAAGCTTTTGAATTGTGACCGGACCAATTTCACGTTTAGGGGTATTAATGATACGGATAAAAGCATTATCATCGTCGGGGTTGGTTAATAAACGTAGATAAGCCATGATATCTTTAATTTCAGTTCGAGCAAAAAACGAAGTCCCTCCCGATATTCGGTAAGGAATGCGATACTGCATCAACATTTTTTCAATTAATCGAGCTTGATGATTACCGCGATAAAGAATCGCATATTGCCCAAATTGACTATTATTGGCAAAGCGATGGCCAATCAAATCATTTACGACTTTTTCAGCTTCATGTTCTTCATTATCGGCAGAAATTACTTTGAGCGCTTCACCATATCCTAATTCTGAAAAAAGTTTTTTTTCAAAAATATGGTGATTGTTTTCGATAAGAATATTGGCAACTTTTAATATACGGCCTGAAGAACGATAATTCTGCTCTAACTTAATGACTTCAAGAGTGGGAAAATCTTGCTTAAGTAAGACTAAATTTTTAGGACGAGCACCTCGCCAAGAATAGATAGACTGATCATCATCTCCAACCACAGTAAACTTAGCGCGATCACCGACTAATAACTTTATAAATTCATACTGGCTGGTATTCGTATCTTGATATTCATCGACCAATAAATACCGAATTCGGGTTTGCCATTTATCCCGTACCTCTTCATTATTTTTTAATAGCAAAGTTGGGAGTAAAATGAGATCATCAAAATCAAGAATACTACAAGCTTTCAATTGTTTTTCATAGAGTTGATAACAGTGAGCAAACAATTTTTCTTTATTGGTCTGTGCTCTTGCCATAGCAACAGTTGCATCAACAATATCATTTTTCCAATTTGAAATTGTTGAACGCAATTGATTGATAAGATCTTTATCACCTTCTAACCATTGCTGAGTAAGCTCAGTGAGCAATGCAGTTTGGTCATGATCATCAAATAACGAAAAGTTAGCTTTTATACCAAGATGTTTATATTCACGACGAACGATATCAAGACCTAACGTATGAAATGTCGATATTTTTAGCCCTCTTGCTTCTTGTTTACTTAAAGAATGGCTAATACGCTCTTTCATTTCTCGAGCAGCTTTGTTGGTAAAAGTTACCGCAGCAATTTGACGAGGCAAATACTCTTTTACACGAATCAGATAAGCTATTTTATTAATGATAACCCGAGTTTTTCCAGAGCCTGCACCGGCTAAAACCAGACAAGGCCCGGAAACATATTCAACCGCTTGTTGTTGACTTGAATTTAAACGCACAGTATCAAAACCATAATGAAAATTGCCCGATAGTATATACCGATTCGTAATCAGCGCGCAATTACGCACTGAAATTAGAACATTTAAAAAATCTTTTATTGGATAAAAGTTAAAGCCTGTTCAACAATTTCTAATCCGGCACCCTTTTTGTGCGCATTTTCGCTAAGATAACGCCGCCATTGTTTTGCGCCTTTCCTTCCATTAAATATGCCTAATGTATGACGCATAATATGATTTAACTGAGCGCCTTGTAGAAGCTGTTTTTCAATATATGGATAAAGAGCTAAAATGGCTGATTTAGCGTCAATAATTGGCGTTTGTAGGCCGAAAATTTGCGAGTCTATTTGGGTTAGTAAAAGAGGATTTTGATATGCTTCTCGCCCTATCATTACCCCGTCAACATAATTTAAGTGCTGTTTTATTTCATCAATCGTTTTGATTCCACCATTAATGGCGATAGTTAAATGAGGATAATCTCGTTTAAGCTGATAAACACGCTCATAATCGAGTGGTGGCACTTCACGATTTTCTTTTGGGCTTAACCCTGACAACCAAGCTTTGCGGGCATGTACAATAAAAGTATTGGTGTAACTCGATACTTGTTCAATAAATTGACATAAAAAACCATAACTGTCTAATTCATCGATACCGATTCGGGTTTTAACTGAGACTGGGATATCAACTTGTGCTTGCATTGCCGCTACGCAATCAGCAACCAATTTTGGCTTAGCCATTAAACAAGCACCAAACATACCATTTTGCACGCGATCTGAAGGACATCCAACGTTTAAATTGATTTCATCATAACCACGTTGCTCAGCTAATTTAGCACATTTTGCCAGCGCTTTTGGATCGCTCCCACCTAATTGTAAACAGACTGGATGTTCCTGAGAATTAAACTCTAAATAATCACCTTTACCAAACAAAATCGCACCTGTGGTCACCATTTCAGTGTAAAGCAAAGTTTGTTTCGTTAAGATTCGATGAAAATATCGACAATGCTTATCAGTTAAATCGAGCATTGGGGCTATAGAAAATTTATTTAAGGTTGAATTCATTGATACACCAGTGTTTTATGCTGTTTTGATTGATTTTTAAATAATATTAATTTGGGTTATTTTATCGCATTTTGTTATATTTTTTCATTATCAGGATCCCACACCGGATCCCATGACGATAGGACAAAAATAATTTTGGTTTAAAGCTATGGCTCATTATATCATAGAAAAAGAGGGCAATTATATGCTTGTTCGTTTGCTCGGTGAAGCATGGACTATTCTGCAATCACAACTAAAAAATCAAAAATTTATATTTCCGTTTATTTCTAGCTCAATTACTGCTGGCTTTCAACGTGTCTGAAACAGTTTAGGAAAAGCTAATTAAAGATATCACGATCTATGACAAGAAGATGCCAGGCAATTACTTGAGAAAAGTTTTTCAATTGAGGAAGTGGCGCAGATTACCGAACACAGAAATTTATTTGCTGATAAATATTGTTAGCGTGGATTTTTAAATTGATGATGTTATTTGGTGTGTAAAACCTGAAGCCTTTCAACTGTTCGATATGAACATTCGTTTACTCCCTGTTGGATTTACTGTTGTAGTCCCAGTGAGATTGTATTGGGGCATTGTGGTGCTACTTTCGGCATAAAATGATTACAAAGGTGATCAAAACATTCTAACTGATATTGTGCTAATTTCGCTCTAATTTATGGCTTTGTTCGATTAGCTTCAATACTTTTAAATGGTTTTCGAAATTTATGTTTAGGGATTAGGATTTAAATTGCTGTTTAATTATTGATGAACGTGTTGATTCATCAATAATTAAACAACTCGTTATAGAACGAGTTTTATTCAGATTCGGCGCTACTTGGCGGCAAAGACTCGTTATAATCATCCGACTTAGTTTCAATAGGGTCGGAAATACCTTGTCTATTCATCTCTTCAAGAGTTTGAGAACCCTCTAAAGCTGATGTTTTAATATCAGTTACGATACCCATTTGGTCGAAATAAATAGAATAAGTAATTTGACTTAATTCGCCATGTTGTGGTTGTTGACGGAAAACATAGTACCAAATATTATCCCCAAAAACTGAAGTTAACATTGGTGATCCCATTATAAAAACAACTTGATCTTTAGACTGACCAACTTGTAATAAATCAATGGCTTCTTTAGTTACATAATTACCTTGGTTAATATCCGGGCGATATACCCAACGATCAACCACAGAACAACCAGTTAAAAATATACTAGTGACAATTGCAAGTGCGGTAAATTTACGAAACGGCATCTAACATAATCCATCTAAAATAAAATATAGCCATATTATCGCCGATATTTTAGCTAAGCGCTAGCCAAAATAATAAATTCTTTCATAATTATGTAATCGTAAAGTAATTCCAGCCTGGAAATAATCATGATGACTTGACAATTAAACTCGCATCAAACACTTTAATAGCTTATTATTGATAAACACCACAATTCAACTTTTAAAAAGGTAAAAAATGAAATTAGAATCGATTGAGCAAAAAGCAAGTTATGCTATCGGGCTTCAAATTGGGCAACAATTAAAAGAATCCGGTTTAAAAAATCTGGATTTAGATGCATTAAAATTAGCGATGCAAGATGTTTTGGCAGGAAATCAACCAGCATTACCATTACAAGAATTACATGATGCATTGCGTCATATTCATGAGCAAGCTGCTAAAGAAAAAGCGCAACAAGCGGAAAAAAATGCACAAGCGGGTAAAGATTTTCTAGCTGAGAATCTGAAAAAAGCAGGCGTTAAGTCCACTGAATCAGGTTTACAATATGAAATTATTACCGAAGGTAGTGGCGCAATACCGAAAGCAACCGATCGCGTGCAAGTCCATTATACCGGACAGTTAATTGACGGCACTGTATTTGACAGCTCAGTCCAACGTGGACAACCAGCTGAATTCCCGGTTAATGGCGTTATTCAAGGGTGGGTTGAAGCATTACAACTTATGCCAGAGGGATCAAAATGGCGATTATATATTCCGCAAGAATTAGCTTACGGCGCCCAAGGTGCGGGTGCATCTATTGCGCCATATAGCACATTAATTTTCGATGTTGAATTATTGAAAGTGCTTTAAAAAAAATTGGGCGCATTACTGCGTCCAACTTTATAAGCATCTGCCGTTAAGCAAGCAAATAAGCATTATTCACAGCAATTAGTCATAGAAAACATACCATATAAAAAATAAAAAACAGCGACACCAATTATTATAAGCCAATCCTGTTAATCAATATTCATTTATTGCCCCAATTTGATGACCCAAAACGCTAACACAACAAGCAAAACAAGAATTTTTATCCCTTAAAACATAGCAGCAACTGACTCAGAAAGTGACAATGCCCGTACTAAACCACTTAATATACCAGCGTAACGATTACCATTTAATTTAATCAGCACTGATGCCATAAAAGCTAGCCTTTTAGCTTTAATAGATAATAAATAAAATATTTTTTTCCAGCAGTTGAGATAAATAGCCTAAAGTTAACCGACTAAAAATACCAGCAACATTGAGCAAAAATACGCCATATTTAATACAGTTAAACGATTAAAAGTATATCAATTTAAACTTACGCAGTGTATAACTCGGCTAATTTCAGCTATAATTACTGCTTTTCGACAATGATAAAAGTGTAAGGAAAGAGATATGTCAACAAACATGATTCGAATCGCCATTGCGGGTGCAGGTGGCAAAATGGGGCGCCAGCTTATCCAGTCAGTCTCCCAAATAGCCGGAGTGGAATTAGGTGCTGCATTTGAACGCAAAGGTTCTTCACTAATAGGAAGTGATGCAGGAGAACTTGCCGGTGTTGGCGTTTGTGGCATAACGATTACTGATGAACTTGAACAAGCAAAAGACCAGTTTGATGTATTAATCGATTTTACTCGTCCGGAAGGCACGCTTGCACACTTAGCATTTTGTATTGAAAATAAAAAAATGATGATTATCGGTACGACCGGTTTTGATGATGCAGGAAAACAAGCAATTGTTGCAGCGTCAAAAAAAATTGGGATCGTTTTTGCGGCAAACTTTAGTGTCGGCGTCAATTTAGTCTTAAAACTGCTTGAAAAAGCCGCAAAAATTATGGGCGATTACAGTGATATCGAAATTGTTGAAGCACACCATAGACACAAAGTCGATGCACCTTCAGGAACAGCGCTTGCTATGGGGGAATCGATTGCTGAAGCATTAAATTTTGATTTAAAAGATCGTGCAGTCTATTGCCGTCAAGGACATACCGGTGAAAGACCTAAAGGCGCCATTGGATTTGCAACAATTCGAGCAGGTGACATTGTTGGTGAACATACAGCCATTTTTGCCGATATCGGTGAACGTGTCGAAATCACCCATAAAGCTTCGAGCCGGATGACATTTTCTAATGGCGCTGTTCGAGCGGCATTATGGCTTGCCAAGCAACCGGTTGGCTTATATGACATGCGTGACGTACTTAATTTAAATAATTTATAATATTAAGCCATGTCTGATGAGTACTGGATGCAACACGCAATCAAGCTTGCTAATCATGCCGAATCTATTGGAGAGATCCCTGTCGGTGCAGTGATTGTTGATGAGAATAATCAAATTATTGGTGAAGGTTTTAATCAACCCATTTCAAAGCACAACCCTACTGCACATGCAGAAATGATTGCTATTGCACAAGCCGGCGAGTTTTTAAAAAATTACCGTCTGGTCAATACGACACTTTATGTCACGCTTGAGCCTTGTATTATGTGTGCTGGTGCCATTATCCATAGCCGTATTAAACGGGTAGTATATGGTGCGAGTGACTTGAAAACGGGGGCTGCTGGCTCCTTCACTAACATTTTATCACACGAAGGTATTAACCATTTTGCTCAGGTAACAGGTGGTGTGTTGGCACAAGAGTGTAGCACATTGCTAAGTAATTTTTTCAAAAAGCGTCGGCAACAAAAGAAGTTACTTAAAATAGATTGTAAAAAAGTTTCAGATTAAGTATACGTTTAAGTAGGAAGTCTAAAGATGATTTTCTAATCGACATTAATTAAATAAGCTTACTTATTCTTTTTATCAGGTAAAATTGTTAAAATCATACCTAATTTTAAAATATCAACTTGAGTTATTAGTAATGAAGAAACACACATTGGAAATGATGATATCAGCGGAAGATATACAAAAACGCATCATCGAACTAGGTCAGCAAATTAGTCAAGATTATGCGCATAGTCAAAATGAACTTATTTTAGTTGGCTTACTACGTGGGTCATTTATTTTTATGGCCGATCTTAGCCGAGCAATCACTGTCGGTCACGAAGTCGATTTTATGACAGCCTCGAGCTATGGCAATGCGGTAATCAGTAATCGAGATGTCAAAATATTAAAAGATTTAGATGAAGATATTCGTGATAAAGATGTGTTAATTGTTGAAGATATTATTGATACAGGTAATACTTTAAGTAAAGTGCTGGCGATATTAAAGTTACGTCACCCACGCAGCATTGAAATTTGTACGCTATTAGATAAGCCGTCACGCCGTGAGGTTTCTGTACCGGTTAAATATATCGGCTTTTCTATTCCAGATGAGTTTGTAGTTGGTTATGGCATTGATTACGCGCAACACTACCGTCATTTACCTTATATTGGTCATGTAACATTACTTGAATCTTAAAATTATCGAGGTGCCTGTGTCACGATTGTCCGGTTCATTGTGTTTACTTTTAGCGATAACCACAGCATCAAGTTATGCTGATATGAAGTTATCTATCAAAGGATTATCCGGCGAACTTGAAGATAATGTTGATGCTCGCATTTCATTAATTACCCCAGATAAAATCGATAATACTCCTAATTTCAAACGTTATTTTGAAAGTGAAACCAAAAAAGCGTTACGAGCTTTAGGTTATTATTCGCCAACTTTTCGATATGATAATCAGGATCCTAAAGTATTAGTTGTGCACGTCTCACCCGGTGAGCCGGTTAAGATTGAAAAACTCAATGTAAACATTACCGGTGAAGGACAAAATGATGCCGATTTTCAAGCTTTATTATCACAAGACTTACCTAAAATTGGCGATACATTAAATCACGGTGTTTATGAATCGTTCAAAAAAAGTTTACAAAGTATATCACTTAAAAAAGGCTATTTTGATGCCGATATGACCAAACATCAATTAGCTGTTGCCGATATGTATCATCAAGCATTCTGGAATATTGATTTCAACACCGGACAGCGTTACAAATTTGGTAAAGTTAATTTTCATGATGCCAAAATTCGAAAAGATTATTTAGATAACATCGTCCCATTTAAAGAAGGCGAAGCATATACTGCTGAGCAATTATCTTTGTTGAATCGACGTCTGGCATCAACCAACTGGTTTAACTCAGTGGTAGTATCTCCGGATTTTCCACATCTTACGGCTGATAAAGCCCTACCCATTGATGTTGTCACCACACCACGCAAAAAAAATTCAATGGATTTAGGTCTTGGATTTTCAACCGACAATGGCGTACATGGAAAAATTGGTTGGAATAAACCTTGGATAAATAGTAGAGGGCAAAGTTTTCAAAGCAATCTATCACTTTCATCCCCGGAACAACTCATTACCATGAGTTATAAAATTCCACTTAAAAAATCGCCGCTTGAACAGTATTATACAATTCAAGGTGGATATAAAAAGATTGATAATAATGACACCTACTCACGCTCCTACACTTTTGGAGCACTGCGAAACTGGGATAATTTCAAAGGTTGGCAAACCGCCTTGGGTTTTAATCTATTAAGAGACGATTTTACACAAGGTGACTCAAGTTTTAGAACATTTCTTTATTACCCTTCCCTCAGTATTTCGCGCATCCGTACAGACGGTAATTTATTAGCAATGTGGGGAGATTCCCAACGTTATTCTATCGAATTAGCATCCGAGTCACTTGGCTCAGATATTAATTTAGTTCGATTTCAAGCCCAACAAACTTGGATTCGATCCTTAAAACAATCACATCGATTTATTGCAAGAGGTAACTTTGGCATAATACAAGCTAGCAATTTTGATAGAGTACCACCTTCATTTAGATTCTTTGCTGGTGGTGATCGCAGTATTCGTGGCTATAGTTACCAATCCATTTCTCCTGAAGACAAGAAAGGCAAATTAAAAGGGGCATCTAAGCTCATCACTGGCTCAGCCGAATACCAATACAATTTTACCGGCGCATGGTGGGGAGCGATGTTCATTGATACCGGTGAAGCGATCGATAAAGTCGATAAAGCGAAATTTTATACCGGTACTGGTGTTGGCGTCCGCTGGGCTTCCCCTGTTGGCCCAATAAAAGTCGATTTAGCAACACCATTGAATAGAAAAGACACTGGCTCAATACATCTTTATATTGGTTTAGGAAGTGAATTATAATATGGCTAAAAATCCAATAAGAGTAAAGAAAGCTAACAAAATAAGAAAAAGACGCAAATGGAAAAAACGTAGTATTATTCTACTCTCCATTTTTGTTTTTCTTATTACCTTCATTATTTCAATCATTTACACCAGTTTAGGGGTAAAGCTGACAACGTTTGTGCTAAATAAATTCCTTCCGGAGCTTAAAATAGCGCAAATTGAAGGAACATTTCATGATCTGCATATCAAAGGTTTAACCCTTGAACTACCGGGTATCTATGTTAACGTCGATGATGCAACGTTTAAATTATCCGGTTTATGTTTACTGCAAACTAAGATATGTGTCGATCAATTTAACGCAAGTGACGTAACGGTATCGATAGACACCGATAAACTTGAATTATCACCCGATGAACCTATTCCGGAAAAGCGTGAAATTATCAAAACACCTTTACCAATAGAGCTTAAAAAAACCCATTTAACCAATATCAAAGTCAATGTAAATGATATGCAGTTTGGCATGTCAGATTTTACCGGTAATGGCAGATGGGTAAATGAAAAAATCTATGTATTTCCTTCCGTAGCAAAAGATTTAAGTGCAGTCTTTGCCGATAATCCGGCATTCCCCCCTGCAACGCTATCGCAGCAAAATGCATTACCACTTAACGAACAAATTAATCAAATATTTAACCAGCCGTTAATTAGTTCACTACCTCAAGTCAGTATTCCATTAGATTTTAATGTTATGAGCTTAAGCGGGAACAACTGGTTACTGCATATCGGTGGGCAAGATTACCGTTTTAATAACGTCACCATTCAAACGGATATGGTTGACAACCATATCATGGTCAAAAAGGTCGATACCGATGTCTTAACGCCTTATGCTAATGGGCATGCATTTATCACCGGCGATATAACACTTGGCGATGATTGGCCACTTAAAGCATTAATCAAAGCTGATACAGAACAAAATCATTTAAACAGTCAGATTGCCGGTCATTTACTTGGCCAACTCGATACCAATACACAAATAGAAGGCTTGAATCAAATTAAATTAAATGGCCATATCAATTTTATTGAGAAATATTTACCGGTGATGGCTAAAGTAACCGGTAATCATATTCAGTGGCCAATTGAAGGTAAAGCACAATATCAATTAAATCAGTTTGATTTTGGCATTGACGGCAATGTCCAACAATATACTTTAGCAGCTAAAGCCGCTGTCGAAGGTGAAAACCTACCCGACACAAGTTTTGATATTGCCGGTAATGGTACTAATCAATCCGCTACCTTCGATCATGCGAATATTAAATTGCCACAAGGTGAAGTTACTGCATCTGGTCAGATTGATTGGCAACAGGCGTTGAAATGGGATGCAAATGTCCAAATAAATAATGTTGATTTAACCAAACAATACCCGACCTACCCTATTCGCATTGCCGGTCAAGTTAAAACCAACGGTATGTTAGCCGGTGATACATGGCAATTAAATCTGCCACAATTGCAATTAAAAGGCAGTATTAAACAAGCGCCTTTCACCGCTAGTGGTGATATTTTTGCCAACTCAAATAATGCCATATCTGCCAACAATTTAGCAATAAATTGGGGCAAAAATCAGATCAATATCGATGGCTCATCAGATAAAGGCAATTTAAATGCTAAACTGAATTTGGCGTCATTATCGCTTTTGGTAGATGATATCAACGGCTCAATCGAAGGCAACATAAAAATGAGTGGTACCGCCACTGCGCCAATGATTACGACCAACTTAAATGTTAATAGCTTAAGTTTAAATAATCTATCTGTTGCTAAAGCTAACCTTATCGGTAAAGTACAATATCAAAATCAGATTAGTGGTGAGATAAAACTACTGGGACAAGGCATTGAACTCGCCAATGAAACGATCAAAAAAGCCACTATCGAACTTTCAGGGAATGAAAGCCGGCACACATTAACGGTTGATCTTAACGGAACGCCAGCATCATTTTCCACCTCATTAACCGGTCAAATTAATCATGAACGCACTAAATGGACAGGCGATCTACCACAGGCTTTATTAAAGTTAGGCGATAACAACCAGTGGCATTTAACCCATACATTACCGCTATCTTATGATTTAACTAAACAGGTACCTACAATTGGCGCGCATTGTTGGCGAAACAACAATTCAACAATCTGTCTGGATAAACCATTAATCATCGCCCCTAACACCGATACAAGTATTACTCTTAAAGATATCGACTTAACTCGATTACCCATCCCGAATGACGGTGAAACCAAATTAGAAGGCTATATCAATGGCACGGTAAAAATTAATTTTAACAACAGTAGTTCCATACCGAATATCAAAGCCAACATCAACAGCAATAAAGTTTTTGTTAAGCAGATGATTACCAATCAAGCACTACCTATCCCTTTTAATCTGTTTAACATCAATGCTGAATTTAATGAACAACAAGCGAAAGTCGATTGGAATTTTGGGTTAAATCAACTAGGTAAAATCAGTGGTGATCTCACCATTAGCGACCCGATGCAACAAAAAAGGCTTAGTGGTCAATTAGCGATTAATAATTTGGCTCTGGCGATTATAAACCCGCTACTTGATAAAAATGATTATGCCAAAGGTGCCATTAATGGCGTTGTTAAATTTTCCGGAACACTTAATGATCCTTACTTAAATGGTGGAATTAACTTAAAACATATCGAAATCAAATCCAGCCAACTACCTGTCGATGTTAAATCCGCTATTGTTGATATCGACTTTAACGGCAAATCATCAACCTTAAAAGGTCACTTAACCACAAAAGCAGGTAACATTAATCTTAATGGTCAAGCCAGTTGGAACACTTTGAATAAATGGCAAGCAAGCTTAGTTGTCAACGGCGCGGCTATGGAAGTGACCGTACCGCCAATGATTGTAATGACTGTCATACCAGATATAAAAATCAATGCTAATCAAGACGAGTTAACTTTACTAGGAAAGGTGACCATTCCTAAAGGAAAAATCACGGTTGAATCACTGCCACCGTCAAGTATTGATGTTTCACCGGATGAAGTCATGCTGGATAAAAACTATAAGCAAATCGAACCACAAAAATTTGGTATGAAAATAAATAGTCATCTTGAAATCAACATTGGCGATAAAGTAACCGTCGATGCCTTTGGTTTAAATGCCTCGTTAAAAGGCAATTTAATTGCAACCCAAACCAATAAAGGTTTAGATTTACATGGTGAAATATTAGTTCCAACTGGTCGCTTTCATGCTTATGGGCAAGATTTGATTATCCGCAAAGGTATTATTACCTTCTCAGGCCCAACTGATCAAGCTATGCTAGAAATTGAGGCAATCCGTAACCCCGACTCTATGGACAATAATAATATCACTGCCGGAATACGCGTGACCGGCACTTCAGAAGATCCTAAAATTGAGGTCTTTTCCGATCCGTCCATGTCTCAACAAGAAGCCTTATCTTATTTGGTTCGAGGACAAGGGCTTGATAGCTCAGATCAAAGTGATAACGATATGATGACCGCATTATTAGTAGGTTTCGGAACTGCCAAAACAGGTAAGTTTATCGGTGATATTGGTAATGCATTTGGCATTAAAAATCTTTCGTTAGATACGCAAGGCGCAGGAAACAACTCCAAAGTTGTGGTAAGTGGTTATATTTTACCTAATTTACAACTTAAATATGGTGTTGGAATCTTTGATTCACTGGCAATATTTACTTTAAGATATAGACTTCTGCCTAGCTTATATTTAGAGGCGGCCTCGGGTCTTGCTCAAACATTGGATTTAATTTATCAATTTGATTTTTAACTCAGTAAAAATAAAATTTTAGTTAATCTTGAAAGTATACTTGGGATTGGTTGGACTGAAGATAAATGTTTTATCATTCAATCAAAAACATAGGCAAATCACAATTATTTACTATTATCTAAAACCCCATTAAACATGGGGTTTTAGATGAATCCTAGTTACTAATTTTCTCTTTAAAATTGGTGTAGGACATTCCTCGCTTAATAGCAGCTTCTCTTATTTGGCTACAAGGATAACTGTCTTTAATATTTTGATTTAATTCAATTCTCTTTGACCAGTCATCAACGGTAGAATCAATAGCCACGACTTTATCAACGCATGCATTATAGGTACTGATAAATTCCGCTTGATTATCAACAAAAAATTTCACAACTTCCTGATTTTGTTTTGCCCAAGCTTTTTGCCAGCTACTTCTACAAACTGATGAAAATCTCAAATCATCAGAACAATAAATAGATTCCTTTTCTTCAATGGTTTTGAGATCATCATTTGCTAATTCAGTTGCAGCCTTTTCTTCTAATGCTTGTTCAGCTACACGACAGTTAGATTTCGTTCTAGAATCGAGCTTACATAAAGACAGCATTTCACCCTTGATTTCATCAAATGATAACTGTTTTAACTGATCTTTACCCTCTTGAGCCTTTTCATCATAAATAATCTTCCAAGCTTGACATTTAGCACTACTAGTTCCAAACGTAAATTCTTGGCATTCATCATCCTTCAAATATTCGTTTATAGTTTGTTGCCAAGTAAGTCCTTCTGTTTCTTTTACTATAATGGCCTTCGCTGCATCTAGTGCTTGTTGCTTCTCAGCTTCCTCACGCTCTCTTTCCAATTGCGCCTTTAACTTTTTATCATTGATAATTGCGTTTTTTGCAGCAATGCATTGTTCATCATTGATTAATTTATCATATGCTTTGCGATCCCCTTCTAACTGAGCTTTACTTAATCCATTGGAACACTCTTCTCTTTTTGCTTCAGCAGCATCGAGATTTTTTGAATAATACTCATAATCTTTTTTCTCACAACCGGCCAAACTTAATGCTATAGCAACAACAAATACAACTGTATTTAATATTTTCATCTTAACTCCTTATTATTTATTAATAATTAAGCTCAATTTATATTCCATTAATGATAAATGTTTATTTAAAATCGCAATATTGGCTAAGTTTACCGTAATTTCCGTAATCGTTATAGCATATTTTATAAAGACTTAATGCCAACTAACATTTCACGTTTTATACCAAAACCTTTACGCTTTAATACTTGAAAACCTGCATTGGTTAAATTACGGCGCACAAAACCTGCTGAAGTAAAAGTTGCAAAAGTTCCCGCTGGTCGGGTTAATTTAAAACAATCTTGAAATAAATGTTGTGACCACATATCAGGATTTTTTGCTGGTGAAAAACCGTCAAAAAACCATGCATCAACAAGTATATTAAATTTTGATAAGAAATCAGGATAGGCGCTAATATCATCATAACAAATCGCTAAACTGATATTCGCCTCAATCGGCTCAGATTGAAATAAATAAGATCTTAACTGCTTAGCAAGTAAGGCTAACGTGTCATCATCTATCACATTTTCATGCATTTGCAGCATCTCTTGTGCTGATAATGGATATTTTTCTACACTGAAAAATTTCAATTGTTGAAGAATGTGATTAGGGTATTGTCTTTTAAACGCTAAAAACGCTTTGGATAGTACCAAAAAACTCAAGCCAGAACCAAAACCGGTTTCGCCAACAATAAATGTATCAGACTGATGCGTTAAAAAGCGTTCAACTAAATTATTTCCTTCAACAAAAACATAGTTTGTTTCGGCTACTGCGCCACGGGTATTAAAATAGACATCATCAAAATGTGTCGAAATTGCGGTTTGGTTTTCATCCCAAATAATTGTTGATTTTGGCATAACCGTCCTTTTAGCTGTTATCGGTAGCGGAAACTGTATATTAATGCTGATTACGTATATAATACGCTAAGTTAACTTATGAGGTAAATTATGGTTTTTCTTTTTCGCTTAATTAGTGTTGTCATCTTAGGAGTGATAATCTGTGTTTTAGGTATTATTTTTTGCCTGTTTAATCCGCGTAATCCAAAAAATGTTGCACGCTTTGCGCATCTATTTAGCTTTTTTTTCAAGCCCATTTTGGGCGTAAAAGTTGAAACCCGCCAATATTCCAATATCCAAAACATGGGAAGCTGTGTATTTATTGCCAATCATCAAAATAATTATGACATGATTGTTGCCGCTGACATCGTTCAACCGAAAACCGTCACCGTTGGGAAAAAGAGTTTGGCATGGATCCCATTTTTTGGGCAACTTTATTATCTAATCGGTAATATTTTGATTGATCGTAATAATAAATCTAAAGCACACGATACCATTAGCCAAGTGGTAAAAGAGATCAACAATCGAGGCATATCTATCTGGATGTTTCCCGAAGGGACTCGAAGTCAAGGTCGAGGATTGTTACCTTTTAAAACAGGCGCATTTAAAGCCGCTATAGCCGCAGGTGTACCTATTGTGCCAATCTGTGTGTCGGATACCAATTCAATTAAACTCAATCGTTTAAATAACGGACACGTGATTGTTGAGATGCTTGATCCGATTGAAACCAAAAACCTTCAAAAAGACGATACTCGTGCCTTAATGGAACAGTGTTATCAATTAATGTCTGAAAAATTATCGCAAATCAATGCGCAAGTACAAAAGCTGAATAATCAAAACTAACGTATGAATAAGCAAGATCGAAATTTTGACGATATCAGTGCTAAATTTGCACAAAATATTTATGGTACAACTAAAGGTAAAATACGTGAGGCGATAGTCTGGCAAGAACTTGAACAGATCTTAGCTGACTGTAGTGTTAAAAAGCCATTAAAGATCCTTGACGCGGGTGGTGGGCAGGGACAAATTGCTTGTAAGCTTGCCAGACTAGGGCATCAAATTACCTTGTGTGACATTTCAGCGCAGATGCTTGAACAGACAAAACAAACCGCGATAGCGGAAAACTTACCGATAACGTGTATACATAGTGCCATACAAACGCTTGACCAAGTGACAGATGAACAATTTGACCTAGTGATTTGCCATGCAGTTTTAGAATGGGTAGCTGAGCCAATAACTGTCATTAACGCCTTAAAGAGACATTTAAAAGCTGACGGTTACTTATCGTTAATGTTTTATAATTATGATGCACTGTTATTTAAAACGGTGACACTGGGTAATTTTGGTTATACTCAAGCAGGTTTAGCTAAACGCAAAAAAAAGACCTTATCGCCGGATTTTCCAAGAAAGCCAACTGAAGTTTATACCTGGTTAACCGATCTTAACTTTACCATAACAAATAAAATCGGCATCCGGGTTTTTCATGATTATTTAATCAATAAAAGCAAGTCTGAAACACACTTTGACCAACTATTAGCGCTTGAAAAACAGTATTGTCAAACCGAACCCTATCTTAGTTTAGCAAGATACATTTTATTAACTGCAAAACATAATAATGAGTAATTTCAATAAAAGAGAGAGTTTTAAACGACAATCTCTTTACCCAACCCATTTTTCTACATTGCATCTATTTTTGATAAACATCGTTAACAGCATGAATTAATCGATATAAAAAATAGCAATTAACCGCTTACTACCAAACAATGGTAATTAATTATTCTCAAAACGGATAAAAAACAATATGCATCTAAATGAACACTCGAAAATTTTGTCATAAATCGGTATTATAGAGGCATTAAATTTAATTCGTTTAAAGGTAGTAATTATGATTGTTGTCACTGGCGGTGCAGGTTTTATTGGAAGCAATATTGTTAAAGGTTTAAATAGTATTGGACATAAAGATATTTTAGTTGTCGATGACTTAACTGACGGAACTAAATTTGCAAACTTAGCTGATTTAGACATCGCTGATTACATGGACAAAGATGAGTTTATTTCTGCAATCATCTCTAATGAAAATCTTGATATCGATGTTATTTTTCATCAAGGCGCTTGCTCAGCAACCACTGAGTGGGACGGAAAATTCATGATGGAAAATAATTACAGCTATTCCAAAGATCTCTTACACTACTGTTTAGATTTCAATATCCCATTCCTTTATGCTTCATCAGCGGCAACTTATGGCGGTCGTAGTGATAACTTTATTGAAGAGCGAGCCTACGAAAAACCACTAAATGTATATGGTTACTCTAAATTTTTATTTGATCAATATGTCAGAGAGATTTTACCGCAAGCCACATCGCAAGTTTGTGGTTTTCGCTATTTCAATGTTTACGGACCGCGTGAAACGCATAAAGGCAGTATGGCAAGCGTGGCTTTTCATCTCAATGAGCAATTGAAAAAGGGTGAAAAACCCAAACTATTTGCCGGTAGCGATAACTTTAAACGTGACTTCATTTATGTTGGTGATGTGGTTGATGTCAATTTATGGTTCTGGAAAAATCAAGTATCCGGGATTTTCAATTGCGGTACCGGTCAAGCGGAATCTTTCCAAACCGTAGCAGATGCTGTTATGAGTTATCATCAAACAGGCGAAATTGAATATATTCCCTTCCCTGAGCAGTTAAAAGGACGTTACCAAACCTTTACTCAAGCTGATTTAACTAAATTCCGACAAGCAGGTTGTCAAATAAAATTCAAAACTGTGACCGAAGGCACAACCGAATATATGAAATGGCTCAATGAACAATAAAAAGGAAAAAAATGAAAACTCTCATTATTGGTCCTTCATGGGTTGGCGATATGATGATGTCGCAAAGTTTATATCGAACATTAAAACAGCTTAACCCCGATATTGAAATTGACGTTATGGCACCTTCATGGTGCCGAGCTTTATTAGCTAAAATGCCGGAAGTTAGCCAAGCTATTGCCATGCCGCTAGGTCATGGTGAATTTGCTTTATCTAAGCGTTATCAATTAGGCAAATCGCTACGGGAAAATCATTACCAACAGGCTATCGTTTTACCTAATTCATTTAAATCTGCTTTGATCCCCTATTTTGCTAAAATTCCTAAACGCACAGGCTGGAAAGGTGAAATGCGCTACGGATTACTCAACGATCTTCGTAAATTAAATAAGCAAGCTTATCCGTTAATGGTTGAGCGCTATGTTGCCCTTGCCTATCCAAAGCAAGAGATGCACTCAGCTAAAGATATCCCTCAACCTATACTGTGGCCTAAACTGCATGTCACCATGCCGGAAATTTTAGAAACGTTAACCGCTTTTGATATCCCGCAAGATGCCCCTTTGATAGGTTTTTGTCCTGGGGCTGAATTTGGACCAGCCAAGCGCTGGCCGGATTATCATTATGCAACGCTTGCTGATATGATCGTTAAACAGCATGCTAAAGTGTTAATTTTTGGTTCGGCCAATGATCGCCAAGTCGGTGAACAGATTATGGCAAAGATGACTCACAGCGATCAATGCATTAACCTAGCCGGAAAGACTCAATTAGATCAGGCCATAAATCTAATTGCTGCTTGTAAAGCAGTGGTAACCAATGATTCAGGATTAATGCACGTTGCCGCAGCCCTTGATAGACCGCTTGTAGCGCTGTACGGCCCAAGCAGTCCGGATTTTACGCCACCATTGTCAAATAAGGCTGAAGTGATTCGGTTAATTACCGGTTATCACCGAGTTCGTCGAGGTGATGCGGAACAGGGATATCATCAAAGCTTGATAGATATTAAACCCGATCAAGTGTTTGAAAGTTTAATGAAGCTAATTGTCCGCTGTGAAAAGAGTAATTAATTATGCGTGTACTGGTCGTTAAAACATCTTCAATGGGTGATGTGCTTCACACTTTACCCGCCTTAACCGATGCAGCAAACCATATACCCAATATCACGTTTGATTGGGTTGTTGAGGAAAATTTTGCCCAAATTCCTAGCTGGCATTTTGCGGTTGACACCGTCATACCGGTAGCAATCAGACGCTGGCGAAAGAATTGGTTTTCTCGCCCTGTCCGTAAAGAGCGTCATCAATTTATCCAGCAACTTCGCCAGCAACAATATGATTGTATCATCGATGCCCAAGGATTAATAAAAAGTGCCTTTTTGATTACTCGTAAAGCCCGTGGAATCAAACATGGCTTAGATCGTCAGAGTATCAAAGAGCCTATTGCCAGTTGGTTTTATGATGTTAAACATCATGTCCCAAAACAGATGCATGCCATTGAGCGAGTTAGGTTACTGTTTGCTAAAAGTTTAAATTATACCTTCCCTAACCATACCGGCGATTATGCTATTGCTCGTCATTTTACTCAGGTGCTACCAGAAGACGCTATGCAATATCTGGTATTTCTCCATGCCACCACGCGTGATGAAAAACATTGGACAGAAGATGCATGGCGAGAATTAATTAAACAAATTGAACCAACCGGGTTAACCATTAAACTACCATGGGGTGCGCCGCATGAAGAGCAGCGTGCACTGAGGCTGGCTAAAGGTTTTCAACATGTGCAAGTGTTGCCAAAACTCGCCTTAGATGAAATTGCAACGATCATCGCAGGTGCAAAAGCAGTAGTATCGGTTGATACTGGATTAAGCCATTTAACAGCGGCGTTAGATCGACCCAATATCACCTTATTTGGTCAAACCGATCCTAAGCTAATTGGTGGGTACGGTAAAAATCAACACAGCATAATTTCCGCTGATAAAAGTATGCAAAGCATTAGCGCTAATCAAGTTTATGAAAAATTGGCTCACTTTTTATAATCAATGCTTGAAAGACAAATTTACACACTAAAGGATAAAGTTAAATGAATCAGTATCATGAAACAATTCGTCAAAAATATGCACAAATTGGAAGTAACGAACTCGGTTATATTGATGATGCGCTAGGTGCCGTGATGCAAGTTCTTAATGAAGTAGTGCGTAACGAGCACGTTCCCCAAGAATTAAAAGATAAAGCTGCTTATGCAGCAGCTAATCTATTAATTAGTGATTTTGATGTTAAATAGCCGTTGGCAAATTAATCACAAAGCGGGTTGATTGATCGTCCGATTCAACATAAATCGAGCCTTTATGGGTTTCAATAATCGATTTAACAATCGCAAGTCCAATACCTGCTCCGGATGAATCATTACCGCTACGATGACGTGATTCATCCACACGATAAAATCGATCGAAAAGGTGCGGTAAATGGCGACTGTCGATCTTTTTACCGGGGTTAGAAATAATAATTTTTATTCGCTTTTGCGTCACTTGACTCAAGCTTATTCGGATTGTTTCGTTTTCAGGTGTATAACGAATAGCGTTGGATAGAATATTACTAATCGCTCGCCCTAACATCATTTTATCACCTTGAATATGAGCACACTGACCTTCCAAATCAATAGTGATATTTTTCTCGTCGGTTAACGGTTCAAAGTATTCACACATCATCGTCAACATCTGATGAATATCAATATCGATCAGATTTGGCACTAGTTGGCGGTTATCTGCCTGCGCTAAGAACAGCATATCAGATATCATTTGTGACATTTTTTCATACTCTTCTAAATTAGAGTATAAAATCTCTCGATACTCTTCTGTAGAGCGAGCATTATTTAAAACAATTTGTGTTTGGGTTGTTAAATTAGTAATTGGTGTACGCATCTCATGAGCAATATCTGCTGTGAAATTACGTTGCCGATGAAATACATCTTCCATACGGCTGAGCATCTTATTAAATGCTTTCACTAAACTCACATATTTGGTCGGCACTGAGGCGGTAGAGATTCGATAATTAAGGCTTTTTAAGTTAATTCGCTCAATTTTCTTAATTAATCGGTTAATCGGTTTTTGGGTGTAATAAATAGAGATTAGCGATCCAATTAACGCCAAAACACACGCAATTGCAATAAGTATACCTAAACCAATGCGCAAGCGATAAATAAACTCTAGTTGCAAATCACGTCCAACGGCAACAATGGTGGTAAACTGTTTACCTTCATCTACCATAACCCTTGAAGCAGCAATGCGGTAAGATGATTTATCGACATTCCAAATGGCGGTACTATTTTCGGCAATAATCCGTTCGAATTCACGTTGTGATAAAGCAATTGCCAGATTAGGGCCGCGTGTTCGATAAACAATTTTTCCCGAATCATCTAAAATATAGACAAACAGATGATGGTGACCTGTCAAAATTAACAACAGATTTTGGAAAAACTCATCACGATTATCAGCGGGAGAATAGTAAGTCAATTCTCGCTCAACTGAAGTAATAACCGAATTTAATTCAGTCACATTTTGTTGAATCGAAAACTTCTCAAAAGAGCGTTCGATAAGATAACTAAAACAGTAAAGTAGCCCACAAGTAAGTAGGCATACAATAAGTGGTAAGCGAAATGATATAATTTTACTCTGCTTCATCCAATACATCTAATTTATATCCCATTCCACGGACAGTATGAATTAATTTAGGCTCAAAATCGGCATCGATTTTGTTACGTAAACGCCTAATTGCAACATCAATAACATTGGTATCACTATCAAAATTCATGTCCCACACTTGTGAGGCAATAAGCGATCTAGGCAATACCTCACCCGGATAGCGTAAAAAATATTCCAATAGTAAAAACTCTTTATTGGTTAAATCAATTCGTTTATCGCCACGTGTAACGGTTCGTTTAGGTAGGTCCATTACCAAATCAGCAATACTTAATTGATAATTATTTACTTGTGGCACATTACGCCGTAAAAGTGATTTTACCCGAGCTAATAGTTCGGCAAATGAAAAAGGTTTAACTAAATAGTCATCAGCACCTAAATTTAGCCCTTTAACTTTATCTTCAACACTGCCCATGGCAGTTAGTAACATTATTTGAGTATCTTTACCCGCTTCTCGCAATGATTGAACGATTTTCCAACCGACGATATCCGGAAGCATCACATCGAGAATTATTAAATCATAGTCTTCTGTCATTGCTCGATGATAACCATCGAGACCGTTATTAGTCAGATCAACTATAAATCCAGATTCAACTAATCCCTGACGAAGATACTCTCCTGTTTTTTGTTCATCTTCAACAACTAACAATTTCATTTTGAATATTTCCTTTGTTGTTTTATCAGGTTATCGAATTTGCATAATGGGTTATAGGATATATGAAAAACTCAAATGCAATCATGACAATGTAATGACTATTTTGTAATGTTTGTGTCATTAATTCGTTTGTTTGTGTTTGTTATATTAGCACCACAATGATTCATGAGGCTAGACAGTATTGTTTCATTGTTTTATTTCCTTTCATCCATTCCTTGCAATTTAATGCAGCCCTAGTTTATCTAGGGTTTTTTTTTATCTAAAATAGCACTTATCTTAATAAAACAATAAAACAAAATATAAAGAGATTTGAAATCTTGCCTATTTTAACAAGATTTCTGTTTTTTTAATACGAATATCACGACTTTTTATGTAGAACAATACCCGTTTCAATATGATCAGTATAGGGAAACTGATCAAACATCGCAAAATGGGTAATATCATGCGTTTGTGAAAGCTGTTTTAAATTCTCTTTGAGCGTTTGAGGATTGCAAGAGATATAGATGATTTTGTCATAGCTTTTAAGAATAGTAATGGTATCGTCATCTAAACCGCTACGAGGTGGATCAACAAGTACCGTATTACACTGATAATCATCAAGATTAATGCCTTTCAAACGATTAAATTCACGCTCTTTCTTAATTGCGCTGGTAAATTCTTGAGCTGACAATCGGACAATTTTCAGATTATCTATATGATTGACTTTAATATTATGCTGGGCTGAATAAACCGAAGCTTTGGCAATTTCAGTGGCTAAAACCTGACGGAAATTCTGCGCCAACGCAATAGAAAAATTACCATTACCACAATAAAACTCCAGTAAATCACCGGTTGAATTCTTAGTTACCGCTAACGCCCACTCGAGCATTTTGATATTGATTGCCGCATTGGGTTGAGTAAAGCTATTTTCAACTTGTCGATAGGTCAGCGATCGATCTTGCAATGGTAAAACTTCGTCAACATAATCCACATCAAGACAAATTTTTTGATTACTGGCTCGCCCGACTAAATTAGCCTCAATACCTTGTTCGGCTAATTGTTGCTTTAAAAGCTGGGCTTGCGCAAGCCAATTATCATCTAACTTTTTATGATATAAAAGTGTGATTAAAAGCTGACCACTTAAGGTTGAAAAATAATCTATTTGAAACAGCAAATGGCGTAAGGTTTCATTGTGTTTTAAAAGCGGTAAAATCGCTTGCATCGCTTGATTTATCAATACTGTCGCTATCGGGAAAGTATCAATTCGCACCCGTTTTTTGGTCTTTTTATCATACATAATATGATAAAGATCTTCACCATCATGCCATATTCTAAACTCAGCTCGCATACGATAATGACTGACTGGAGATGAATGAACGACCAATTGAGGAAGGTTAAAATCAGACAATAATGTTGTTAATTGAGTAATTTTATTTTGTAATTGTACTTCGTAATTATCGTTGGTGAAATATTCAGTCATTTTGTTTATCAGATCGTTATAGTAAAAAACAGAGCGTTGATTTTTGGACAACAACATCCAACTAGTAAAGATAAAACTGAACGGTTAAGCATTTAATCAGACAACACAATAAATATTGTTCAAAGCTATACCTTCAAATTTGCCGGACATTCTATCACAAACTCTAAACGATGATAAGTTTCTACTTAAACATATACATTTTCTGAAACTTCTTGACAAAAAATTTAACCATTAATAACAAATCAAAGCTGTATGACAAAAAGTTGAAGTAGTTCATCGATATCCATAATCAACAGATAAACGTTACTAAGCGGTAATTAAATCAAATCAAAATATGTCACATGATAATGATTGTAGTTATAAACATTGTCGCTATAATACTTCTCAAATTTCTGATAAAAAGATAGCTATGACAACACAAACATTTTCCGATCTACAACTTGATGATATTTTAGTGGAGAACTTACAAGCACAAAACATCATCACCCCAACAGTCATTCAAGCGCAAACTATTCCGGCGGCATTAGAAGGCAAAGATATTTTAGGCTCAGCCCCAACCGGTACCGGTAAAACATTAGCTTTCCTTATCCCGGCTGTGCAACATCTATTGGATTTTCCTCGTCGCAAACCTGGGCCACCAAGAATTTTAATCTTAACCCCAACCCGTGAACTTGCCATGCAAATTGCTCAGCAAGCACAAAAACTTACCCAATCAACCCATTTAAGCATCGCAACCATAACCGGTGGTGTCGCTTATATGAACCATGCAGAGATCTTTAGCAAAAATCAAGATATCGTAATAGCAACTACCGGACGACTTTTGCAATATATCAAAGAAGAAAATTTTGATTGTCGTGCGGTTGAAATGCTCATTTTAGATGAAGCTGATCGCATGTTAGATATGGGCTTTTCGCAAGATGTTGAAACCATATCGGCTGAAACACGTTGGCGCAAACAAACCTTACTATTTTCTGCAACACTAGAAGGTAAAGGCTTGTATGACTTTGCTAATCGCATATTAAATAATCCGGTTGAAATCAATGCCGATCCTTCACGCAAAGAGCGCAAAAAAATCCTACAATTTTATTATCGCGCTGATGATTTAACGCATAAAGTGGCGCTATTAACCCATTTACTTAAACAAGAAGAGTTCAAAAAAACAATTGTTTTTGTGCGCAAACGTGAACGTGTTCATGAATTGGTATCAATGCTACATCAAGCGGGGATCCATAGCTGCTATTTAGAAGGCGAAATGGTGCAAGCAAAGCGTAACGAAGCGATAAAAAGAATCAGCAACAATACCGTTAACGTATTAGTTGCAACCGATGTAGCGGCACGAGGGATTGATATTGATGATATCACGCATGTGATCAACTTTGATGCACCAAAAACAGCCGACGTCTATTTACATCGCATAGGTCGCACAGCTCGTGCCGGCAAAAAAGGCACCGCTATCATGCTAATAGAAGCGCACGATAACGAGTTATTACAAAAAATCGAACGCTACATCAATGAACCGATTAAATTAAGAACTATTGACCATTTACGCCCAAAAACTCGTGCGCCTAAACCAGTAACCAAGAAAAAACCTTCGCAGAAGGCAAAATCAAAAAGTATCAGTAAAAAACACGAAGAAACTAACAAGAAAAAGGTAAAACTGCGTCATCGCGATACAAAAAATAAAGGTAAACCGAAAAAATCGATAAAAAAAACCGAACAATAATACCTTTCTTGATAGTTTGTGCTTATGAAATTAATTGCTTATAACAACTGTGACCTCCCCGTTAAATTGTTATAATGCATACCAATTAGATTGATATTTGTTTGAAAAGGAGACATTTTATGACATTAGTCACCCGTAAAGCCCCTGATTTTACTTCTGCAGCTGTTCTAGGTTCTGGTGAGATCGTAAATAATTTTAATTTAGCTCAACACATTAATGGAAAATATGCTGTCGTTTTCTTCTGGCCAATGGATTTCACCTTTGTATGCCCTTCTGAAATTATTGCCTTTGATCATCGTTTAGAAGAGTTTAAAAAACGTGGTGTAGAAGTGATTGGTGTATCAATGGACTCTGAGTATGTGCACAATGCATGGCGCAACACGCCACAAGAAAAAGGTGGTATTGGCGAAGTGAAATTCCCTATCGTTGCCGATATTAAACATAGCATTATGCAAGCTTATGGCGTAGAACATCCTGAAGCAGGTGTTGCGCTTCGTGCTTCATTCTTTATTGATAAATCGGGTATTGTTCGTCATGAAACTATTAATGATTTACCAATTGGCCGTAACATTGATGAAATGCTACGTATCGTCGATGCTTTCCAATTCCACGAAGAGCACGGTGAAGTATGTCCTGCTCAATGGACTAAAGGCAAACAAGGTATGAAAGCTAATCCAAATGGTGTAGCTAGCTTCTTAAAACAACATGCTAACGAAATTTAAATTAAGCAAATAATCGATTATAACTAGCCTAATTATATTTTGGAAAGCACTTGCCGGAGTTAAATTCCGGCTTTTTTATGCCCTCAACGAAATATCCCGTCAGATCACATTCAATGAGTATCAAAGTCAGTTATCAAGACTAATTAATTAAATTAATGTCCTGCAACATTAGAAAATAGGTTAATAATAACCACACCAAATATAATAAAGCCCATACCAATTAAAGCCGCCAGATCTAATGACTGTTTCATAAAGATCCAAGCGATTAAACTGATAATAATAATCCCAATCCCCGACCAAATCGCATAAGCAATCCCAACAGGAATGGTTTTTAAGGCTAAAGAAAGAATATAAAACGAAGCACTATAACCAACAATGGTAATGATTGAATACAGTAAATGAGTAAAACCATTTGACAGTTTTAAGGAAGAAGTTGCAATAACTTCACAAATAATTGCAAAAAAAAGTAATAGATATGAATTCATAATATGACTCATAAGTTAGTTGAAATAAAGAATGAAGACTCGCCATTAATTTTAGTGATAAAAATGATAAATAAAAAACTAAATAATCACTCAATTTAGGAAAAATAGAAATATGGTGGGTTGTGAGGGGATCGAACCCGCGACCAATTGATTAAGAGTCAACTGCTCTACCGACTGAGCTAACAACCCACTAAGACAGTGTGATTATTCTATATAAATTTAGACTGCAATGCAATTAATCAAAAGTTGAAATTAGAAAATAAGTTGATATTGAAAATAAAGAAAATTCAATAAATCAAATCAGCATAATAAAGGCAGAAATTTGGTAAGAATCTTAATGGTTGTATGTTGTATCTAAAATGATCTCGATATTTGATTAATCTCATCAATGTGAATAACGGTATATCACATGGTGAGATGCAAACCAACCACACCAATAATAATAATAGTCAGACCAATTAATCGCTGAATATTTTTAGGCTCATTAAACAAAAACATATTGGCTAACACCGCACCCGATGTGCCAAGACCGACCCAAACCGGGTAAACGATACTTAAATCCAAATAACGTAACGAAAAATAGAAGAGCGCAAACGAAACAAAAAAGCCGCCCCAATACAGTACAATACGTAATAAGCTTTTTTGCTGTGAATAGAGTTTGAGCCCAACAGCACCAACTACCTCAAAAATCGATGCAGTAAATATTAATAACCAACCCATAATAAAGTTCCTAATTTAACGCTTTGACTATCTATAAAAACTAATTATCTAAATGCACTCACGGTTTATATGTGTTAACTGTTTGTACCTGTTAATTATTTTTACTTATTAACTATCATTACATTTTAACTATCAGTACGTTTTAACTGCACAACACCAATAATGATTAACAATACAAAAAACAGTTGAAGAAGATTAAATGTTTGCCCGAAAAGGAGCACATCAATCGCAACCGATCCAATCGCCCCCACACCAGAAAAGATTGCATATACAGTGCCGGTTGGTATGGTTTTACACGCTTTAGTCAGACAAGTAAAATCGACAATAATCACTAGCACAATGATGATCCAGTGCCAAAATTCGGTTGCGATAGTAAATCCAAGAACCCAACTCAATTCAAAAAAGCAGGTCAGTATAACGTATACCCACTCTTTATTCCTGCTATGCATAGCTACCTCACTGAAATTTATTACTTTTTCGCTTTGCTTGATTTTCTTTTTTCACCTTAACGCTTTGGATGAAAATAAAAAGACGGTTCGCAAATTAAACAAATTTGCCACCTAAAGATCGTGATGTTTAAAAGTAGAGAAACAACGCAATTTTTTACTAAAACGTAGGTAGTTTCTGAAACATTTTTACAAAAAATTTATTGCAAATTTCAACATACTCGCTGATTTTATAGCGAAGAAAAATAAATATCAAGGCTAAAACTGTTATAAGTCAATGTTTAAGACTGTTGCTGCCATTATTTTTACCAATCAAACGAAAGTAAAACTTTTAAAAAAACGCAAGGATCAAAATGCCGGCATTATAATGATGCCAACAGAATATAATTGGTTGTTTTATTAGTAATCATTATGGGAAAAACAGCCACCTTTTCAAGGTTAACCAACTGTATAAAAACGATCACATTTTCAATTTAAACGAAATTCAGTATAAAATACCCAAAATAATTTCTGCTACTTTTGATAGCTAACATCGCTATTTAACACTAATTTGTCTATAACTGATTAGAAATAAAACAGAATATAACAGATTAAGTTGATAAAAGTGCAGTAATTATTTTTTTATATTGAAATGAAAAGATTGAATAATCGTAAAAGGAAGATCGCATGTCAAAAAAATCTGACAATGAAGTAAAAGTCGGAATAAAAGCGTATATTTCACTTATTGTGGCTATACTGTTTTTTTCCGGCCTATTTTTTAATGTAGAGGGAAAAGAGTGGCTAGGTGCATTTGATTTTACCAGTCTAAGTGGTAAATTTGGTACGATGCTTCATCCGGAAAAAAATAGTTTTGTGGGTGAAGGCGGCATCAGTGCTCGAGCTGGTTTTATCTTTGCCCTTTCGCTCATACCCACAGTAATGTTAGCCCTGGGCGTTCTTGAAATATTTACCCACTATGGCACCATTCGAGCTGCACATAAATTATTAACTCCTCTACTTAAACCTATCCTAGGTGTGCCGGGCAAAACGGGGCTTGCGCTTATCACTGATTTGCAAAGTACCGACGCCGGTGCGGTTTTAACTAAAGAATTATATGATGACAAGCAAATCACCAAAAAAGATTTAGTAATTATCAGCGCTTGGCAATATTCGGGCGCCGGATTGATTAATAACTATTTTTCAATCGGTTCCGCCCTATTCGCTTCGATGAGTGTTGCCATTTTTATTCCTTTAGTACTGATGATTGTACTTAAGTTTGTCGGTGCCATTTTAGTGCGTCTGGTTCTAAACTCAGTTTATAAGAAGGATTTTAGTAATGAGTAATTCACAAAATCAAACCAACAATCCATTAGATATTTTTGTTATTGGCGCACGTAAAGGCTTTAATATTGCCATTAATAACTTAATGCCCAATATCATCATGGCTTTTGTTATTACCGAAATCTTAAAACGCTTAGGATTAATGCAGCTAATTGGTGATTATTTTTCACCGGTTATGGGGCTTTTTGGTCTACCGGGCGAAGCCATTACGGTCTTACTCACAGCTTGGTTATCCGCTTCAGCAGGTACCGGTGTGGCGGTTAATTTAATTACGCAAGGCTTACTTAGCGCAACCGATGTTACCATTTTGGCACCCGCTATTTTCTTAATGGGCTCACAACTGCAATATATGGGGCGATTGCTGGGCGTTGCTGATGTGCCGAAAAAATACTGGCCATTACTCATGGTAAACAGTATTGTTAATGGTTTAATTGCCATGATTGTTATGCGGTTTATTGTTTGATAAAGGAGATATCAATGTCTACTGTTTTACAACACTATAACCATTTGCATCAGATCCCGGAGCTTGGTTTTCAAGAGCATCAAACAGCGGCTTATATTGCAACCGAGCTTGAAAAAGCAGGTTATAAAGTGACTCGTCATATTAATAATACAACCGGAATAGTGGCGGAGTATGACTCTGGCAAACCCGGACCGGTACTTGCCTTACGGGCTGATATGGATGCGCTTGGGCATATTATTGATGGCGTACATTGTGCAAGACATACTTGTGGTCATGATGGACACTCGTCAATCTTGTTAACGGCAGCAGAAGAGCTAATAAAAGAAGGCAATATTAAGCAAGGCCGTTTAAAGCTTATCTTTCAACCCGCTGAAGAGCTAGGCTCTGGCGCTTTAGCGATGATTGCCGGTGGCGCCATTGATGATGTTGATATGATTATTGGTCTTCATCTTCGTCCTAAAGATGAATGTCCAAAAGGTTTCGCATCGCCGGCAATGTATTATTCGGCTTCTACCACTGTGGAAGTTAATATCCATGGTATACCTGCGCACGGCGCACGGCCACATCTAGGCGTCAATGCATTAGATGCCGCTATGATGGCAATTCAAGCAGTAAATACCATTCATCTTGCGCCTAGTTTAACTTATAGCGTAAAAGCAACACGCTGTATTTGTGATGCTGGCGTCACCAATGCCATTCCGTCAAAAGCCTATGTCTGTTGGGATTTAAGAGCACCGACCAATCCGGCGATGGATGAGTTAAAAGCCAAAACCTTAAAAGCAATTAAACTCAGTGTAGAAGCAATCGGCGCTAAAGCTGATATTGAAGTATCAAAAGAGATCCCAGCAGCTGAGATCGACAACGAAGTTAGCCAAATCATTACTGAGGCTATCGTTGACGTGTTAGGTAGTGAAGGATTAAAAGATCCGATCTTCACCCCAGGTGGCGAGGACTTTTTTAATTACCCAAGAGAACGTAATGTTAAAGCTGGATTTTGGGGATTAGGTTGTGATTTAACACCGGGATTACATCATCCGGAAATGAAGTTTGATTTATCTGCTTTAGAAAATGGTGTCAAAATTACTAAAGCTTGTGCACTAAAAGTTTTAGGTTAATTTAACCATAACTATGTCGATAATGGTGCCAATAACTACACCAATAACTACGCTAATAACTATGCCGACAAATTCGGCATAGTTATCTTCCACCATTTAGCAAGATCTTAAGATTCACGATATTGTACAATATCTTCAATAGTGACCACCGGTAAATGGTGTTTTTTAGCAAACTCAACCACTTGTGGCGCTCTTGCCATAGAGCCGTCATCATTGGTTAATTCACAAATAACCGCAGCAGGTTTGAATCCGGCTAAAGTCACTAAATCAACAGAAGCCTCAGTATGCCCACGACGTGCCAGTACGCCACCTTGTTGAGCCACTAACGGGAACACGTGACCGGGATGATTTAAATCACTGGGTTTTGCATCATCCGCAACGGCTGCTCGAACAGTGGTGACACGATCGGCGGCTGATACCCCGGTTGAGACGCCTTCAGCCGCTTCAATGGTAATCGTGAAAGCGGTATGATTTTTACTGGTGTTATTTGCCACCATCATCGGTAATTGTAATTTTTCACAATAGGCTTTTGGCATGCATAAACAGACAATCCCACTACCATAACGAATGGTCAACGCCATTTGCTCTGTGGTGATTGTTTCAGCTGGCCAAATAATATCGCCTTCATTTTCACGATCTTCATCATCTAACACTAATACACCTTGACCGGCTTTAAGTGCAGATATCGCATTTTTCACACGCTCAATCGGTGTGCCAAACTCATTTAAATTAAACTGATTCATGGTAGTTACCTATCCTGTTATATACAATTAATTGTATTTACACTTAAATCCAATTTGCAACGAACATGCCGTAAATTTAGCTGACTAATTGCCGTATGCGCATTTAGGGCTTTGTCTTCGCTTTTTTATCAATTAAGTATAAATAAATTAAATACCAGAATCAGGGCAAGTGCTTGACCATAGTGATTTTACCTTTCGGTAAATATAGAAAAGATAAGCTACTCTCTTTCATCCAGACTTTAACTGTCGGCTTTGGAATCACACCAAATCTGCTAGACCTTAATCGATTAAAGATATTGAGTGTTTAGTCGGAAACATACCGCACTAAACCAACAAAATAAACGATTAAGCGCTCGTGGGCTATAACCACCGGTGGGGAATTACACCCCGCCCTGAGAATTTTGTCAGAAAACTGACTTAAAACACTATAATACAAAATGCATTAAAAAACACGGACATTTTAAAGAAAAATTGCCGCATATAGCGGCAATAATTAATAAAAGCAATATTGAGTAAAAGCAATAAGTTATTGCATACGAATTTCCCGCATTTTACGTCGCTCAGCTTTACGCATCCACAGCCATGATATAAAACCAATAATGCCGACAATCAATAGAATAATTGTTGCCAGTGCATTGACTTGTGGATCGACCCCTAACCTAACTTTTGAGAAAATAAGTTTAGGCAAAGTCATTGCGCCCGGTCCGGTGACAAAATTCGCAATCACCAC
Organism: Gilliamella sp. B3172; assembly: GCF_026536465.1. Taxonomy (NCBI): domain Bacteria; kingdom Pseudomonadati; phylum Pseudomonadota; class Gammaproteobacteria; order Orbales; family Orbaceae; genus Gilliamella; species Gilliamella sp. B3172. Next base: position 337,051 of record NZ_JAFNOA010000002.1, on the reverse strand, counting down.
ATCATCCAGTGATAAGGTAAATGCCAGTAACCAACCCGATACTAACGCTGGGGCGATCATAGGTAAGGTGATAATAAAAAATACCTTAAGCGGATTAGCACCTAAATCGAGTGCCGCCTCTTCTATCGACTTATCTAATTCACGTAAACGGGCACTAATGACCACGGTAACATAAGCGGTACAAAATGTGGCATGCGCCATCCAAATGGTAATTGCGCCACGGTCTTTAGGCCAACCTAATACTTGTCCCATGCCAACAAATAGTAATAACAGTGCCAAACCCGTTATAACATCAGGCATAACCAACGGTGCAGTTGTCATAAATGAGAACAAATTAGCGCCACGGAAACGTCTGAAACGAATAATAGCATAAGCGGCTAATGTACCTAACAAAATAGCCAGCGTTGCTGCGCCTGCGGCAATCGATAAGCTCAATCCGACAGCTTTAAGCAACGTATCATTGTGAATAAGCTCAAAGTACCATTTGGTTGAAAAATCTGCCCATACTGTCACTAAGCGTGAACTATTGAATGAATAGATAATCAAAATAATCATTGGGATATACAAAAAGGAAAATACCACCAATAAAATTAACCCTTTTAAGCAACGACAAACTAACGCAATAGTCACTAGCGTTGTTACAATCAAGCTAAATGTTAAGCAACCAATATAGTAGCTCGCTGAGCCTAATAAACTCAGTCCGGATGATGATATCAACAGCGTTAAAATCATCACACCAAGTAGCGAAGAGATAAAGACGATCAAAGCAGATCGTAGAATAAATGATGAATTATTCATTTATTTACCCCCCGTTTGGCTGTTCTGAAATTTGTTGAAATAATATATTGGCACAATTAATATCAGAAGCATCACACTGGCAACTGCCGATGCCGCTGGCCAATCATGGTTATTGAAGAATTCAGTCCAAAGCTGGGTACCAATCATAATACCTTCTGAAGGTCCTAATAGTTCCGGAATGACATATTCACCCACTGCCGGAATAAAGACCAACATTCCCCCTGCAATAACGCCATTTTTAGTTAATGGCACAATAATTTTGAAAAAGGTCTTAATCGGTTTACAACCTAAATCTAACGCTGCTTCAATTAAGGTCGTATCTACTTTACTTAGTGATGTATAGATTGGCAGAATCACAAACGGCAAATAAGAATAGACAATACCGATATAAACGGCGAAATAAGTTTTCATAATGATCAGCGGCTGATCAATCACGCCTAACCACATTAAAAAATGATTAAGTAAGCCATTTGGATTTAAGATACCAATCCATGCGTAAACCCGAATCAAAAACGAAGTCCAGGAAGGCAATATAATCAAAAGTAACAAAATGTTACGGGTTGACGGTTTACATTGTGAAATTGCCCACGCTAATGGATAGCCAATTAAAATACATAATATTGTTGAAATCGCCGCAATTTTTAGTGATTGCAAATAAGAATCAAGATAGATAGTATCCGTGATTAAATTGACATAATTACCGAAGTTCAAAACAATATTGAGCAGTCCGTCATCATAGCTAAACAGATCAGTATAAGGCGGAACAGCCGAAGCTATCTCGGAAAAACTGATTCTAAACACAATTAAAAATGGCAGTAAAAACAGCAATAACATCCATAAATATGGAATAGCAATGACAGTTAACCGACCATAAAGTGTCATCAAATCAGATTCGTCCCGCTGTTGGCGCATTTTTTTATAAGCAAAATAAATGGCAACTAACCCAGCAGGAATGAACAATATGCTTCCGGCAATAATTAAGCGATAAGCAAATTTTGATGGTTTGTAATTTGCTAAATATAATCCTAAGCATGACAATAAGAAGCTTAATGTCATTGCCGTAAAGAGCGCATCTAAAAATAAGTTATCAAATGCATCAGTTGTTTGAAAACGCCAATAAACATTAAGCAAGACAAATGCATTTAACAACAAACCCAATAAAATGGATCGCATTACTTTATCCTCTTTTGTCTATTCGGTAAGCACAACACAACTATCAACTTCCCAACTTAGGTTGATCACATCCCCCCAAGTTGGCATGCCTTTACGATAGCGATGCTCATTTTGTAACTGTGCAATGATAATTTGTCCGCTGCCCAGTTTAACGTGATAAATCGACAAATCACCAAGATAAGCAATTTCCACCACTTCACCGGTCGCAACGTTATACCCTTCTTCTGGTATTTCATCACATAATTTAATTTTTTCCGGACGTAAGGCAACTTGAATTGGCACACCTTCAACGGCTGGCGAATCATAATCAACTTTGATTGGATGCTTGATCATCGGACAATTGATAATTAATCCGTCTTCTAAGGTTTCTTGCAAAATACCGTCAAAAACATTAACTGAGCCGATAAATTCAGCACTATAACGGCAATTTGGATGCTCATAAATCTCTTCTGGTTCACCAATTTGGACAAATTGTCCTTTGTTCATAATCGCAATTCGCCCTGCCATTGTCATGGCTTCTTCCTGATCATGGGTCACCATAACGCAAGTGGCACCCACTTGCTCTAAAATGCTGACCACTTCCAGTTGCATACGATCACGTAGCTGTTTATCCAGCGCTCCCATTGGCTCATCTAATAATAGGAGTTTCGGCCGTTTAGCTAAACTACGTGCTAAGGCAACACGTTGGCGTTGACCGCCGGATAATTGGTGTGGCTTGCGTCGGCCAAACTGTTCCATATGAACTAGCGCGAGCATCTCTTCAACACGATGTTTGATCTCTTTCGGATCTAACTTGTCTTGCTTTAAACCAAAAGCAATATTTTGCTCAACCGTCATGTGAGGAAATAGAGCATACGATTGAAACATCATATTAATTGGTCGGTTATAAGGTGGCACTTGTGATAAATCTTTACCATCAAGAATAATTTGTCCCGAAGTTGGCTGCTCAAAACCAGCAAGCATACGTAATAACGTAGACTTACCACTACCCGATGCACCCAATAATGCGAAAATCTCACCTTTATAAATGGTTAGATTCACATCATCAACCGCATAATAATCATCATTAAAAACTTTGGTTAAATTTTTGATCTCCAATAATGGAGTTATCATCTTTTTTTTAGGCTGTACCTGATTTGTTGTTTTATCGTTCACTCTTTTTTCCTCTTAACAACAAGCCAAAAAAAACGAGACGGAAAGACTCAACAATCTCTCCGTCTAGAATATATCGTGTAAATAACGCAATTTTTCAATTGACGTTTATCTACCAGTTTTGAGTTTTGTCCACGTACGTGTGATCACACGTTCAAGCTTAGGTTCTTTAACTGTTAAAGTAAATAGTTTTTCCATAACTTCCGGTTTCGGATAAACAGCAGGATCGTTTTTCACTTCCGGTTTAACAAACTGATCATTTGCTACCTTGTTTGCACTAGCAAAATTAACATCGTTAGTGACTTGTGCAGCAATTTCAGGTTTCATAACAAAGTTTAAGAACTCGTGAGCTTCTTCTACGTTAGCGGCATCTTTTGGAATGGCAAAGGTATCAAAAAAGACTAATGCCCCTTCTTTAGGAATTTGATAACCAATATGCACACCGTTTTTAGCTTCGTTAGCTCTATCACGTGATTGTAAAATATCGCCAGACCAACCTAAAATGACACAGATATCACCATTTGCAAGATCGGTAATATATTGTGAAGAGTGGAAATAACGAATATTAGGTCTAACTTTCTCTAACAACTCGTAAGCGGCACCTGTATAATCTTTCGCATCGGTACTATTTGGGTCTTTACCTAAATATTGCAACGCACTGGCAAAGATTTCGGTCGGCGCATCTAAAAATGCCACACCACAATCTTTAAGTTTTTCCATATTTTCAGGTTTAAAGACTAAGTCCCAGCTGTCGACCGGTGCATTATCACCTAAACGCTCTTTAACTTTATCAATATTATAACCAATACCGGTTGTCATCCATACATACGGAATAGCATAAGTGTTATCCGGATCGTGATTTGCCATTAATTTCATTAGATTTGGATCAAGATTTTTCCAATTCGGTAATTTACTTTTATCTAATGGTAAATAGATACCAGATTTGATTTGTCTTGCTAAAAAACTATCTGACGGAGAGACCACATCAAACCCAGAATGACCAGCCATAAGCTTGCCTTCAAGCGCTTCATTGGAATCATACACATCATAAACAAGTTTAATACCGGTGGATTTTTCAAAATCAGCAATAGTTTGATTACCAATTTGACCCGCCCAGTTATAAAAATGCACGACACGATCTTTAGCGATAGCAGATTGAGATAATGCTAGTGAAACACCAGCGATGATTGAAAGAATTGTTTTACGTTGAGTAAACATGCTCACCACTTCTCCTCTAGTTAGGGATATTACATGTTAGACACAAGCCCGTTGTTAACTGACAACGAACCCCCAAATTTTACCATAACCTATTTCTAAATCGTATGGCGAAACCGAGGTAATCAGGTAATCACAAGTCATTAATAATAATGAACAAGTAGAGCTAACCTTGCATTACGAGGGATAAAATACCTTTTTTTTGCCAGATGTCTACATAAAATATCAAATATCTTGAGAATCTGGGCTGAATGATTACATTTTAACCGATCAGCCCAATTTTAGCAGTCTCTTAACAAATAATTTAACGTAATTATTCAGCGGAAGCCTGCAAAGGTTTGCTAGTTGGCTGCCAAACACGGTATTTGACAGTGAGATCACTTGGAACATAAAAAACAATTGGTAAACGGCTGTTATAACCTAACAAACCAATATTGTGATACATAGTGACAAATTGATTATGGTTAGCGCTTTGCGGGCAAGCCATTAAAGTTGAAATGCCGTCATTGACTTTATCAACAACATAATAAGAATAACCCCAGCCTTTGAGCTCTTCTTGCTTAACCGTGCCGGTTAAACTGCGTGAATTACAATCGACACTCATCTCTTTGCCGATCATAACTTCAACTTGTGCACTGTTTTCATCAGCAAGGCTTGGTAAACGAATAACATAACGAGTATAGCCCGTTTTAGCCTCTGGATAAGGCGCAATTTCATTGATATTTTGTACTGCTTGGGGGACGTTTGGTGATTTTGCACAAGCAGATAATGCAACACCCATTAACATTAATAACATTAATTTTTTCATATTATGCCTCCAACAAAAAATTGAATGTATTGACCATTAACACCTTATCATATGCTTTTTAAAGCATAAAGCGTATAATAACACTATCTTACTCAAATAACATGGTACAAAAATGCCAGCTGAAAAAAATACTTATGATCTATTAAAGTTAATTCTTAACTTACTGCTAATTGGATTATTAATTATTGTGACTTATCGGGTCATTGAGCCTTTCTTATTTGGTTTCTTTTGGGCGGTAATGGTTGTCATTGCAACTTGGCCATTAATGATAAAAATACAACAAAAATTGTTTAACAAACGTTGGCTGTCAATTTTAGTTATGGCATTGATATTAGCATTTGTTTGCGTCATTCCGTTTATTTTAATCATTAGTAGCATTGCTCAAAACGGGCATCATATGATTGAATGGGCAAGAACGTTACCCTACAAAGAGTTACCCACATTTGACTGGTTAGAAAACATACCGACGTTTGGTACTGAATTGCATCAAAAATGGTTAGAGCTTAGAAAGACCGACGGCTCAGAATTAATCTCAGATATTCAACCCTACATTGGCACCGTCATTGGTTGGCTGTTAGAACAAGCAACCAATATTAGCGTCTTTATTTTTCATGCCGGGGTGATGATTATTTTTAGCCTTTTACTTTACCTTAAAGGCGAAAGTACCACAAAATATGTCTACCTGTTTGCCAATCGTTTATCTAAACAATACGGAAAAACAACGGTCACCTTAGCGGGTCAATCCATTCGAGCAGTAGCCTTGGGCGTTGTGGTCACCGCTATCACGCTGGCGTTAATTGGTGGCTTAAGCTTTATTGTAACTAAAATGCCATTACCGGGTATTTTAACCTTAATTTTATTTATCTGTTGTGTGGCTCAAATTGGACCTGTCGTTGTCATGCTAGGCTGTATTATTTGGCAATTTTGGGATGGACACACCGTTTACGCTATCGTGCTTATTGTGGTGGCTATCATTTTAACCACCCTTGATAGTGTGATGCGAGCTTATCTAATTAAAAAAGGGGCTGATCTGCCTTTCTTACTGATTTTATTTGGTGTGATTGGTGGTCTACTTGGTTTTGGTATTATGGGACTGTTTATTGGTCCAGTAGTACTTGCGTTAACTTATAAAATTATTCAAACATGGGTTGATGAACAATCTTAAATGATCTGTTTATCAATAAACAATAATGATTAGTGATTTAAACCTTATCCCACATAAAAAGGAGTGTTATTTTCTGATGTAAATTGTGTTATTCTACAATCTATACCAGTTATAATGATATATGAATCATGCGAATACCATTTATAAGATATAATCATCGAAAGCATCTTGATGAATTAGCCAAACTTTCTCAAAATGCTGAACAATATCAGATATTATATGATCCACAAAGTTATCGGTCTGCGTTACTTGAACATATTCAAAAAGCCCAATATCGAATCTATATTGTGGCACTTTATCTTGAACAAGATGAAGCAGGTAAAGAGATCCTTGCCGCCCTTTATCAAGCTAAAAAACTCAACCCTAGTCTGGATATCAAAGTCTTTGTCGATTGGCATCGGGCGCAGCGTGGTCGATTTGGCGAAGATAAATCAAACACCAATGCACGCTACTATTATCAGATGAAAAAGCAACATCCAGATATTGATATTCCGGTCTATGGCGTGCCAATTAATCGACGGGAAGTGCTCGGTGTTTTACATCTAAAAGGATCAATCATTGACGACACGGTCATTTATAGCGGTGCCAGTATTAATAATGTCTATCTACATAAGCTCGATAAATACCGTTATGATCGATATCACTTTATTACCAATAAAGCGTTAGCCGATAGTATGATCAAGTACATTGATGACAACTTTTTACCGTTTGAAGGTTTGCAACGATTAGATATTGAAAATCATAAAACCCGTAAGCAACTGAAATCGGCAATTAAATCGTTACGCCAGCACCTTTCCGGAGCCAATTATCAATATTCCGGCAATGCTGACAACAAATCATTATCAGTTGCGCCTATTGCAGGGTTGGGACGCAATAATGCGTTAAATAAAATTATTCATCATCTGGTTAATATTACTCAGAAGAAAATTATATTTTGCACCCCGTACTTTAATCTACCGAATATTTTAGTACGCGACATTATTCGTTTACTACGTAAAGGTCGAAAAGTTGAGATTATTATTGGTGATAAAGTAGCAAATGACTTTTATATACCGGAAGATCAACCATTTAACATTTCCGGCGGGCTTCCTTATTTATATGAAATTAATTTAAGACGCTTTATCGAACGTCTGCAATCGTATGTTGATAAAGAGCAATTGATTATTCGTTTATGGAAAGATCAAGATCAAACCTATCACTTAAAAGGGGTTTGGGTCGATAATGACTGGATGCTGGTAACCGGTAATAACCTTAATCCTAGAGCTTGGCGTTTAGATCTTGAAAACGGCATTTTAATTCACGATCCAAAACACCAGCTAAAACATCAACTACAACAAGAACTTGATACTATTCGTGAAAAAACCACATTGGTTACGCATTTCCAACAAATTCAAGCTAGCCAATTTTACCCTAAGCAGGTACACAAGCTGATTAAAAGACTTAGTCGTATTCGGGTTGATAGAATTATCAAGCGCTTACTGTAGCCAATAAAATTGCTGATTTTGATTTATCAAATTAAGTTATGTTTGATAACAATTATCCAAACCAGCAATAGTATACCAACCATGCCCCGGTAGCCAATCCTAACTGGGGCATAAATTTTCAAACATATTTATGCTATTTCAATACGCTCATCTCTCAATAAAAGATAAATTATCTTGTCAAGAACTTTCAGAAAATACCTACGTTTTAGTATAAAACTATTAACATTGATTTTAGAAAGAGATCAAAGGCTATATCGGATTATGAAAACTTGCAAAGAAAAGTTTTATCAAATCATCCAAAGATTAACAACTATGGGCTAGTCATCAGCAAAAGTTAAAAAACCCTTGTCAAGAACTTTCAGAAAACACCTATGTTTAAGTAAAAAACATAAATATCGATTTAGAAACAGATCAAAGGCTTTGTCGGCTTAGAAAAATCTATAAAGCTAAGCTTTATCAAATCATCCAAAGATTAACAACTAAGGGCTAGTCATCAGCAAAAGTTAAAAAAACCTTGTCAAGAACTTTCAGAAAATACCTATGTTTTAGTATAAAACTACTAACATTGATTTTAGACAGAAATCAAAGGATATAACTGCTAAAAAACCTTACAAAGCTAAGCTTTATCAAATCATCCAAAGATTAACGACTAAGGCTAGTCATCAGCAGAAGTTAAAAACCCTTGTCAAAAACTTTCAGAAAATACCTGTGTTTTAGTAAAAAACATAAATATCGATTTAGAAAGAGATCAAAGGCTTTGTCGGCTTATAGAAATCTACAAAGCAAAGCTTTGTCAAATCATCCACAGAATAACGACTAGGAACTAGTCATCAGCAAAAGTTAAAAACCCTTGCCAAGAACTTTCAGAAAATACCCATGTTTAAGTAAAAAACATAAATATCGATTTAGAAACAGATCAAAGGCTTTGTCGGCTTAGAAAAATCTATAAAGCTAAGCTTTGTCAAATCATCCAAAGAATAACGACTAGGAACTAGTCATCAGCAGAAGTTAAAACGCTTGCCAAGAACTTTCAGAAAATACCTATGTTTTAGTAAAAAAACTATCGATTTCTTATTCACTTTCTTATTTATTGGTATTTTGTTGCAGGCTTAAAACCATTCTGGCATTTGATGCGCTGGTTGCAATAATATCGATAACACCGGAGCGAAGCGCCCCTAGAATGGCGGTGGCTTTGGTATTTTCTGAGGCGATAGCAATCACACACGGTATATTGCGTAGCTCTTCGATACTTAAGCCAATAACGCGATCATTCATCACTGTATCGACCGGATTACCTTGAATATCGAAAAAGCCATAACCGGCAATATCACCAATCACCCCTTGATTTAACGTGGCGTAGGTGATCTCTTGTGGGGTAAACCAACCGAGTTGAACCATATAACAATTTTCGTTCATATCACCCAGACCAACCAAAGCAATATCGGCTTTAGAGGCTCTTTCTAAGGTATCTTTGATCACTCGATTTTGCATAAATGCACGTTTTAACTCACGGTTTTCAACATAAGCTGGCGCATATAATGTTTCGCTGGTGGCGTTAAATTTTCTGGCAAGGCTTCGACTAATATGGTCAGCATCGATAATTTCGCCAACTCGTTGTGTACCGCCAATTCCACAAATAAATTTACACTGTTTTTCGGGAAATACGCCAATATGGCTGGCAATGGCAGCCACATTGCGGCCCTGTCCCACGGCAACGGTCATGCCATTTTTTAAGGTGCTTGATAGGTAATTAGAAACTAGCGCAGCAACTTGCCGGCGTTGTTCATCTTCATCTTGATGATCTAAAGCAATCAGTGCCCGTTTGATACCAAAATTATTAACAAATTGCTGTTCTATCCGTGAGCTAAAGACAGGATGATATTTAACATTGATTTCAACAATCCCTTCAGCTCTCGCTTTTTTTAATAAACGACCAACTTTAATCCGTGATATACCAAATCGCTTTGCAATCTCCTCTTGAGTCTGTTCATACTCATAGTAGGCAACTGCGATTTCGGTAAGTAGTTCTGACTCTTGTTTATCATTGAATATATCCATTGGTGCGCCTTGTGTTTTATCTTAGCTTTGCTGATTAATAGCGGATAATATATTACAAAAACCTTTAGCTTGCCATGCACTGCGTCCAATAAATAAGCCATCGATGTTCGGTTGCGCAATCAATAAGGTTGAATTTTCAAGGTTTACGCTGCCTCCATACAATAAAATTATTTTATTCGCTATCTCGGTGCCATACATTTCAGTTAGTGCAAGTCTAAGTCGATGATGAATAGATTCTGCTTCTTCCGGTGTAGCCGGAACGCCATGTTCACCAATTGCCCAAATAGGCTCATAGGCAATGATAACTTGTTCAACTTGCGTTTTATCGACGCCATACAGGGCAATTTTCATCTGTTTAACCACGGCTTCATGCGACACGCCCCACGCTTTTTCTTGAGCACTATCACCAATGCATACTAAAGGGGTTAGCTGGTGCTTTAATGCCGCATGTACCTTTTTATTGACAGTCATATCGGTTTCGCCAAAAAATTCCCGTCGCTCTGAATGCCCCATTTCCACCAGTTTAGCGCCGGTATCTTTTGCCATAATCGGCGAAATTTCACCGGTAAAAGCGCCTGAATCTTCAAAATGCATATTTTGTACGCCGGTTAAACAGTTCAGATTATGGCGCTGTATATAGTCAGATACTTCACGAACGCAGGTAAAAGGCGGAATAACAAAAGGTTGGATTTGTTTTTTTAAATTTTCCGGATAGAAGGTTCTTAACTGTTCACAATACAATAGCGCATCAGCTAATGTTTTATTCATTTTCCAGCTAGTGCCAATATAGATTTTTTTCATGATTCATCCTGTAATTAAAAATAGTTAGGCGGTAAATGGCAACGCTCAATTTTAATCAGAAACAACAAGCTTATACATAAGCGAAAACAGACTATTCAGTTTGGTATCTATTGCTTAATAACTTATGTGATTAGATCAATACTTAGCGTTATTAAAAATGACGTTTAAAAATTAAAAAAACACTTCATACAAGTAACAATACCGGTATGAAGTGCGAAATGAATGACTAGTTAAGACCTAACCGTTTTTTGTAATTTTTAACGTGATAATCTGTTGCTTTGATCGCTTGAATCACATCATCAGCCGTCACCTCAAAAGGCATGCTATGAATAGTTTCAACCGGATCTACCGCTTTTTTACCGATAAGTTCAAACTCTTCATCGGTAATTTTATCTAAATGAACTTCCTCGAGCGTAATTGGTAAACCGAGTTTAAGATAGAGGTCGATATAACGCTCCAATTCAGCAATCGGTCGCCCTTCTAAAACCAATTGAGCTATTGTGCCATACGCCACTTTTTCACCGTGGGTTAAATGATGCACATCACCCGGTACCGCAGTAAAGCCGTTATGAATTGCATGAGCGGCGCCTAATCCACCATTTTCAAAGCCAAGGCCACTTAATAACGTATTGGCTTCAACCACGGCTTCTAGAGCTGGGGTAACCAATTTCTTTTCATTCGCTTCTACCGCTAAAAGCGCATATTCAAAGATGGTTTTTTCACACTCTCTGGCAATAGCTTCACCGGCTATGGTTGCAATGCCGCCAGCATCAGTTTTATGACAGCTACGAATTGAAGTTCGTGCTTCAACCCATGTGGCTAAACCGTCAGCAATCCCCGATTTTAATGAGCGAACTGGCGCATTAGCAATCACACGAGTATCAACCAATACCAAATCCGGATTTTTATAATGGTGCCATAGAAAATCAAACACGCCGTCTTCGGTATAGACCACTGACACTTTAGCCGTTGGCGCATCGGTCGAGGCGGTGGTTGGTACGCACACTTTTGGAATGTTATATTTTGCGGCTAAGGCTTTTGCAGTATCTAACGTTTTACCGCCACCGACACCAATAATGGCATCAAATTTTTTATCTTTATACTCATCGAGCAGTCGATTGATTTCAACCATAGAGCACTCACCATTAAACACAGCTTTGGTAATGTCTAATCCTGAGTTGGTTAATGAATCTGCCAGTTGATTTGCCGCTATATTCCAGATGTTTTGATCGGCAAGAATTAAAAAATGCGTTCCAAAAGGTTTAATATACACATCTGCTCGTGTAAGTAAATCTTTACCCTGTACATATCTGTTAGGACTAACAAAAACCTTATCCATAATTACTACCTCTTTTTATGACTTTTTACTCACATTTCATCATCCAAAAATCGAATGATGATTAATACATTGCTTAGGCATTTTGTTGATTTTCTAGTTTTAATTGCTCCAAAAATTGATTTATGATCATCCACGATGATTCAGAACCGGCATCACGATGACCGATCGCCCTTTCACCTAGTCGCATTGAACGCCCTTTTTTAGCTATCAATGCAATGGTATTATCTGACCCTTTTTTCATTTCATCTACGCAGGTTTGTAGTGTCTTTACCGGATCGTCCCTTTCCTGATAATTTTTTAATACATCTAACCCGGGGATCAGGGCATCGACCATGGTTTTATCACCTACTTCGGCTTTGCCTCGAAACTGCACCGCTTCAACGCCGTCTTGATACATTTGACAAAATTCTTTAAAGGTGACCTCTTGTTTTCCAACGGTATGAGTCGCCATTTTCATAAAGAAACTGCCGTATAAAGGCCCTGATGCACCGCCAACTTTACTTAACAAAATCATGCCGACCTTTTTCATCAATTCAGCAATATCCGCCGTTGTTTCAGACAGTGTCGGTAACTGTTTTTCGACCTCCCGAAAACCAATGGTTAAATTAATACCATGATCACCATCACCGATATCGGAATCCAATTTACTGAGATGATCACGATTTTGTTCAGCCATTTCGGCAAGTTTTTTAAATGTTTCGATAAAATAGGACTTAGTTAGCATCAGCGCGCTCATTTCTACTCTCCTTGGTTATTTATAGGCAACTTTGAAATACGGGGTGTCACATGGATGATCTAATAACTGTTTAAGTTCATCATCGAGTTTAATGACAGATATAGACATCCCCACCATATCCATGGAAGTGACATAATTGCCAACCAATGGGTTGTAAATTTTAATGCCCTTTTGCGCCAATAGCAGATGAGCTTTACGATAACAGACATACTGATCCATTAAAGCTAATCCCCCTAGCCCATTAATGAGTAATTGGACTTCATCACCTGATTTGAGTTGGGAATCTTGTAAGATATGATCAATGAGTTGACTAACAACATAATCGGCTTTTTCAAGTTTTGTTCTTTCAATACCCGGCTCACCATGAATGCCCATACCAACTTCCATATCGCCGTCTTGCATTTCAAAAATCGGCTCGCCAGTTACTGGGAGTGTTGATGATGAAAGTGCTACACCAATTGAATAAGTATTGGCATTTGCTTTTTGGGTTAATGCTTTAACTTTGTCGAGATCATATCCTTTAGCTGCGGCGCTACCGGCAACTTTAAAGACAAAAACGTTACCTGCCACACCACGACGATCGGGTATGTTTTTAGAAGAATAGATATCATCGGTTGTGGTGACTGTTTCAACACGAATACCGTCTTGAGCAGCGAGTTCAGCGCCCATATCAAAATTCATTACATCACCGGCATAATTGCCGTAAACAAACAAGCAACCTTTACCGGCATCAACCGCTTTAACCGCTTCATAGCAATATTCTGGCGAAGGTGAAGTATTGACATTGCCCACTGCTGCTGCATCAGCAAAATCTTTACCGACATAACCTAAAAAAGCCGGTTCATGACCTGATCCGCCGCCGATGATAATTCTGACTCTTGGTTCAGCGCTTATCTTTTTACTGACAATAACCCGATCACAGTCATCTTTAAGCTTGACATAATCACTGTGCGCTAAACAGTAGCCTTCTAACATCTCTTCAACGACATCATAGCCATCATTAATTAATCTTCTCATTACACTACCTCTACCTTTTTACTTTTAACCTAACACTTAACCTACCAGGAAAAGTGATAACACATATCCACCGACAATACCTGCACTCACAGCAGCGACGATATTTTTAACTGATTTACGTTTGCTTCCACCTGTTAACGCCGAGGCAACCCAAACACCGACACCTGCCGCAAGTCCCTGATCGACCCAAACTGATCCACTTTGGGTAATCATCGGCGTTGCAATACCATGATTAATGCACCAAACTGTGCCAACAATAAAGGCTGCGGCCATCCAACCACCAATTGGACCCCAATTATCAACCATTCGCCCCCACGCCATTCGGATGACGAAAGGAAAAATAAATCCCCCAATTAATGTTGCAATCGCTAATTTTATTGACATGATTCACTACTCCTTATTCGGTAACTTATCTCTTCTTTTGAAAAACTTTGATTTGTTTATTGCGCAAAATCTTCTCTTTTGCCTCTTTCAATTTTTCAAAATCAGTGCGGCGTAAGCCTGGCTCTCTTGGATTTTCATTAGTAAACTCTTTCTTCTTCGCCATGTCTTTTTCAATATAGGCTGCGGTAATTCCCCCTAAGGTTGCGCCGCAAGTCACCAGAATGATTGTTGGCATTGAAGATACAAACGCCTCTCCACCTTGAATAAAGGTATCTCGCATAATCCCGCATACGGCAATCGCAAGCCCCATATCAACAAAGGCGGCATCATCTTCGTTGCCGGTTAAATTAATGTAGTGATTCATATACCACATAGGTCCAATGATGATGACTGCCGCTAAAAATCCACCAAAAATCCCGTAAGTCCCTAATTGAGACCATACCGACATAACGATCATTCCAGCAATACAATAACCAACAAAACTACGAAAAAATTTCATCGCTATGCTCTCTTCTTAAATATTTTGTAATTCAGCTAAAATACCTTCTACATCGTCATCTACCATGGCTTGTATAGACGCAACAAACGCCCCTTCTACCAAAGGCGCATCGACTAAAGTCACTTTACTTTTGAGCTCTTCATCTTCGATTAGGTCAATAGCGGTTTCAGTACTTAATATCGCACTGCCAATATCAGCAAAAATTAGGATGTTTTTGTGATTTTTAGATTGTTCAATAATGTTGTAAATCGCAACTGCATCGGTTCCCAAACGCCCGTCATCAGTTCCGCCTGCGGAATGAATTTCTACATCTCCGGTTGAATCAACCATCTCTTCTATCATCTCCTTTAAACCATCGGTAATTTTTCTACTATGCGATACTAAAACGATACTAACCATGAATCCTCCGAACAAATGTTTACCTAATAATCTTTTGTTCAATTATATCGAATAAAGTTTTGGCGAAAATGGTTTTATAATAAATTTGTGACTAAGATCTAAATATTTATTCATTTTGTTTTTCAGATGAAAATCACGGTGAAAATGCCAATAGTCAAAATTTCACTATTGTTATTGTGATCTTTTAACAAAATGAACGCTTTTTAGAATGTCATACAAATGTTCATAGCATTGACTTAATAACAACAAAAATCGCCCTAATGGATTGGGTCATGTTAAAAAACAAAGTGATAGACACTTGTTTATCGTTAATCGACAAAGCAATGCACTGATTTTTGAGAAATGAAAACAACCCATCAAAATATGAACAGATCGCTTTTTCTTTGAGTTTTTAGCGAATATCGCCAAATAGATACGTCTTTAATAATCAGTAAAAAGAATGTAGGTTGAAAGCGTTTTAAGCCGATAAGACCACTCATTTAAACTGTTTATTAATTTCATTGATGATTTTGCAATGTTTTGGTTGCTATCAGAAAATCATATTGCTTAACGGTTTTTGATTTGAAAGGGGGTTGCTGAAATATTTAAATAAAACCAACGCTATTAAAATAACGTTGGTTTGGGATGAATTATTATTGAACGATGAATGGTTTAATTTTTACCAAACTTCTTTACACACCTCATGTACCGTAGAAAAAGGAACTGCTGTCCACTTGTTACCTACAACTTTATGCACGCCACTGTTTAACATAAATACCACATGATGCGTATTGCCATTATCAGTGGTATCGGACACCCATGCATGTCGTTGCGATGTACCATTGACTAATCCTGAAGTGAGGAAATCGGATTTAGGATAATATTCTTTTACCACTTGCCCCCATTCGCCATTTAATCCCCCGTCAAATTTTCTGGTCATGGCAACGCCGTGACCGAGATTCCCACTGTCAGCTGTTGGGTCTAATGCTTGCGGGGTATTATTCCAATCGGCGATAGTTAACTGATTTTGAATGCCACCACATAGATCTTCAGAATACTCATTGGTTTCTCTTACATATTTTGCCCAGAATTTAAGATCCGTCCAAAATACGATTCTATCTTCTATACCCTTACTGTCTTTTGGCCAAATAAAAACTTGAAATGTTTTTCTTTGTGGCTTCGCGTTAAAGGTGACTACACCAAGTTCATTGACAGATATATTATCATCATCGGTTGAAAACAGATAATCTTGCTGATCGTTACTCAGCCAAAGTTGAAATGTTGCACCTTTGAAAGCAGTTTTAGGAAATTTATTATTATAACCATTATTATTTAAGAAAAATCCTAATTCCGGATGCCACTGAGATTGTATATATCCACCACCGTGTTTTGTATTTGGCGTTGCACTGATATGATCACTATTCCAGCCATAACCATAAGGCATATCACCGTCATATTGAATCCATGACCAATTTTTGCTACTCATCATTGGGTTAGGTCGGGCGTAGCAAATTTGATTAATGGATGATTTAAAGATATATTCTTGCTTAACATCAGCATAATCAATATTCGATTCAAAAGGCAAGCCGTATTGGGTTGCCGCTTTTATATTTTTGATTGAAAGCACTAATTTATAAGGCGCACGGCAAGGTTCCATTGTGTTATTTAATTCATTTTCCGGCACCTGCTTATACCGACTATCACCCATGCCGTTTCCACCCGGAAGGCTGTAATACCAAGTGGCAGACAATACCCCCTCCGGTATCCCCTCATCACCGTCTTCATCGAAAATCGTCATGCCTAAATTTTCTGCAATATCGGATAATTTAACTTCTTGACCATTGGCTTCAATGATAAGTTTATTATCTTCGTTTGAATCTTGCTTAGCTGGCAAAACCCATTTGATATCGTTATAAGTGGTTGACGGGCTGATCTTAAAATCTTGAATATTGCTTTGACTATCTCGTAACTGCCCGTTCGGCATACTTACAATACTGAGTTTTTCGGTGAAAGCCGATGAATCAACTATCTCACCATTGATTGAGATACTCGGGGAATGACCATGAATTTTTTCGATCGTTGAAATCGAAAATACGGCATTGGCGCAATTGACATAAACTAAAACAAAAACAACAGGCAAATAATTAAACAAATTTACTAATTTATTGTTTTTTAACACCAGCAATAAACTAATACCTCTCTTAATTAAAATTGATATCCAGCTCAATTTGGCTCTCCTTATAAGTCCATTTTTTATAACAAATTATTTTCATAATAATTTAAATGCCTTTTGGGATATTTTTGTTTTATAGTTACATTAGCTAAGCTAGTAATTATTTGCACTAATTGATTAAATAAATATCACTTCTCTAACATTAAATATCTAACTTGATATCTAAGACATTTTGCGAATTATCGTTCTAATTTTTTAAGCAATCAATATGGTGATTATGGCGATTGATCATCAAATATACAGGATGATATTTAGACGATTAAAAAAAATAGACCGGCTTTTTTTAGAAATTTATAAATTTTTGATAAATATTATTGATTAATATCATTTTAATTAATTTTTTCCAAATAAAATCAATCGTTAAACCGATAGATTTTTTTATTAAAGAAAACTTAAATAGTTTTTACCTATTAATTCGATACACAGAATAAATGAACATTTATTTGTTTAATCATTTCATTGTTTTAAAATGCAGATAAATTAACTAACTTATTGAAATATTAATAATATCTAATACAGTTTAGTCACACCAACGCTATCGAAATAACGTTGGTGAGATAGGAATGATTTTATAGTTACCAACCCTCTTTACACACTTCGTATACCATAGCAAAAGGAACGGCTGTCCATTGTGTGCCTTGGACTTTATTTACACCACCATTTAACATAGTGACTACGTTATGTATAGAGCCATTCTCATTGGTATCTGATACCCATGCATGTCGTTGCTCTGTACCATTAACGAATCCTGAAGTTGGAAAATCAGAATTAGGATAATATTCTTTTATAAGTTGACCCCATTCGCTATTTAATCCACCATACGTTTTTCTTGTCATGGTCACGTTAGTCGCCATAACATTGTTATCAGTTGCTGGATCTAATGCTTGCGGGGTATTATTCCAATCAGCGATGGTTAACTGATTTTGAATGCCACCACACAGATTTTCAGAATACTCATTGGTTTGTCTTACATATTTTGCCCAGAAGTCAAATGCTGACCAAAATAAAACTCTATCTTCCAGACCTTTAGCATCTTTTGGCCAGGCAAAAATTTGAAATGCCGCTCTTTTTGGCTTTGCGTTAAAAGTTACAATGCCAAGTTCATCTATCGATATATTTTCATCATCGGTTGACCACAAATAATCTTGCTGATCATTACTCATCCAAAGTTGGAAAGTTGCACCTTTAAATATGGTTCTAGGAAATCTATTGTTGTAATTATCTTCCAGTAAAAATCCTAATTCTGGATCCCATTCTGATTTTAAATATCCGCCGCCGTGTTTTGGATCTGGCGTTGAACTTATATTACGACTATTCCAGCCATAACCATATGGTTCATCGCCGTTATATTGCGTCCATGACCATCTATTGCTATTCATCATTGGGTTAGTTCGGGCGTAACAAATCTTATTAACCTTTGATTTAAAGACATATTCTTGTATTACATCCGCATAGTCAATTTCAGATTCTGACGGCAAGCCATATTCGGTTTGGGCTTTAATATTTTTGATTGATAGCACTAATTTATAAGGCGCACGGCAAGGTTCCATTTTGCTGTTTAACTCACTTTCAGGCACCGGTTTATATTGAGCCTCACCTTTTCCTTTTCCACCCGGAAAGCTGTAATACCAAGTAGCAGATAATACCCCTTGTGGTACCCCTACATCTCCGTCTTCATCGAAAATACCGACCCCTAAATTTGCTGCAATATCGGATAATTTCACTTCCTGACCGTTGGCTTCAATGATAATTTTATTATCTTCATTTGAATCTTGCTTAGCGGGTAAAACCCATTTGATATCGTTATAAGTGGTTGACGGGTCGACTTTAAAATCTAGAATGTCGCTTTGGCGATCACGTAACTTACCGTCTGGCATGCTTACCACAGTTAATTTATCGGAAAATCCGGATGAATCAACTAACTCATCATTAATGGCAATAGCAGGGTAATGCCCATGAATTCTTTCGAGCGTTGAAATCGATAAAACGGCATTGGCGCTATTGATATGACCTAAAACAATTAATGCAGTCAAACAATGAATTTTTGTGTTAAATTTATTGTCAAAAGATTGAGATAAGAAGCCTAACCCTCTTTTAACAATTGGTGACATCCAGTTCAAGTTTGCTCTCCTTATAATTATAATTTTCTAAAACAAATAATACTGATAGTGTTGTTATGTCCTTCAGATATTTTTCACAATTCAGCTTACTAAACTGGTTAACAACTAAACTCAAAATGGTTAAGTAAAACTCACTGATTTAAATTAAGTTTTTAACATCATATCAATAGACACTGAGCACATTATTGATCGGATTAATCGATCAATCAATGTGCTATTAATGGTGATTGACTATCAAATGTACAGATCAGTTTTTCAACAGCACAAAAATAAAAATTAATTTGATTAATTTTTTTTCAGAATAAAAATTCATATCTTTATGATTTGTCATTACTTTATCTTTATTTTTCAAGAAAATTGCCTTAATGCCTAACTAAAATATTTTCCAAAATAAAATTGCTTATTCATGTTATCTATTGAATTAATAGCCAAAAAAATAGGCTTATTTGACTATTATCCGGCAAAATTTAGGGAAAAAATCGAAGATAGCGAGCAGAAGTTTTTTCAAAAAAAGTGGATTATTGGTCAAAATTGCCAAGCTAGCAATTATTCCATTGCTATCCCAATCTCTTAAACTTAATCAGGGCAAATTTAGAAAGTTTTGCTTGTCGAAAAGATAACTAATTGAGGTTGATTAAACGCTTTGTTAATCGTCATTGAGGCGAGATTTCATCAAGTAGTTAAAAAAGATAACTACTTGATGAAAAACTATTTAGAAGTTAATTTCAGCGCCGACAAAATAGCGTCGACCTTCTAATGTTTTACCATAATCTTGATTGCTGACATCTTTATCAAACAGATTATAAACGCCGGCAAACACTTTAGTACTTTTATGCACTTTATAAGCCGCGCCAATATCCCAGAAAGTGTATCCCGGGTATTCAATCTTCTTACCGGTACGGTTAGTGGTGCTTTCTACACCATAGTATGCCATTTTAGCCCATAAATCCCATTGATCTGTGACGTTCCAGTCAAGTTGAGTATTGAACTTTTGTTTAGGCGTACGATTTAATGGTTTACCTTTATTTTTACCGGTCTTTTGTTCGGTCTTCGTCCATGAATAGTTCGAACTTAATAAGAAGTTGCCAAATAATGGTGTTTTAAAGGTCAATTCCAATCCTTTAAGATCGGCTTTATCAACGTTTTCACGCCCTTGAACAAAATCAAATTTTTCTCGATAGCCATTGATTTGACATTTACGCGATCCTGCTTCACCACGGCAAATATAATAGGATTGAATTTTATCTTTATATTTAGTGTAGAACGCTGTTGCCGACGCATCCACACCATAATCATTGGTATAACCTAAGCCAATTTCGAAATTTTGGGTTTTCTCAGGTCTCAAATCCGGGTTACCCATAATCATTCCTTTATTACCGGTACCGGAACCGCCAGTCACTTGTCCCCAATCAGCAACAACTTGACGCAATTGTGGGGCGGCAAATCCTGTTGAATAACCGCCTTTTAAAGTGAAGTTATCATCAATATTCCAAACACTATAAATACGTGGATTCCAGTTACTGCCATAATTCTCATCTTTATTAAAACGTAATCCAAAGGTGAAACTTAAATTATCTAAAACCCGCACCTCATCTTCGGCAAATAAAGCGTAGTTCCAACGGTCAATTTTAGTTAATCGAGTATTTAATTGGTTACCTTTATCATGCAACTCTTGATAGTTATACTTTCCACCAACAGTTAACATATTAATTGAAAACGGAATTGTTATTCGTGTATCGGCATCGGTATTTCGAATCTTCATTTTTCTTTCAGGATTATTGTTGCCTTCATAAGCCACAAAGCTTGTGGTCGAGATATCGCCAAACATGCCGTTATGTGTTAAAGCAAAGCTACTTCGATGATTATCACGTGGGAAGTCGCCTCGATTAGTTGGGCGAGTTTTTCCGGCACTGGCTTTACTTTTTTGTAAAGAACGACCAAAATCCAAATCAAACCTTTGGGTATCGCTGGCATTTAACGATAGCTTACCATTCAAACTTTGTAACTGTTGCTGTGCATGGCCATTGAGAAATTTATCTTCATGCCGTTTCGAATATTGGCCGTAAAGTTGAATACCTAAGATATCTTCAATAATGGGTCCCATTGTTGAAAAACTGGTTACATAAGTATTTTTTTCGCTTGAACGATACGGTATAACAGACTCAAAACGTAATCCGGCATGCCATTCATCCGAGACTTTTTTGGTGATAATGTTAATTACCCCACCCATCGCATCAGATCCATATAATGAAGACATTGGACCCCGAACCACTTCGATGCGATCAATAGCGGTTAACGGCGGCAACCAACCTTGCTCAAAACCCGAATTATCGCTATTTGGTCTGGTCTCACGAGTACTGATTTTTTTACCGTCAACGAGAATCATTGTATATTTTGAATCCATACCACGAATACTGATATCGGTAGAATCACCACCACCAGTAATTGTAACGCCGGGAATATCTTTCAAGGCATCTGTTACATCTCGATAAGGTTTGTTGCTGATCTCTTCTGGTGTAATAACCGATATCGTGGCTGGCGCTTCCTTGACTTGTTGAGCAAATCCCGAAGCTGTAACGACCATAGTTTCAGTTTCAGAATTGGTGTCGGCCATAGCAGCACTTGACAATAATAAAAGGCTAGTGTTAATGACGTGAGTCGCTAACTTCAATTTTCGCTTTATCTCCATTTTTTATAACCCCATTATTTATAATGATATTTTAGACTTCCCCTCAGGTAACACTACAGTAAATGAGAATAATTATCAATATCTTTAATAAAAATTATTTATTAGTAGACAAAGAGCAATTTTTTAAATAATAATGGTTATCATTTTTATTTGCAGAAAGGAAATTATCATGAACAGAAATAAAAAACTACTTTTAAGCACGCTAGCTGCTGTGATTTTAGGTCTTACAGGTTGCCAATCAACCTCAAAAATGAATGTGGTAGTCGATAATAATAGTATTGAAGTGCCTAAATCACCTAAAAAAGTGGTGGTTATGAATTATGGTGCTCTTGATACTTTAGATGCATTAGGTAAAGGCTCAATAGTTACCGCTGTACCACAATCGGTGATCCCTTCTTATCTACAAAAATATAATAATAGTGGTATTGCTGATACCGGCAATATGAAAGAACCCAATATTGACGCAATAAAAAATCTTAAACCCGATTTAATTATCATTGACGGTCGACAAGCCAGTAAAGATGCCCAATTAAGACAAATTGCCCCTGTTCTGAATTTAAGTGTTAATGCCAAAAATTACTATGATTCAACCCGAAATCATATCTATGCGTTAGCCTCTATCACCGGTACAGAAAGTAAAGGTAAAGCGATCATCGAGTCGCTGGATGTTAAACTTCAACAAGCGCAAGCAATCAGTCATAATAGCCATAAAAAGGCCATTGTTGCTATCCATAATGACGGAAAAGTAATTCTTATTAATAACAGTTCAAGCGCAGCCCTTATTCATGATGTGTTAAACGTTAAACGTGCTGTTCCTGTGGAAAGTAACAAAATCACACAAATTGGCGAAAAACCTAAACCAGTATTTATTGATAATAACTATATAAAATCGGTTAAACCTGACATTATTTACGTTGTCGATCGCAGTAAAGCAATTGGTAATACAGCGATGAAAGAGAACTTTTTCGATTCAAAAGTGCTGAAAAATAGTAAAACACAAGTTGTTTATTTAACACCTGATCTTTGGTACCTATCCGGTGGCGGTGCAGAAAGTTTAGAGCGCCAAATTGACGAAGTTATCAATGGGCTAAAATAAATCTTATCTAAAAGCATGATGATTGCAGTTTGTATCTTATCCTAACTCCACCTGCCCTCACGTACGTGAGGGCCTTGTTATTATCCTCAAACAAGATTGACTGATTAAAAACATCTATATTGGTGATTGATTGTTATTTGCTTGCACAATATAACAATCAAATCAACTGAAAATTCTTAACAAATGAAAGCAAATCAAAAATCGCTGTTTCAACAAAATTCAAATGTGATAAAATGCCGTCGTTTTTTTAATAATCAACATTAAGCAGTAAAAGTTTATTAATTCTCAACTTTATACCCCTTAAATATTTAACACTATTATAAATACTATGAATATGTCATCCCCTACTATTGGATTTGTGAGCCTTGGTTGTCCTAAAAATTTAGTTGACTCAGAGCGAATTTTAACCGAATTGCGCACGCAAGGTTATCGTGTGGTACCCAGTTACGATAATGCCGATCTTGTGATCGTCAATACCTGTGGCTTTATCGATAGCGCTGTACAAGAATCGTTAGAAGCGATCGGCGAAGCATTAAATGAAAATGGTAAAGTCATTGTGACCGGCTGTCTTGGCGCGAAAGAAGATCAAATACGTAATGTTCATCCGAAAGTGTTGGAAATATCTGGTCCGCACAGCTATGAAGCGGTACTGACTCATGTCAATAAATATGCACCAAAACCGGCTTATAATCCGTTTACCAGCTTAGTGCCGGAGCAAGGTGTTAAATTGACACCAAAACATTATGCCTATTTAAAAATATCTGAAGGCTGTAATCATAGCTGCACCTTTTGTATTATTCCTTCATTGCGGGGCGAAATGGTCAGTAGACCAATTGGAAATGTGCTTGATGAGGCAAAAAGATTAGCTGAAAGCGGCGTAAAAGAGTTATTGGTTATTGCTCAAGATACTTCAGCTTATGGAGTTGATATTAAAAATCGCACCAATTTTTGGAACGGCATGCCTTTGAAAACCGATATCCAAACTTTGTGTGAGCAGTTAGCTACGTTAGGCATTTGGGTGAGACTGCATTACATGTATCCTTACCCTAGCGTCGATAATTTAATCCCGTTAATGGCTGAAGGCAAAATCTTACCTTATTTAGATGTGCCACTGCAACATGCCAGCCCAACCGTTTTAAAATCGATGAAACGACCGGGAACCATTGACCGAACGCTTGAACGAATACATAAATGGCGAGATATTTGCCCCGATATAACATTACGTTCAACTTTTATTGTCGGTTATCCGGGTGAAACCGAGCAAGACTTTGAGTTACTGCTCGACTTTTTAACTAAAGCCGAACTTGATCGAGTGGGTTGCTTTCCTTATAGTCCGGTTGAAGGGGCACAAGCCAATGCGCTCGCAAATCAGATTCCGGAAGCGATCAAACAAGAGCGTTTTCATCGCTTTATGCAATTACAACAAACAATCTCAAGCAAAAAACTTCGTAATAAAGTTGGTCAAACATTATCAGTTATCATTGATGAAGTGGATGCCGAAGGTGCCATTGGTCGCAGTATGGCAGATGCACCCGAAATTGACGGTGTTGTTTATCTTAATGATGAAAATAGTGTTAAAGTGGGCGATATTGTTCAAGTTGAAATTGAACACTCTGATGAATATGATCTATGGGGAACTGTTAAACAGTAAACAAATCAAATGAAGCTACATTATCGACACGAAATTAAACATATCATTACACTTGCAATACCGGTAATGATTGCCCAAATATCACAAACCGCCATTACGTTTGTTGATACCATTATGGCTGGCAACTATAGTAAAACGGCGCTATCTGGCGTCGCCATTGCTGTCTCTATTTGGCTGCCGACAATCTTATTTGGGCAAGGGTTGCTCACCGTTTTAACCCCTATCATTTCAAACTTAAATGGTGCTGCTAAGCGTAATTTGGTCGCTGACCACACCCGTCAAGGTGTGGTTATTGCACTGATTTTGTCGGTAATGATGATGCTGATTTTATATCATTCCGATAAAATCATCAGCTTAAGAAGCTCAGCTGAGCACCCTATTGATCCGCAAATGGTCGAGGTTGCTGTCTCATTTTTACGCGCCATAATGTGGGGCGTTCCTGCATTCTTGCTGTTTTTAGTCTATCGTAATCAGTGCGAAGGGCTATCCAATACTAAACCGGCAATGGTGATAATCTTTATTGCTTTGCTTGCTAATATTCCAATCAACTACATTTTAATTTACGGCAAGCTAGGTTTGCCGGCTTTTGGTGGTGTTGGATGCGGTATCACGGCGGCAATTATCTTTTGGTTGATGTTTATTTTAATGCGCCTTTATACTTTAACCACAGCAAGCCAAAAGGATATTCGTAACACGCCTGTCACTAAACTGGTCGACTTTGCGATCATCAAAAAAGTGATTGTGCTGGGCACGCCGTTGGCATTGGCGTATTTCTTTGAAATGAGCTTGTTTGCGGTTATCGCCCTGTTAATTGCCCCACTCGGACAAATAACGGTAGCTGCTCATCAAATTATCTTCACAATCAGCAGTTTAACTTTTGCTATCCCTTTATCACTTGGGGTTGCAACCAGTATTCGTGTTGGATATTTACTGGGCAAACAAAAGCCTTCATTAGCCAAACAAACCGCTTATATCAGTCTGGCAATTTCATTTGCGATAGCCGTTGTTGTGGCACTGATTTTGGTGATCTTCAGAACGCCAATTATCGAATTGTTTACCAAAGAGACGGCGGTTATTGCTATTTGTATGCACCTAATTATTTTATTAGCCATTTATCAAGCTTCTGATTATTTGCAAGTGGTAGCCAGTAATGTGCTTCGTGGTTATAAAGATACCCAAAGCATCTTTTTTATTACTCTGCTCTCTTATTGGGTTGTCGGCTTGCCAGTTGGATATATTTTAGCTTTGACCGATCTGGTTATGCAGCCATTGGGGGCTGCCGGTTTTTGGATTGGTATTATTTCCGGACTGGCAGTTGCTGCGGTACTCCTGATTGGCAGAATGATCTATCTACAAAAACAACCAACCGAATTGATTTTAAAACGGGCTTCAAAATAAGCCCATAATAGCCTTAAGCTGAATAAAAATGTATTTCTCAGTTTTAAGGCTATGTTCTCTATTTTCTTTTCATTACTATCATCGCTCTATACCTATTATCTTGCCATACACAGCTTAATAAATTGATGGATCATTGGTAGAAAACCAACAATAAACCTTTCAGCTAAACTGACTTTTACAACTAATAATTGCGTAAAGTTCGATTATTTATATAATGTATTTTTTTGAAATTCTGTAAATTATTTAATAAATTGTAATGTTATTTAAAAAAACTATTTTTCCCCACCTAGTTTGTATTGTCCTTTCAGCTTTATTGGTATATTTGTTAGGGTATCCTTTAAGAGTTGATCGCATTTTACTCACTTATTTTTCCTTGATATTTTTTGCTCATTTTACGCTAGGCAAATTTATTTTTGGTTTTCTATTTATTTTAGCTGCGATCTACTTTCCAACCTCTTATTATTATGGTTCGCCGAATGTTGCGGTTATCAGTGCGCTTTTGGAAACAAATTTAGATGAATCGAGTGAATACTTCAGCCAATTACCCCCACTATTACTTGTTGCGCCAATATTTTTAATCTTAGTTTTTATCTTCACATTTACCAAACTTCAATTTCCGAAGATTAATAACAAATATTTTATTCTCTTTGCTCTGGCTGTCTGTCTTTATAAACCGGTTAAAATATTATGTAAAAGCAATGCCAATTTGCCCGCTACATTTGTGATTGATAATTTCAAATATCCTTTTTTTGAATTTTTTACAGATTTATATACCAGTATAAAAATCTATACCACTGAAAAGCAGCAGCAACTTGAGCAGATTAAGTACGCAAATACCATTCCGATTATCTCGGTCAGCCCAAAACATAAAACTTACGTGATAATGATTGGTGAAAGTGTGCGCAAAGATTATATGAGTGCTTATGGCTTTAAATATGACAATACACCTTTTGCTAATCATAATGCCAGTATCATTTGGGATGGACTTATCGCACCAGCGCCTAATACACAATCATCAATCCCTCATTTTATTAGCCAATCAGTTTTTATCGATGATAAAAAAGTCACCACGCAAATAAATAACAATATAATTAGTATTGCAAATGCAGCGGGGTTTGAAACTTATTGGCTGTCTAATCAAGGGCGATTAGGTAAAATGGAAATTACCGTACCTCGAATTGCCGCCTACTCAAAACATAGCTTTTATACCAAAAAAGGCGAATACAATGGCAAAAATTCCCGTGGAAAACATGATACTTTGCTGTTACCCGAATTAGACACTATTTTATCGACCGAACAAACTCGACCAAGATTGATTGTTATGCACTTAATTGGCTCGCATCCCCACTTTTGCAAACGGTTAGAGTTTGATGTACAGTTTAATCTGAATAATAAAAATATTTCATGCTACGTCAGTAGTATTAAAGAAACCGACGATTTAATAAAAGCAACGATTGAATCTTTACAGAAACATCATGAAGATTATGCGCTGGTCTATTTTTCCGATCATGGTCTTGCTCATACTGATAACTATCAAGACTTAAGACACAATGCGAGTTATCAAAATAGTTATCAAGTGCCTTTAATCTTTTTTGATTCCAATCACACTCAACAACATAGAATCAATAGAACGATATCCGGCTTTCAGTTTGTCTATCTATTAAGCCACTGGTTAGGAATAGAGTTAGATGTTAAGCACGACTATATGCAAAACGAATTAATGGATATTTCAGAACAGAACGATATTAAGATAAAAGACTGGCAAAGCAATGAACTTTATCAGTTTGATAATTTGAAAAAAGATCCTAACCCGTATTAATTGGTTATTTTATTAATCTTGATATCAATAAAAAACGCTATGGCTAAATTAATCGCCATAGCGTTTTTAATGTCAGTAACGTCTTACTTCAATAAACTAGAAGCTTTTTCAACAACGTTTTTAACAGTGAAACCAAATTTCTCAAAGAGTTGTTCTGCCGGGCCTGACTCACCAAAGGTTGTCATACCCACTACTTTACCATTCAGACCCACATATTTATACCAGTAGTCACTAATGCCTGCTTCAATAGCAACACGAGCAGTTACGGTTGAAGGTAAAACTGATTCTTTATAAGCGCTATCTTGTTTATCAAACGCATCAGTACATGGCATTGAAACAACTCGCACTTTTCGACCTGCTTGCGTTAATTGGTGATAAGCTTCAACCGCAAGTTCAACTTCAGAGCCGGTAGCAATAAGAATTAATTCTGGTGTACCTTCGCAATCATTTAAGATATAGCCACCACGATAAACATTATCTAATTGCTCAGCGGTGCGATCTTGTTGTTTAAGATTTTGTCTTGAGAAGATTAATGCTGTTGGTCCATCTTTGCGTTCAACAGCATATTGCCAAGCAATAGCCGATTCAACCTGATCACATGGGCGCCATGTGCTGACATTTGGTGTAACACGTAAACTTGCCATTTGCTCAACAGGTTGATGTGTGGGTCCATCTTCACCCAAACCGATAGAATCATGGGTATAGACAAACAGTGAACGAATTTTCATTAATGCAGCCATACGAATCGCATTACGCGCGTATTCCATAAACATTAAGAAAGTCGCACCATACGGGATAAATCCACCATGAAGGGCAATACCATTCATGATTGCTGACATACCAAATTCACGTACACCATAATGGATATAATTACCATCCGGATTGGCTAAAATTTCTTTCGATCCTGACCACATGGTTAAATTACTCGGTGCTAAGTCAGCCGATCCGCCTAAAAATTCCGGAAGAACAGGGGCAAAAGCTTCGATCGCATTTTGTGATGCTTTACGCGTTGCAATCGTCGCCGGATTTGCTTGTAATTTAGCGATAAAATCTTTAGCTGTTTGTTGCCAGTTAGTTGGTAAATCACCATTGGCTCGACGTTTAAACTCTTTGGCTAGTTCCGGATACGCTTTTGCATAAGCATCAAAACGGCTATTCCATTCGTCTTCAATTTGTTTACCTTTTGCTTTTGCATCCCATGCATCATAATAGGCTTTTGGAATTTCAAATGCGCCATACGACCAGCCTAGTGCTTTACGCGTTGCTTCTATTTCAGCTTCACCTAGTGGCGCACCATGACTATCATGACTACCGGCTTTATTTGGTGAGCCAAATCCAATAACGGTTTTACACATTAAAAGCGACGGCTTGTCGGTGACCGCTTGCGCCTCTTCAATGGCAACACTGATCGCTTTAGCATCGTGACCGTCAATGCCACGAATAACATGCCAACCATAAGCCTCAAAACGTTTAGCGGTATCATCAGTAAACCAACCGTCGATTTCACCGTCAATTGAGATACCATTATCATCATAGAAGCTGATAAGTTTACCTAATTTAAGGGTACCGGCTAGTGAACACACTTCGTGAGAAATGCCTTCCATCATACAACCGTCACCCATAAACACATAAGTGAAGTGGTCTACAATGGTGTGACCGGGTTTGTTAAATTGTGCCGCTAATGTTCGCTCAGCAATCGCCATACCCACTGCGTTAGCAATACCTTGGCCTAAAGGTCCGGTTGTCGTTTCAACACCCGGCACATGACCATATTCGGGGTGGCCTGCGGTTTTTGCATTTAATTGACGGAAGTTAATTAAATCGTCGAGAGTGACGTTATAACCGGTTAAGTGCAATAGACTATAAATCAACATAGACGCATGGCCATTTGATAAAACAAAGCGGTCACGATCAGCCCAGTTTGGGTTTGTTGGATTGTGTTTTAAGAATCCTCGCCATAGTACTTCAGCCATATCCGCCATTCCCATAGGTGCGCCTGGGTGGCCGGATTTCGCTTTTTGTACGCCATCCATGCTTAATGCCCTTATCGCATTCGCCAGTTCGCGGTGAGATAGTGTCGTTGCATTCATGTTCATGATCTCCAAAAAAATTTAATTAATATTCGTTATTGCCGCTACAGTAGTTGACTGTGCAGATTCGTTAATCAAATTAACGAAAGAAAAAGAAAATTAAAGGGGAGCAAGCTCCCCAATTGTTATAAAAGTTCACCAATCATTTGTTCTAATTTACCTTGGTCAACGGCAAAAGCACGGATACCTTCAGCCAGTTTTTCAACTGCCATTGCATCGCTATTGTGTTGCCATCTAAACTCTGCTTCGCTCATTAATTCAGGGCGAGCAACGATAGGTTGATTCGGGTTAAGTTTTTGAACCACCGGCGCATCAGATTGTTGCATTTCGGCCAGTAAATTAGGTGAAATTGTTAGTCTGTCACAGCCCGCTAGCGCTAAGATTTGATCCACTTTACGGAAACTTGCTCCCATAACAATCGTTTTATAGCCATGTTGTTTGTAATAATTATAGATATTACGAACTGAAACCACGCCCGGATCTTCATCAGCAATATAAGGGTCGATAGGTTTTTTAGCTTGATACCAATCATAAATGCGACCAACAAAAGGAGAAATTAAAAAAGCATTCACTTCGGCACAAGCTCGTGCTTGGGCAAATGAGAATAACAACGTTAAGTTACAGTTAATACCTTCTTTTTCTAAAACTTCCGCAGCTTTAATACCTTCCCACGTTGAAGCGATTTTGATTAAGATTCTGGATTTATCAATGCCCTTCTCTTGATAAAGTTCGATAAGACGACGGGCTTTATCAATACAACCTTGCTTATCAAATGATAAACGCGCATCAACTTCGGTTGAAATGCGTCCGGGAACGATTTTTAAAATTTCCGCACCAATATTAACAGCGACTTGATCACAAGCATTAATTAATTGTTGTTGTTTGCTTCCACCGATCTTTTTGGCGGTTTCAATAGCTGAATCAATTAGATAACGGTATTGAGGAAGTTGAGCGGCTTTGAGAACTAAAGAAGGATTGGTAGTTGCATCTTCTGGGGAAAACTGTTTAATCGAATCGATATCACCGGTATCGGCCACAACGACGGTTAGTTTTTTAAATTCATCTAATTGACTCATACTTCTGTATCCTCTAGAACTTTAGGTGTTAAACACGATTATAATAGCATTTTTTCTATAATAAAACGACTGTTCAAGCCGTTAATTATGCCGCCATTTTACAACAAAAAACGATTAAAAACAGATTGAAAACAACGGCTAATATCAACGTTGAGTGATATTATTCTCCTAATTTTGGCGGCATAATTATTGAATAAAACAGTTATTCAAGGTTATTTACTATATAATTCATCATAATAATTAATACGTTCAACTTTAGGTGTTGAACCCCCGCCCTCAAACTCTGATTCTAGCCATGCTTGTACCAGTTTTTTGGCCAGTTCAACGCCAATGACTCTGGCACCCATGGTCATAATCTGGGCATTGTTACTCTTTCTTGCTCGTTCAGCAGAAAAGACATCATGGCACTGAGCGGCTCGAATTCCCGGTACTTTATTGGCGGCGATCGCAACCCCAATCCCTGTACCACAAATTAAAATCCCACGTTCATGCTTACCCTCTTTTATTGAACAAGCAACAGCATTAGCCACATCGGGATATAAAGGATTTGTTGGCTGTTTATCACTGCTATAATCAACCGTTTCAATCCCTTGTTTAGTCAAATATTCAACAATACTATTTCTGAACTCAAAAGCGGCATCATCCGCGCCGATTGCGATAGTTTTCATATTAATTTCCACTCCTTAAATCACGAAAAATGAACATAAGTTCATATTAATATCATTTGTTATTTTTCGATATAAATAAATTCAGTTATGTGACATAAGTCTCGAAAATAGAATTTTTTTTTAAGGAAACAAACCGCCATTTTATACATAAAAAATGATTTTATACTTAAACGTAGGTATTTTCTGAAACTTCTTGACAAGAATTATTCAAAGGTTACAACACAAAACATTTGATTAAAAGAGACAAGTGTAATGATTAGGGTAAAAACAATGTTTGGTTATTGAGCAATGATAAGCTAATAGATTGAACTGATATAAATCAAGCACAATCGATTGTCGCAATATCTGTTAGCTTGCTGGCGGTAGAATCCAGCTATAAATAGGTTGGGAAAGTAAATCACACCCGACACAAGTGCTACATTTGGTTGATTGACAGACTGTGTTAGTTTCGTTCGTCATAACACTGATGATACCTTTATTGACCCAAAAGCTGAGCATTTGGCTTACCGCGCTTTCCGGTAAGCGAAAATGACGGGCAATATCTTGCAAGCTCACCCGCCCTTTTAACTGAACATAATCACGAATTGAGGTTATTAACATACTTACTTAAAGCGCAATATCTTAATTATTGCGCTCCCTTTTATGACATTAATTTGAGAAAACTAGTTACAACAACCGGTATCTTTTGTTGTCGGGCATTTTGGTAATGCCAAATGATTAAATAGCGCTAACTGACCTAACTTACGCAAGCACGCCAGTAAAATGCCGATAAATAAACCACAACCAATCAACCAGTAAATGGCAGAATTGGTTTGCCCTAACAAAGTACATTGATAAAACATGGTCGCAATCAACCACCCAATAATAAATGTCCAACTTGCAACAAACAGCATCCATTTGCTACCCGCTTCACGATAAACCGCCCCTAACGCAGCGGCACAAGGGGTATAAAGTAAAATAAAAATGAGATAAGCCATTGCTGAAGTTGCGCTGACAAATGACAATTTGATTTTTGAAACGGTTTGCAAATTGACATCTAAATTATTTTCAATACTGTCCAGATCTTGACCCACCGTTGTCAGTCCTAACGGATCGACAAGTGCATCAGACAAATGGCTCAAATTTTCCGGTATAGTTGCCACAGCCGATTTAATGCCACCAACAAAGTCATATTGATCGACATCGCTATCCTCACTATCCATTGAATAGAGTGAATTGAGTGTTGCAATAACAGCTTCTTTAGCAAATACCCCGGTAAAAATACCCACAGTTGCCGGCCAGTTTTGCTTATCAATCCCCATAGGTTCAAATACCGGTGTGACCTTTTTACCGATTAGTGATAGCACCGAATTATCAGCATTTTGATGACCAAATGCGTTATCTGTACCCCATGAATTTAGCACGCTAAGCACCGTAACCATAATCACAATCGCTTTACCAGCCCGCACCATAAACCCCTTAAGGCGTTGCCAGGTTAATTTCAGCATACTGCTTAACGTTGGTATTCGATAGACCGGCATTTCCATAATAAAAGGGGTTAATTCGCCTTTTAATAAAGTAATTTTTAGAATAAATCCCGTAATAATCGCTACCGCAATGCCCAGTAAATATAAAATAAATACCACGGTTGATGCATAATGCGGAAAAAAGATAACAGCAAACAGGGTATAAACCGGTAAACGAGCACCACAGGACATAAAAGGGATCATGCAAATTGACATAATGCGGTCACGAGTGCTTTCCAGCGTTCGTGTGCCCATAATGGCCGGTACACCACAGCCAAAGCCAACTAACATCGGTACAAAAGCTTTACCCGGTAACCCGATAGCTCGCATAGCCCGATCGACAATCATTGCGGCGCGAGCTAAATAACCGCTGTCTTCTAAAAAAGAGAGGACAAAAAACATGGCCGCAATAACCGGCACAAAGGTCGAGACAGTGGTAATGCCGGTACCAATACCGTCAGCCAATAGCACATTTAACCACAACGGAGCATTAATTGAGTGGAGTAAATAAGAGACGCCACCAACAAAGATTGTTGTAAATACCCCTTCGAAAAAGTCGATAAACACGGAGCCAAAATTAATCGCAACAAAAAACATGGCATACATCGCAAAGAGAAAAAACGGAATGCCGCTTAATCGTCCTAATACCCATTTATCGAGTTTTTCAGTAAAGCTGATACTTAGCTCCCGCGGTTTATCAATCACGGATTTACATAACCAATCGATAGTTTCATAACGAGCACTGGCTAACGCCACATCGATTTGATTATCGCACCATGCTGATAGTGAATGTCGGCAGTTTTCAAGCTTTTCATTTTCATAATCATTTAACGCATAATGCGCACTATCTAATAACGCATCGATAAGTTGCCAGCGATTAAACTGGTGCACAATACTCTTATCAGGTAATTGACTAATAAAACGGTTAATAATGCTATGTTGCTCGTCACCTAACGTATCGATCGTTGGTTTTGCCACCTGTCGGGTGTTAACCATTTTTTTTATGAGTGAATGAAGTAAATCAATACCCGTTTTACGTTTCGATGAGATAGCCACAACCGGACAGCCCAGCAAATCTGATAATTTTTCAATATTAATTGACTCACCCATAGCCTTAAGCGCATCGGTCATATTAAGCACGACCAACATAGGAACTTGTAGATCAATTAGCTGCATGGTGAGGTATAAACTACGCTGCAAATTTGTTACATCAATAATATTAACGATCACACTATCTTGATTAGTTAATACAAATTCACGGGCGATTAACTCATCTTGCGAAACACGCTGTGGATCAGTTTCAATCGAATAAGTACCGGGAAGATCAATAATCTCATATTGTTGATTTTCAATCGTTAATATCCCACTTTTACGCTCAACAGTGACCCCAGGCCAATTACCTACTCGCTGTTTGGCACCGGTGAGTAAATTAAATAGTGTGGTTTTACCGCTATTAGGATTGCCTATCAGTGCCACCTTCATGGTTTAATCTCCTGAACTTGAATTGATGATGCTTCAAGCCGACGTAGGCAAAGAAAAAATCCTCGTATTTTAATTTCGATAGGATCACCCAGTGGCGCTATACGTACTACGGTTACTTTACAACCGGGTGTGATCCCCATAGCGAGTAGTTTACGACGAAAAGGAGAACAATCCGGCAAAAGCCGATAGATAACCGCCTCTTGACCTATAGCGAGGTGATTGAGTGTTAGGACAGACATTAAATTTCCTAGGTTGATTCGATTTTGAAAGATCTATTTAATAATGCGAACGATTCGCAATATTAATACACATCTAATGAGAAAAAAATAAAGGCAATATTAAAAAAATGGAAATGATTGTCAGTATAATGGTGAAAAAACATCAATTTTTAATAATTTTTTTACTAAATGGATCGATACGGTAATTTTACTTTTATGCTAATACTCGTCGTTTAAAAATCACCCTGATTTTTAGTAATTACTAACAGATTCCACCATACTAAGAATTAGCTTAGTTGAGCCAATAAATTGATTATCAATCAAAAGCGTAAACCGCTAAATAGGTTAATTATCTTCATTGCTGTGTTAAGCTGTTAACTGTTATAATCATTTTATTCTTCGCCTATTTGGAACTATTTTTATGTATAAAATCTACGGTATTAAAAATTGTAATACCATGAAAAAAGCCTTTACTTGGTTAGATGAACATCAGATTAATTATCAATTTCATAACTACAAAACAGACGGCCTTTCGGCAGAGCTTTTACAATCTTTTCTGAAATTAGTCGATTGGCAAAGTTTGCTTAATACCCGTGGCACAACTTGGCGTAAACTTGATGAATCCGTTCGAGCAAAAATTGATAACGAACAAGCAGCCATTAAAATTATGTTAGACAATCCTTCGATTTTAAAACGCCCTTTATTGATAAATGGGCAACGAGCGTTGTTAGGATTTTCCGACGAAAGTTATTCACAATTTGTCAGCCAACCAAAATAAGATTGAGATCACCATGAATGAACCTGTTATTGCCTTAACTAAAGCACTGATTGCCGAAAAATCGATAAGCCCTGATGATAAAAATTGTCAGAAAATCATTATCGAACGATTAAAACCGCTGGGATTTACGATTGAAGAAGTCAATATCGGCCAGACGAAAAATTTATGGGCTTATCATGGTGATCGCCAGGCTAAAACGTTGATGTTTGCCGGTCATACCGATGTTGTGCCAGCGGGAGACGAAAGTAAATGGCAATACCCACCTTTTGAACCGACCATAGATGAAAATGGCGTACTTTACGGGCGCGGCGCTTCGGATATGAAAAGCGGCGTTGCCGCCATGGTGTGTGCCGCTGAAGCGTTTGTAAAAAAGTACCCTAACCATAGTGGCTGTATTGCTTTTTTACTGACCTCTGATGAAGAGGCCGATGCCACCGACGGAACCACTAAAGTTGTGGATTTATTAATGAAACGACACGAACGAGTGGATTATTGTATCGTTGGCGAGCCGTCAAGTGATAGTGTGCTGGGTGATCAAATCAAAAATGGTCGTCGAGGCTCATTAACAGCCAATTTAGTAGTACACGGTATTCAAGGCCACGTTGCCTATCCTCACCTTGCTGATAACCCGGTACACCGTTTTGCACCAGCTTTACATGAACTTGTTACCACAGTTTGGGATAACGGCAATCAATATTTTCCGCAAACTACCATGCAAGTAGCCAATATCAATGGTGGAACAGGCGCAGAAAATGTTGTTCCCGGTGAGTTGTCTGTACAATTTAATTTTCGTTATAGTAGTGAACTGACTGATGACATCATCAAATCCCGTGTTGAGCAAATTTTACAAAAACACCATTTGAACTATACCTTAACTTGGCGACTATCGGGTCATCCATTTTTAACACCACAAGGTGAATTAACTAACGCTGCGGCGAAAGCAATTAAACAATTTACTCAAATTGACACACAATTATCGACCAGTGGTGGCACATCGGACGGCCGTTTTATTGCCAAAATGGGATGTCAGGTTATCGAATTAGGCGTGCTTAATAAAACCATTCATAAAGTCAATGAAAATGCTAATTGTCAGGATATCATTACCTTAACTGCTATCTATCAAAACATACTTGAACAGTTATTATTGACCTAACAGCTATTTAATTTCAGCGTTTTTAAACTGATCATAAAGCGGTCGTTTATTACTCCGCTTTATATCAATCACATGACCTTTGCAAAAGGAGATAACATGGAATGGCTAAAAGATTATTGGTGGATTATTTTAATCATCTTAATTGGTATCTTTATTAACACCATTAAAGCGTTAAACAAACTTAGCTATAAACACTATCTTGAAAAAAAGAAAGGGATAAAACCTATCCCTTATCAAGATGATGATGACGATGATTGGCCGTCAAACAATAAA
Organism: Gilliamella sp. B3172; assembly: GCF_026536465.1. Classification (NCBI taxonomy): domain Bacteria; kingdom Pseudomonadati; phylum Pseudomonadota; class Gammaproteobacteria; order Orbales; family Orbaceae; genus Gilliamella; species Gilliamella sp. B3172. The sequence goes on along the minus strand of NZ_JAFNOA010000002.1, from coordinate 299,795 downwards.
CCGCATAAAAAATAATACGTTTAGCGAAAATCTTCCTTATTGCTTGAAAACAGCGCCGGATGACGATAACGATCGACCCACATTGCTGTCGAACCACAAACAGCAATTGGCATAATAATTAAATTTAACAATGGCACCATGGTAAAAAGGCTGACTAAACTGCCAAAGATTAAATTATCTGCACGGTCTTGTCGAAGTAGTTGTCGCATTCGGTCAAAAGTGATCTTATGATTATCAAATGCATAATCGGCATATTGGATATTAACTTGCCATGCGGTAAATAAAAACCAGATCACCGGCGTTACCGATTGCCCAAAAACCGGAATAAAATAGCTAAGTAGAATTGGAATTGCCCACAGTAAATAATAACCTAATTTTTGCAGTTCACGACGAAAAATCCTAGGTAGATCTTTGATTAAACTTAACCATGAGGTATCAGGAGATGTAATACCGGTTAATTGCGCTTCAACTTGCTCAGCAAGCAAACCATTAAATGGCGCAGCAATCAGGTTGGCTACGGTACTGAAAAAGTAACAAAAGAGTATCACCAGCATTATAATCACAATAAAACCGATAATGTACCCGAGCCAATGCAGCCAGCTAGGTACGAAAGATAGTCCCCAATCTACAAAGCCGGTAATCGAGGTGAAAAACCAATAAAATAGCACTGACATAATCACAATATTTGCAATCAGCGGTAAAAAAACATAGCGCTTAATACCGGGACTAAACGCCAAAGACCAACCTTGCATAAAATAATCAAACCCCGATTTTCTATGTAATTGAGGTTGATTAAAATGTCGATTGTCATTTTTATCTTCTAATTTGTTTGAATTCACATTCAGTTCCTTTAATTTAAATTTAGTGCCGAAAATAGTTATATTAAAACGATCAGTGATAACACTGTGGTCATTTAATTCACGTTTAAATAGTTTAAGATAATGATTTAAGGCACTGGTTAACTTCTTGCTTAATCGCCTTCATTAAGTCATTTCGGCCGGTTAAGTGATACTGTTTTATCACTTGTTGCTCACTTTGAGGATTATGCAGTAACGTTTTTAAAATGGTTAATTTTACTAAGGGTAATTGTTGCTCATGGTGCTGACATAATCGGCAAAGTGCAGCATAAGTTGCTTGAAAAGGACGATGATAGCAGCAAAATCCATAAAGTTCATCTATATCTTGTATTGATAAATGTTGATTATCATCGATGTTTAACATTGTATCAAAAGGTAAATCGATAATATTTTTAAGCCAAAACGCGTTGCGGGCAAGTTTTCGCTGTAATTTGTCAGTTAATGCCTGCCCTTGTTCGGTCAAAGGTCGCAATGCCATAACAGAGTAATTACCACTACTGGCTTGTTTATGGCTTGCAATATGGACTGGCGTAAAACCACAAGCTAGCCAAAACCGATAATTTTCTTCACTGTAGGCAAAGCTTACAGATAAAAAATCATGATGCTGATTGATTGCTTTTGCCATAATCGTTTCGATTAATTGCTTGGCAATATGTTGTCGACGATAAGCACTAGCAACCACGATACGATTAATCCTTAAAGAGTGTAACTGAGCGGCTTGTTTTTCACCGGCATGAGCAACTAAGGATTGCGCCACTAAATTACCTTTAGGTCGACGGCTACCTTGCCATACTTGTTCGATCAGCTCATCGGGCAATTTACCCTCATCAATGGTGACAGCGGCGGCAATGGTTTTATCAGCCATAGTAGCTTGAAATACGCTTAAGTTTTGCGCATCAAACAGGCGCCTTAAATCGATTAATGTGGTTTGATAATGCGCCATTTTTAACAAATAAAAGATCGACCTTAATAGGCTAATATTCGATCTATCTACCTTTGAGTAACTCACTGATTGTGAATAGCTAGGTGAAGAATCTGCTTTGCTCAAGCCACCGTTTAGTAATAGACGATCGGTAAATTGCTCAACCACATCCCCCGCTTGCCAGCGAATTGGCGTGTTAAGCGCAAAAATTTGATAGGATTTATCGTGTAAAAGTTTTAGTAAAAAACCCTGACCGGTACCTTCATAGCCTTCAACGGTGGTGGTTAATAATACCCGACGATTTTGCGCTAATGCTAAATTTATTAATTTGTCGAGCATCGGTAATGGGATCATGGCAGCTTCGTCAATAATCAAGTAATCGGCTACCAGTTCGGTAGCGTTTTCAATTAAGTCATCGGGCGCATCAAACCGGATATCGGGCTTAGCAAATTCAAAAAAAGTGGCCAGCGCACCCTTGTTTGGAGCAGTTACTTGACAGGGTTGATGACGGCTAAATAGACCGGCTAAAGCGGATTTGCCACGCCCTCTTTTAGCAAGCAAAACATTAATGCGTTTATCACTCTCTAAAAGCTGTGTGAGTACTTTTTGCTGCTCAGACACATCGATAGCGAGCGTATCTATTGGTGGAAAATCTTGACTGAGAAAGCCGGCAAACTCAGCTAACGTTTGTTGCAAATGCGCAACAAAATTAGGCACACCAATAGGTAAGCAACTTTCATTCCACCGTAAACTGTCCTGATCTTGCCAATCATTAAAATTCTGCGGTAACAGTAATATTAATACACTGCCTTTCACCAGTGTACCAACCATCATAGCAAAAGCATCAAGATTAAATGCTTCGGTGGCATCAAAAATGGCATGCAAATATTGTTGACCGAGCAAAGCTTTGGTTTTAGTTGGCTCAACAATATTTGGGAGATAATCGGGCAAGTCAGACTGCGCAGTAACAGTTATCCAATCGCCATGATGCTTATCGATTGTGTTACTTAATTGGTTAAATAGTTGCTTTGCCTCACCATGTAACACCCATAGCTTTCTGGTGCTATTAGGATTCATAGCTTAACTTTTTCCAATCAGCAAGGATAATATGCCGGCGGCAATCAAAGGACCAACAGGAATACCTTTAAAGAAGGAAACGCCAATTAGCGTACCAATAATTAAGCCATTGATAATAGTTGGCTGAGCACCAATTAACGAAATGCCACGGGTGCCGAGCCATGAAACCAATATACCCACTAAAATCGCCAGCAAAGATTGCCATGTGGTAAATGATTTAACAATGTCACTGATCTTTAATGATCCGTCGGCTAAAGGTACCATCATTGCCGCGGTTAAAATAACAATGCCAATGGTTAAACCATATTTATTCAAAAATGGGAAATAGCTGATAAGGGGTGTAAGTTTGAAAAGTAACAACAGTAAAACGGCAAACGTCACTGTGTTATTATGGGTTAAATAACACAGTGCTGCTAATCCCAATAGTAGAAAAAAAGAGATATCAAACTGAGCAAACATTACAATGGAACACCAATACGCTTAGCGACTTCTTCGTAAGCTTCAATGACGCCACCCAATCCTTGACGAAAACGGTCTTTATCCATTTTTTTCAAAGTCTCTTTTTCCCATAAACGACATCCGTCAGGTGAAAACTCATCGCCTAAGGTGATTTCGCCGTCAAATAAGCCAAACTCTAATTTGTAATCAACTAAAATTAATCCGGCTTTATCGAATAATTCAGTTAATATGGTATTGATTTTAAAGCTTAGCGCTTGCATTTCATCAAGCTGTTCATCACTGGCTAAGCCGAATGTTTTGCAGTGCGAGCGGTTAACCATTGGATCATGTAACGCATCGTTCTTCAAAAATAATTCAAATGTTGGCGGATTGAGTACTCTGCCCTCTTCAATACCTAAGCGCTTAACTAACGACCCTGCCGCACGATTGCGTACCACGCACTCAACGGGCAACATTTCAAGTTTTTTTACGATAACTTCATTATCTGATAGTAAAGCTTCAACTTGGGTTGGAATACCCGCTTCACGCAATTTCGTCATAATAAAGTAGTTAAATTTATTGTTTACCATACCTTTACGTTCTAATTGTTCAATTCGTAGTCCATCGAATGCAGATGTATCATTTCTAAACTCAAGAATTAAGAGTTCAGGATTGTCAGTGGTATAGACCGTTTTTGCTTTACCACGATAAAGCTCAGCCAACTTTTTCATCTTTATAACCTTATATCAAATTGCCAATAAATAATTAAGGAGCTAATCGCTCCTTAAATTCAAAACTATAGTGTTGCTATGATTAGCACTCATTTGACAGATAACTTGAAATAGCAACATTGCCTGCTCCTTTAAGCTTTAACGCAAAACCCGTCCGATAAGACTCAACCGGGTTATTTATCAGAAATTAGTTTTTAAGATCTTCTTTCAATTCTTGGCTTAGTGATGATCTTTCTGTTTGCTCTGCACCTGTATTTTCATCATTATCTGTTTTGCGTGGTACCACACGTAAAGATTCAGGGGCAACTTCATCCATAATATCATTGAATAAGCCCACTACATAACGTTGAACTTCAATTGGTTGGGATAAGATATCTTCATTTCCGCGTGTTAACGAAGTTAAACGTAACGTAATTGTTTCTGTTTGACCGAGCACTTCTCTGTTAAAAACAAAGGAAGCTTCAATAGATTGATCTTCATCAGCCCGAACAATAAACGCTTTGTCAGTCGTAATGGATTTATTATCACTGTGTTTAATTGGGATGTTTTTATTTGTTAAAACATTACCAATTCGCCCCCAAACATTATCACTTAATGGCGTATTAAACGTGACTGCGCCATTACTGTAGTCAGCAAATGCATCGGCAATAGTAGGAATCGGTAAAACTGGCGGTCTAATATCTAGTTTTTTGCCCAATGCACCTTGTACCTCGTTATTATCAACGTAATAATCATTCGTTTCAGCAGGAACAGTGACACCTTGCGGAATGATTAACGGTTTTAGTGCCGGTGATTGAAGATAATCTTCATTACCGTCGACTTCACGTTTGTAATTTTGATCACTACCACATCCAACAAGAAATACAGAAACTATTGTTGTTAAAATAGCGATTTTTTTTATGGCATTACTTTTAGATAAAGTTTTATTAAACATAGATATCTGCTTATTAATTAAAGGTTATACATAAATTACAGTAAATTGGCTTCTTTTAACGCTTTTTCAACCACAGGAATTGAAGCTTCGCTCAGCGATACCAATGGTAAACGGATTGTTGCATTTTCCATTAAACCTAATTTTGCACAAGCCCATTTTACTGGCGTTGGGTTTGGTTCAATAAATAAATTACTATGCAAAGCTAATAGTGTATCATTCAACATTCGTGCTTCTTTAATTTTGTTTTGCGCAGCAAGTTCACAAACAGTTGCGACCTGTTTTGCTGCCACATTAGCGGTAACAGAAATGACACCATCGCCACCTAAAATCATAAAATCTAAAAAGGTTGAATCATCACCGCTGAGCAGTTTGAAATCATCGCCGACTAATTTTCTGGTTTTATAAACTCGAGATAAGTCACCTGTTGCATCTTTTAGTGCCACGATATTTTTAATTTTGGCTAATCGCCCTACCGTTTCAGGTTTGATATCGCTGCTGGTTCTGCCCGGTACATTATAAAGAATTTGCGGTAGCGCTGTGCTTTCGGCTATCGCTTTGAAATGTTGATACATGCCTTCTTGAGTAGGCTTATTGTAGTATGGCGCAACGGTCAAACATCCCACTACGCCAATATTTTCAACCCGGCGGGTTAATTCAATGGCTTCTTTAGTTGCATTAGCGCCAGTGCCGGCAATGATGTCAATGCGGCCATCAGCGTACTCAATAGTACGTTTGATGACATCAATATGTTCATGATGATCAAGCGTTGCTGATTCGCCAGTGGTACCGACTGAAACAATAGCACAAGTGCCGCTTGCAATATGATATTCTACCAATTTTTTTAAGCTTACATGGTCGACATTTCCTTTAGTATCCATTGGGGTGACAAGTGCGACCAGACTTCCTGTAAACATAAAGCGACCTCTCATATTATGTGTTTATAAAACAACTTAAAAGAATAAAAAAACTGCGAATAAGTATGCGATATTTCTTATTTAAATTCAACTTTTGTTATGCAGGATTATCAATATCGATAAAAATATTTTCTAAGTTATAGTTTCGCGCTAACCATTCACCTAGCATTTTAATACCATATCGCTCAGTAGCGTGATGTCCACAGGCATAAAAATTGATACCGTATTCACGTGCAATGTGAATAGTTCGTTCAGAGACTTCGCCAGTAAAAAACGCATCAAATCCTTGCAAGGCAGCGGTTTCAATAAAATCTTGTCCGCCACCGCTACACCAAGCTACACGTTGAATCACCTCAGGGGCATTATCACCACAAAACAGAACGGAGGATTGATTGTTGTGTAAGATTTTTTCAAGTAAATTTTTGAATTCTAATGCAGTCATCGCTTCAGATAAGCGACCTTTAAACAGCAGATCGGTTATATCTTCACGCTTATCCATTTCGATATTTAATCGCTGGGCTAATTGTGCATTATTTCCTAGGATTGGGTGACCGTCTAATGGTAAATGATAACCAAACAAGTTAATGTCATTCGAGAGTAGCGTTTTGAGTCGTTGATATTTTATGCCGGTAATGGTTTGCGGTTCACTTTTCCAAAAATAGCCATGATGAACTAATACCGCATCGGCTTGCAATTCAACCGCCTTATCTAACAAGCGTTGACAAGCTGTAACCCCAGTCACAATTTTTTTAATTTCACTTCGGCCTTGCACTTGTAATCCATTGGGGGCATAGTCACGATAGCGTAATACTTGCAGTTCAGTATCAATAATGTGTTGAAGTTCGAAATTATGCACAATACTCCTCGCTATTTTTATACTCAAACATAGGGTAAATCTGAAACTTTTTGACAAACAGCTAACCGTTAAAATTAGCTTTAAAATGTTGAGTCCTTTTAATTGACGCCAATTATAGACGCTTTCTGAAAATATCTCACGTGATATTATGTTGAAGTGATAATTAACCTAATTCTCATTTATCCACTACGATTGGCAGCCCATTATCATTTTGCTGATTCAAGATAAATCTTGATGTAAAATAATGCCTCGTTAACCCATTGACTTTAACCAATCACAACAAAAAGATTCTACCTGTTACTTTAAACAAATTAGGATAAAAGCACTTTTTACATTGATCAATTGCTGATTGACTTGTTTTCCAGTTAAATCTTGTGAAAAATTGACGCAGGGCGCAACAAACTAAAAAACTTGGTGTAATTTACTGATTAAAATTTAGTTAAAACACACTGCGAAACAGTTTATTCAAACCGATTATTATGCTAAATTTGCACTTTTTTGGAGTTGAAGGACATATAGTATGCCACTATTAGTTGTAATAAGTATCGTTATTGCATTATTTTTTGCCATTCATGCTGTTAAAAACGGTCAAGATCGTATATGGCTCTATATTCTATTTCTTTTCCCGATACTAGGCAGTGTCGTCTATTTTTTTGCAATCTATCTTTCCGATATTCGCGCTACCCACGTTGGTTACCAATTTGAATCCAAATTGCGCAAAGCACTTGATCCACAGCGTTCACTACGTGAAGCACAAAAAAATTATGATTTATCACCCACTGTCGATGCAAAATTAAGCTTAGCTAAAGCACTAGTTGATAGCAATCGTGCTAGCGAGGCATTACCTTTTTATGAAGAAGCATTAACCGGTATTTATCAAACTGCGCCGGACATCTTGTTGCAATACGCTAATGCACTTTACGAAGATAAACAATTTAATAAAGCAAAACAACAGCTTGATTATCTAAGAGAAAAGAATCCAAATTACAATTCTGAGGAAGGTCATTTACTTTACACTAAAATTTTGGTTGCGTTAGATGATAAACAGCAGGCAAATCAAGAATTTGATGCGCTTATTAGTTACTACCCAAGTTTAGAAGCGATTTCCTATTATTTACAAACATTAATCAATTGGAACGAAATTGATCAGGCTAGAGCAATATTACAAACCATTGAACAACGTTTAAGACATATGCCTAAACACTCGAAACGAATTAATTCACAATGGATTAAAGAGATAGAACAATCAAAGCAAAAACTATCACATTTAAATTAAAGTATATAATTGAAGTGATCACTGATTTATAGCGAAAATGCTAAGGTAACTCAGGTAAAACTAGGCGAATAACGTAAAAACTGGCATAATAACTCTCATTTCAGATAGATAAGACGAATATTGTGCCTAACACTAAACTCTGTGAACGTTTTCGTGGATTCTATCCGGTGGTTATTGATATAGAAACCTCCGGATTTGATCCAAAACTCAATGCTATTTTAGAGATCGCAGCCATTACGCTGAAAATGACGGATGACGGCTGGCTGGAGCCTGATCAAACATTGCAATTTAATGTTAATCCTTTTGCCGATGCGATTTTAGAGCCTACTGCATTAGCTTTTAATGGCATTGATCCTGACAACCCTTTACGTGGCGCAGTTGATGAGAAAGTTGCACTTGAAGCTATCTTTAAAATGGTGCGCAGCGGAATCAAAGCCAATGACTGTACCCGAGCGGTGATTGTGGCACATAATGCACATTTTGATCACAGTTTTTTGATGACTGCAGCTGAAAGAGCTGGCATTAAACGCAACCCTTTTCACCCGTTTGCCACCTTTGATACCGCATCACTTTGTGGTTTAGTATTTGGGCAAACAGTTCTGGCTAAAGCATGTGAAACGGCAAATATTCCGTTCGATCATAAACAAGCCCATTCTGCGCTTTATGATACAGAAAAAACAGCTATCTTATTTTGTGAAATGGTCAATCGGTTTAAACGACTAGGCGGCTGGCCACTGATGCCAAATGAACAGCTTCATAGTTAACACTAATAATGGTTAACACCAATAATAAAGGGAGTGAATACTCCCTTTTTAATGAATACTCAAATGATTATGCAGATTTATATTTTTCCGCAGTTTGCTTAATTAGCGATTGTAATTCACCAGTTTGATACATCTCTAACATAATATCACAACCACCGACTAACTCACCTTCTACCCATAATTGAGGGAACGTTGGCCAATTGGCAAATGCCGGCAATTGCGCACGAATATCCGGATTTTGCAAAATATCAACATAAGCAAATGGCACGCCACATTGTGATAAAACTTGCACAGCTTGCGCCGAAAAACCACAACTAGGCAATTTTGGCGATCCTTTCATATAAAGAATAATGGGATTGTCGGCAATTTGCTTTTTAATTTTATCCAGCGTTGTCATTTCAGTTGTCATAAAAATGGATTCCTTTTAATGATATTTCAAAATTTTGCTCTATTTTAACGTAGATTTTAAATCAGTCCTATTCTCATCAATTCCATTTGCTAGATGTATAACCTAAACTCAGGTCGATTGTTGAAAAATAAATCACATAATATAAACATTTAAAACGAGATAACTTACTAAAAATCAATCAATAATAATTTTTTTAAAGATAATTTAGCAACGATATAGCCAACTAAAAGGCTTTGCCTATTTTTGTGATAAATAGTTTTAAACAACAAATAACCAGTAGTAATATTCAGCCATTTCAACTGTTTTTTCAAAATAATTTAGAGGGTTAAATTGAGTGATGTTAATAATTAATCAGTTAATTTTGCTCAGTGGCCTTACCCTTTTACTCCTTTGAACAATATAGTATGCTACTCATAATCATTGCAACTGACAAATACAATCGTGCAAACAATTCTCTTAACTTTACGTAAAGTTTTTTACAGCAGTAATCTCATTTTCAGTATTCGTATGTTAATTAGCTTAACAGGCTCAACGTTAGTGCCATGGTATTTAGGCTATGTGTCATTAGTCATACCTTTAACGCTGGGTGTTGTTGCTGCTGGATTATCAGAAATTGATACCCGACTATTAAGCCGCTGTATCAATATTGTTTTAACCCTAGTTTGCTTTGCCATTGCCACTTTTTCAGTCGAACTGTTATTCGATTTTCCGTTGTTATTTATTATTGGATTAGTTTGCTCTACCTTTATCTTTATTATGCTTGGCTCTTTAGGGCAAAGATATGGTGTTATTGCCTTTGGCTCGTTGCTCATCGCCGCTTATACCATGCTGGGGCATAATTTATTTAATGATAATTATACCTTACCCTGTTTTCTACTCTTAGGAGCACTTTGGTACAATGTCGTTGCACTAATTGAATCGATTATTCAACCAATCCGAACCACTCAGCAAGCATTGACCGATTGTTTTATCAAGTTAGCACAATATTTGGATGCCAAAGCCGCAATGTTTGACCCTGATGAAACAGACAGATTTTCTAGACAGACGCTGGAATTAACAGAAAGTAATAATCAATTAATTGCGGTTTTTAATCAAACCAAACGCTCACTATTTAATCGGTTAAAAAGCTATCGTGGTCAATCCTATATAAGAAAGATGCTTAGTTACTATTTCGTTGCGCAAGATATTCATGAAAGAGCTAGCTCTTCTCATGGTGATTATCAAGCATTGAGTAAGCAATTTAAGCATAGTGATATTTTATTTCGTTTTGCTCGAATCTTGAATTTACAAGCTAAAGCGTGCGCAAAATTAGCCTTATCGATTAAATTAAATCAAACTTATCAACACGACCCATTATTTGCCCGCTATTTTGCATATCTTGAGGAGGCAATTAATCAATATCAAGCTAATAATCATAGCCATAGCTTACTAATTAAATCATTGCAAAATCTACTACAAAATTTACAGTCTATTGATCTACTGTTAGCCAATATCGATACCGAACAACACCTTTCCAAAGAGCAGGAAAACAATCAACTCGTAGATGAAGAGTTAACCAGCTTTTATGATTTTTTTGCCAAAATTAAACATAACTTAACCATTAAATCGGCGCTGTTTCGGCATGCTATACGAATGAGTGTGGTACTTTTTGTTGGCTATATGGTGATCGCTTTTTCGCATCTGTCGCACGGATATTGGATTATTTTAACCAGCCTTTTTGTCTGCCAACCTAACTATTCAACCACTAAATATCGATTGAAATTGCGGGTACTTGGAACAATTTTAGGGATTATAGTTGGTATTCCGTTAACTTATTTATTTCCAACTGTTGAAGCGCAACTGATATTAATAATTCTAACCGGTTGGTTATTTTTTCTCTTTAAAAATTCGCAATATGCTTATGCAACTGCTTTTATAACTCTATTGGTATTTTTTAGCTTTAGCTTAATTGGTGAAAGTAGTATCGAGGTTGCAGTTTCAAGAATTATCGCAACCCTAATTGGTTGTTTTATAGCTTGGTTTGCGGTCAGTTTTATTTGGCCAGACTGGAAATTTCGCAATTTATCGAAATTAGTTGATCGTGTCTGCCATGATGACAGTCATTATTTAGCCTTAATCGGTCACCAATATCTAACAGGTAAAAGTAATGATCCACAATATCGTGTGGCTCGTCGTGCTGCGCATGATAGCAATGCCGATCTGTCGTCATTGATTAGTTTGATGACCAAAGAGCCACATATGAATCCAGCAGTAATCGATAGCGGATTTCGGTTGTTGACACTCAACCATACACTGATCAGCTATCTTTCCACTTTAGGTGCACATCGCGATAAACAGGTTTCCGAACAGACCTTGGAATTGTTTGATGATCTGACGGTTTATATCATCAATATGCTCACTGTTAAGCAATTAGACACCGAATACCAACCGATTAAGCAATCGGTGGCTAATTATATTGAGTCTATTTCAAACAATGATGATCAAATCAATAATGATCTGCTGGTTATACAACAATTAGCATTAATTTTGGATATTTTGCCAGAAATTGTTTCCCTGATAGGGGAATTGGATATTAAATCAGTTTAATCAAAACTGATTTAATATCGTTAGTTACATTTGTTATTTTAATTTTTTTAGCAAACTTAGTGTGCCTTTCTATTACATTTTTATTGTAATTCTTTCAAATACCAATGTACTTTGGTTAAATTTTAACTGGATAATGTCTTGAAAGTCCCATTTAATGGCGATTATCACATTTAAAATCTATTCTTTCCTCGTAAGGGACAATAAAATCGAGACCTTCACAACCAAATGAAAACCACTCAAAACCAAATACCACTGGTGGTAAATCTTTGAATAATTGTCCTGCCCATTGGAATTTTTCATTTTTATAATCATGGTAATTATTCAACCCAACTAATGACATACCTTCACCTTGGTACATGCGCCTTTTAAAAAGCGTGTTACCTAATTTATCAACAACTACAAGTTCTCTTTCAAAAATTTTATAAATATCCCTTTGTTTTGGCTCTTTTTCATCTACATAATCCTGAACATAAAAAGTCAAATTATTCGCATTGGCCATGTAACTTTTTAGATACTTTGGGACATTTCCATAATTTCTATTTGATAATTTATCTGGTCCTGTATCGGGATAATTTGCATTTGGAATTAACCGCCAGTCAAGTGGTGTAAGTTGTTCTTGTGCAAAAGGATTATCTTTTGTTATAGAAACCAATAAATCATAATTTGAACGAAATCTTGGCAATAAATCTTGCGGTAATTTGAATCCAATTCGATAATCTTCCGTTTCATAAGGAGGCGAACGATCGGATCTATAAGAATCTAATATCGCCGTTGCTTCCATAGATAAAATTGGATAGGAGTATAGTTGATTGTTTGTGTAATCATAAATCCAGAAATACGCATCTTCTGCAATCCCTGCCATTTTCATAAACAATTTACGTTCTTTGTCGGTTAATGTATATTCTTTTGGCGTTAGATTGGCTGGCAGTATTTCCTTGTCAGCATAGGGCGGTAAAGTTTCCGATAACGATACGTGAAAAAATAGCCTATCAGGGTCGATATATTCGACGCTCTCCACATAATATAACTCGACATCTTTTATGACCATTAAATTCGATCCGGAAGTTTCAGATTTATTCGACTTGGTGTTGGTGCTGCAATTGCTGAGTAATAACAATGCGATAAAACTCATCAGTAATAAATATAACTGTTTTTTCATTTTATTTCCTATGCACTTTTTTATAAGACAACGTTAGGCTACTGGTTGTCAGCTTCACTGTTTTAGCACACTTTGTGTGCCTTCCTATTACCTTTATTGTTATTGTAATTCTTTCAAATACCAATGTACTTTGGTCAAATCTTGACTGAATAATGTCTTGAAAGTCCCATTTAATGGCGATTATCACATTTCAATGCTATTCCGTCCCTGTAAGGCACAATAAAATCGAGGCCTTCACAGCTAAATGAAAACCATTCAAAACCAAATACCACTGGGGGTAAATCTTTGAATAATTGTCCTGCCCATTGGAATTTTTGATTTTCATAATCATGGTAATTGTTTAACCCAACTAATGAGGTACCTTCCGATTGATACATGCGCCTTTTAAAAAGAGTTTTACCTTCTTTATCTACAACTAGAAGTTCTCTTTCAAAAATTTTATAAATATCCAGTAGTTGTGGATGTTGTTCATCTACATAATCCTGAACATAAAAAGTCATATTATTCGCATTGGCCATGTAACTTTTTAGATACTTTGGGACATTTCCATAATTTCTATTTGATAATTTATCTGGTCCTGTATCCGGATAATTTGCATTTGGAATTAACCGCCAATCAAGTGGTGTAAGTTGTTTTTGTGCAAAAGGATTATCTTTTGTTATAGAAACCAATAAATCATAGCTTGAATCAATCCTTGGCAATAAATCTTGCGGTAATTCGAATCCAATTCGATAATCTCTCGTATTATAAGGAGGGGAACTATAAACATCTAATATCGCCGTTGCTTCCAAAGATGAAATTGGATAGGAGTATAGTTGATTGTCTGTGTAATCATAAATCCAGAAATACGCATCTTCTCCAATCCCTGCCATTTTCATAAACAATTTACGTTCTTTGTCGGTTAATGTATATTTTTTTTGAGTTAGATTGGCAGGCAATATTTCTTTGTCAGCATCGAGCGGTAAAGTTTCTGATAACGATAAGTGAAAAAATACCCTACCAGGGTCGATATCTTCGATTATCAGCATATGATATATATCGACATCTTTTATGACCTTTAAATTCGATCCGGAAGTTTCAGATTTATTCGACTTGGTGTTGGTGCTGCAATTGCTGAGTAATAACAATGCGATAAAACTCATCAGTAATAAATATAACTGCTTTTTCATTTTATTTCCTATGCACTTTTTTATAAGACAACGTTAGGCTACTGGTTGTCTGGTTCACTGTTTTAGCACACTTTGTGTACCTTCCTATTACCTTTATTGTTATTGTAATTCTTTCAAATACCAATGTACTTTGGTTAAATGTTAACTGGATAATGTCTTGAACGTCCCATTTAATGGCGATTATCACCTTTGGTGTTATTCCGTCATTGTAAGGGAAATAAAATCGAAGTCTTCACAGCTAAATACGAACTATTCAAAGCAAAATACCACTAAAGGTAAATCTTTGAATAGTTGCTCTCTCCAATGGTATTTTTAATTTAATTTTCTTTACTCTGTGCTTTTAACCATGCAATTTCTTGCGCCCAAATATCCGGATCGATAGTTTCGAGAATCAGCGGGATTTCATCAATTCTTGGATCTTGCATAATATATTTAAAAGCCGTTTCACCAATGTTTCCTTTTCCTAAACTATTATGGCGGTCAACATGGCTGGCAAGTTCACTTTTGGCATCGTTTAAATGCATGCCTCGTAAATATTTAAAACCAACAATTTTTTCAAATTCGGCGAAGGTTTCTTGACAAGCTTTTTCAGTACGTAAATCATAACCAGCCGCAAAGGCGTGACAGGTATCGATACAGACACCGACGCGACTTTTATCTTCTACCTGATCAATAATTTGAGCCAAATGTTCAAATTTATAACCTAAATTAGAGCCTTGACCTGCGGTATTTTCTATCACTGCAACGACATTGCTAGTTTTATCTAAAGTCATGTTAATGGATTGAGCAATACGGCTGAGGCATTCATCAACTGATATCTGCTTTAAGTGGCTACCAGGATGAAAATTAAGCAAGGTTAATCCGAGTTGCTCACAGCGCTGCATTTCATCTAAAAAGGCAGTGCGTGATTTTTCAAGTTGTTCACTATCCGGATGACCTAAATTAATAAGGTAACTATCATGTGGCAATATTTGTTTGCTGGTGAAACCATATTTTTCACAGCGCTTTTTAAAGCTATCAATCATGCTGGTTTCAAGCGGCTTGGCATGCCATTGACGTTGATTTTTGGTAAATAGCGCAAATGCAGTCGCGCCGATTTGATAAGCATTAATTGGGGCGTTATCGACCCCACCAGAAGCGCTGACATGCGCACCGACATATTTCATATTTGTGAATCCTGATAATGGTGTTAAAAAAAAGGGAACTTATAATTAGTTTGAACCACTATTACGTTGCAACTGATCACGCAAATTAGGCGGTACACCTTTTATGACTAATGAGTCGGTTTGCGGATCCCATTTAACACGTTCACCCAATAGGTCGGAATCAAAGCTTAATGTTAATCCCCCACCACTTCCTGAAAATTTTTTAAGTTGTCGCAATGCACTACGATCAACCGGAAACGTTTCTTCCAAATCGTAATCACTGTTTTTAACAAATTCCATAAAATTGTTATCGCCATTAGTTGGTAATTCATTAGCGAGGTTTTTAAGCTCAATTTCTTCACCGGCTTGCAACTGAGCTTGGCAATAATTGTAAACATTTTCACGTGCGTGAACTTTGTCTTGTTTATCAAATTGCATTTCCTGACAATAATCATCAACCGCTTTCACCAGCGTTTTATTTTGTGCTTTAGCATCTAACCCTTCGCTGGCACCTAAATAATCCATAAAAAAGTCAGATACTTTACGCCCAACTCGCCCTTTTAAGAAGGTTAAATAACGTTTAGAGTCAGCTTCCGTTTCCCATTCGGTTATATCGATTCGAGCGATAATGTCAGCATGATCAATATCTAAGTATTGAGTTTCAGTAATATCTAATTGTTCATTAACCAACATGCTAAAGCAACTATTGAGCACAGCAATAATTAAATAATCGACAGCAAGATAACGATAATGGCAAAAGACCACCGTTCCGCCTTCAGCAAATGGGTATTTGGCAAGTTCATTACGTAACTGCTTAGTCGATTCTTGGCTAAAATTTAAAAAATCTTGATTCCCTAAGCGGAGTTCTTTAAGAGATTGTTCAAATAAACTTTCGCTATTAAATAGACCATAAGCTTTGCTTTTGTTGTTGTAAATACGATTGATATCTTCGATGAGATTGACCACCGCTTGCTGATTGCTCAGCAATGAATCACGTAATTGTAATTCAATTTCAGTATCACTTTTTCTGATTAATTTATGTAAAATAACTTGTTCTATTTGCACACTCATTGAAAGGATTCCTATTTGGATCGAAGTATTAAATTATGCTATATTCTAACAAAGCTCTATAAAAGTTCTATCAACAATTTGTAACTCTGTTAGACTAATGCATCATTAGTATCTATTTTATACTCAAACGTATACAATTTCTGAAACTTCTTTACAACGTCTAATAGTGGGAAAAAAATAATATGGCTCACTCTCAAGATATCTATCAAGATTTTAAGAATAAAAAAATCAGCTTACTCTTTTGGCAATATGCGTTACCGGCAATCATCGGTACTATTGTTAATACGCTTTATAATATTATTGACGGCATCTTTATTGGTCACTGGATTGGTCGAGAAGCGCTCAGCGCAGCAGGCTTAATTTTACCGGTAATGAATTTAGCTGCAGGAATTGGTATGCTAGTAGGTATTGGTTCAGCAAGCCGGATTTCGATATTTTTAGGTCGTGGTGAAAACGATAATGCCGAGAAAGTTGCCGGTACCTCTTTTATGCTTACCGCAGTGTTGAGCGGTATAACGCTGTCACTGTTGCTCTATTTTGTTGATCCTGTTTTAAGGTTTGTTGGCTCAAGTCCAATCAATCATACCTATGCAAAAGAATTTTTAGAGATCTTCTTACCCGGCAGCATATTTACCACACTGACTTTCAACTACAACAATATGATGCGAGCAAGTGGCTATCCATTTAAAGCCATGGTAACCATGTTTGTGAGTGTAATAGCCAATATTATCTTAGCCCCGATTTTTATTATTGGACTGGGTTGGGGAATGCGAGGAGCAGCACTGGCAACAACATTGTCAATGTTGATAAGCTTTATATTTGTTATGCAGCATTTTTTAAGTAAAAACAGTAATATAAAATTATACCGTCGCAATTTCACGCTTAATTTCCAATATGTAAAAGCCATACTATCTATCGGTATGTCGCCTTTTGCTATGCAAGTTGCCGCATCAATTGTAGTGGTATTTATTAACTGGCAACTTAATCATTATGCATCTTCAGCACATCAATCCGGCGATGATGCCATTGCCGCTTATTCAAATGCCAACCGGCTTATTACATTAATCATCATGATCGTAATCGGCATTAATCAAGGTATGCAACCAATTATTGGTTACAACTATGGCTCTAAAAATTATATTCGAGTTAAGCAAACTTTTATCTATGCAGTTAAGGTCGCAACCGCAGTAACCACATTCGGTTTTCTATTAGGATTTTTTATCCCGGATATTTTAGTGCGGGCCTTCAGTTCCGAAAAAGATTTAGTCGATCTATCAGCACTTGCGTTACGTTATACTACTTTAGCCTTTGCATTTGTTGGCTTTCAAATGGTAACCACTAGCTTTTTCCAATGTATTGGTATGGCAAAAATATCGATTCTTTTAAGCCTTTCAAGGCAAATTTTAATCTTGCTCCCTGCCTTATATATTTTGCCACTATTTTTTGGTTTTGATGGCGTTTGGGCTGCATCACCAACCGCAGATCTGCTTTCAACCGGAACAGCTTATCTTGTACTGTTTTGGTATTTCAGATCAATTAAAAATCGACAATGTTTAAATGACTAATCATTGATTAAATTCAGAGATAGTGAAAACGGCGCAGATTTGCGCCGTTTTTTATAAGACTATAGCAATTAATCTCTATGCTAACAATATTGACATGTTCGCCCCGTGGATAGATTAAAACAAGATATCCTCTACTTTTATTACAAAAGTAAAAGATTGAAAAAAATATTAAAAATTTAATTTGTTTTCTTCACCATATCAGGCAGATCACAAGCCATTACGATCTTACCGTCCAAAGATACAGTTTCCTTCGCCATATCAAGCATACAACAAGCCATTGCGATCTTACCGTCTAAAGATACGGTTTTCTTCGCCATATCAAGCATACAACAAGCCATTGCGATCTTACCGTCCAAAGATACGGTTTTCTTCGCCATATCAGGCATACAACAAGCCATTGCGATCTTACCGTCTAAAGATACGGTTTTCTTCGCTATATCAAGCATACAACAAGCCATTGCGATCTTACCGTCCAAAGATACGGTTTTCTTCGCTATATCAAGCATACAACAAGCCATTGCGATCTTACCGTCCAAAGATACGGTTTTCTTCGCCATATCAAGCAGACAACAAGCCATTGCGATCTTACCGTCTAAAGATACGATTTTCTTCGCCATATCAAGCATACAACAAGTCATTGCGATCTTACCGTCCAAAGATACGGTTTTCTTCACCATATTAGGCAGACAACAAGCCATTGCGATCTTACCGTCTAAAGATACGGTTTTCTTTACCATATCAGGCAGACAACAAGCCATTGCGATCTTACCGTCTAAAGATACGGTTTTCTTTACCATATCAGGCAGACAACAACAGGGAGCGATGTCCCTGTTGTTCTATTTTTGCAAATTAATATAAATTTCGTTTTTGAGTTTGGAAAATTTCATCAGTCTTTGCATCAATATAGTTATTATTTACTAGAATTGAGTCAGAATCTGTTACCGCTTCATATTCTTTCTTATTTTTTTTCAGCTTGATTTTTAGAATACTCAATAGGTTTCTTTCATGACAGTTTGGACATTGGCAGTAAATGTAATTCAATCCTGTTATTTCTTCGGATGTTGGTTCGGACTGCTGAACTAATTCATTTAAATTTTTATAAAAAACAACCTGAGACAATACGTCGGCATAATGGCCTGACTGGCAAGTATTAATATTAGTCACTAACGAATCGTCACTTGCTGAATAAAAATTAAATTTAGAATACCATTTTTGACAGTCCTCACAAAAACAATCATCCATATTTAGTGCAACCGCAGCTGGCCATAAAAACACAATCAACTCAACTAAATAGACAATGCCAAGCAAGATACCTGATATTTCTATACCAGATTTTGAACTACCTTTAGTAATAGTTATTACACGATTAGGAATAATATCACTGATAATAATGTCAAATACAGTTACAGGAGAAAGGAAAAAATCTAACCAATATTCATAATCCATATCGAAGATCAACAGTTCAAAAGTGACCGTCGCAGAATAGTAAGCAAATAAACAAATGATAAGCGCCATTAAAAAACTGACAAGCTCATTTCTTACTTTTGCCAACTTTGTTAAATTACTGGTAATCGTTGTTAATACCCAAGCCATCCCGACAGCCAAGCCGATATCGAGCAGAATTAGCGGGGAAAAACTTGAGATAATTGAATATAAAACACCCAGAAAAATGGCAATGAAAATACCAACTACAGTAAACAAAATGGTTGGAATTAATTGAAATTTTTTCGATAATTGGTATTGACTGTTTGAAAGGTTCATTATTCTATTCCTTACTTATTTCTAAAACATTTAAAAAGTTGAAGCAAAATACAAAAAACGACTACTTGTAAACATCTGTCAGCGTTAAAATTGTCAATTAATTATTATTTTCATTAGACAATGATAGATATTGATTATAAAAAGGCCTGTTATTCTAGACAGGCTAAGTTAAAAGTAAAGATAAATAAATAAAAAATTGTAAAGATCTGAATTGGTAAGGTAATTCAACTCAATTTAAAGATGATTGACGAAATTACAAAATAACATTTAGATAGGTCAGGACAAATAACACGCTAGACGCTCTCACTTTGAGGGATAAAGGTATTGGAGAAAAGAGTCAAATCGGCAGGGAAAACTAACGAAAAATAGCTACAGAGACATAAATACATGCAATAACTACTGGGCAAACAAGATACAATACCTGTTGTGCCCAAGTTAACATAAAAGCGAGAAGATCACATAAGTTTGATAATTGATGACTTGTATCTGCAATAATTAAACTTACTCAATATTTTGTACTTGCTCTCTAATTTGTTCTATCAACACTTTTAGTTCAATTGCACTAGCAGTCACTTGCGCATTAATTGATTTTGAGGCAATGGTATTGGACTCACGGTTAAATTCTTGCATCATAAAATCCAATCGACGCCCGACAGCTTCGTTTTTCTTCAAGATTGAATAGGTTTCTTTAACATGTGTCATTAGACGGTCTAGCTCTTCAGCAACATCAATTCGCTGAGCTAACAGGACTATCTCTTGTTCTAATCGAGAACTATCAAGGTCAATATTTACTTCTTCTAACCTACTTTTTAACCGATCTTTTTGCCATTGAAGTATTTGAGGCATGAAAAGACGAATTTTCTCGACTTCGGCGCTTATCCCTTCTAATCGTTGAGTGATGAGTTGACTTAACGCTTGTCCTTCACGTTCCCGAACAGCAATAAACTCATCTAATGCCGTTTCTAATAACGCTAAAATTTCTTGTGAGATTGTATCTAAATTTTGTTCTTTAGCGGAGAGAACGCCAGGCCAACGTAAAACATCAATCGGATTGACTTCGCCGGATTGATGCTGTGTGGCAATCCAATCAGCGGCATTTAATATTTGCTCAGCTAGCTCTTTATTTAATGATAATTGTTGATGTTGAGTAGCTGGGTCTAACTCGAATCGTAAACTACATTCGACTTTACCTCGTGTTAATCGGTTTCGTAAACGTTCACGAATCAGCGGTTCAAGTGAACGAAACTGTTCTGGTAATCGAATATAAGTCTCTAAATAGCGTTGATTGACCGAGCGCAGTTCCCAAGAAGCATTTCCCCATGATTGGTTTAACTCTTTTCTTGCATAAGCGGTCATACTTGAAATCATGATTGTGTCCTAATTTTAGCAAAATGTTGCTGGGCATTGTATCACAAATTCTGTATAATGTGCCCTTAGCTTAGGCTAAACATCAACGCTATCTGGTTGGTGTCCTCCTAAATGAATAATCAAGACATTTTTTTAAACTGCTGGAGAATTGCATGCGCCCGTCTGGTCGAACTGCGGAACAAGTCCGCCCTATCAAAATTACCCGTCATTATACTAAGCATGCAGAAGGATCTGTATTAGTTGAGTTTGGTGAAACAAAAGTACTTTGTAATGCAACAGTTGATGAAACTGTACCGCGCTTTTTAAAAGGTCAAAATCAAGGTTGGGTAACCGCCGAGTATGGTATGTTACCACGAGCGACTAATTCAAGAACGCAACGTGAAGCGGCTAAAGGTAAACAAACTGGTCGAACAATGGAAATTCAACGTCTTATTGCCCGTTCATTGCGAGCGATGATCGACCTTAAAGTACTGGGTGAATACACAATCACTTTAGATTGCGACGTTATCCAAGCTGACGGTGGTACTCGAACTGCATCGATTACCGGCGCCTGTGTAGCACTCAATGATGCTATTAACACCATGTTAGCCAATGGTCAAATCAAACAAAACCCGATTAAATCTTTAGTTGCTGCTGTTTCTGTCGGCATTGTAGAAGGTGAAGCGATATGTGATTTGGAATATATTGAAGATTCTAATGCGCAAACTGATATGAATGTCGTTATGACAGACGATGGCCGCATAATTGAGATTCAAGGAACAGCAGAAGGTGAGCCATTTAGCCATGATGAGTTATTAAAATTATTAGACTTAGCCAAAAATGGCATAGCAACTATTATAAAAGCTCAAAAACAGGCCTTAAAAGATTAATTGGAGATAATCGATGAAATCATATAAAAGTGAATTTATTGAATTTGCTTTGGATCGGCAAGCATTAAAATTTGGCGAATTCACCTTAAAATCAGGTAGAAAAAGCCCCTATTTTTTTAATGCTGGATTATTCAATACCGGTAAAGATTTAGCGTTATTAGGCCGTTTTTATGCTGCGGCATTGATGGATGCCAACTTAAAATACGATGTTATTTTTGGACCTGCCTACAAAGGCATACCAATTGTTTCATCAACGGTTGTTGCTTTATCAGAACACCATAATGTAGATGTTCCTTATTGCTTCAACCGCAAAGAAGCTAAAGACCATGGCGAAGGCGGTAACTTGGTTGGTAGTTCAATCTATAAGCAACGTGTTATGCTTGTTGACGATGTAATTACAGCCGGTACAGCGATTCGTGAATCAATGCGCATTTTAGAAGATAATCAATCGAAACTAGCGGGTGTCCTGATTTGTTTAGATCGTCAGGAAAAGGGACGAGGTGATTTATCTGCCATTCAAGAAATTAAACAAACCTATCATTGTGATGTCATTTCCATTATCACTCTAGATGATCTTATTCAATATCTCTACAAAGATCCAACAAGACAAGGTCAAGTAAAACAAGTCGAAGCTTACCGTACCGAGTATGGAATCAAATAAAATCAACCCCGTATAACTTAACTATTATTAGTAACAAAAGCATCGTAAGATGCTTTTGTCAATTTATTGTTTTAACCCCCAATTTATTGTCAATTTTATCACTCCGAAGTTTTTACATCTTTTTACAACTTTATACATTTTTAAGACATATTTGATTTTTTTTGAATTACAATCTCTTTCATACAATAAAACGTATACTTGTTAAAATCTTAAACAAGATACTGACCAGTAATACAACAAAAAAACATAAGGCAATAAGAAAACAATGATAAATATAATAAAAACAAAAAAAACAGGGATTTTGTTAGCGATGTTCCTGAACTTAGGGGCTGCTTCGGCAGTCCATTCCTTTCCAAATTCTAACAACTTAAATGTTACTGATGCCTATCTTGAACTTGAAAAATCTAAATACGGAAATGGTTTAGTTCCAGTCGGAACAATTGATGTCAAACATTTAGAAATTATCAGATTGAAACCGGATGTTGTAAACTTTAGCGTAACAGTCAATAGCGAAGGGTTAACACTTACCGAAGCATCAGAAATTAATGATAAGAAAATAAAAGAATTTAAAGATTATTTAATAAAATTAGGGGTGTCAGATAAAAGTTTAACTACTGTGAGGTATGAAAACCAAGAAAAAATAGTATACAAAAAAGACACAGGGATAGAGCAGCAATATAGAGCACGCTATTCGATGGCTATAGAGATTGAAGATGATGATAGCTTATTAGAAATAAAAGAAGTATTAGGTCAATATAATATTTATGATCTCCAAATCGAGCCTAAAACGATAAACTCTAATTCGTATTATTTTACCATCTATGCAATAGCCAATAGTGAAAAGGAAGCCGATAAAAAAGCGAGGGATATTTATTATGCCATTGTTGAAAAATTGAATAAGTTGAACTTAGATACTACTTCAATTGAAGCCACTGATGTTAGCGCCTATGTACCTGACGAATTACAAGAAAAACATCAAATGATCACTCACCGTTTAGCGATTAGCACAGATAAAATTGATGAAATAGGTAAAATTATCGGTAAAGCTCAAGAATTGGATATCATCGTTAACAATGATACCCGTTACGACGTTTCAACAAAAGCTAAGCAAAAAGCAATTGAAGATGTTGAACCATTATTACTCCAGAAGTTGGAAGATAAAGCAACCTTATTTTTATCGAAAAAATATGTTTTAGGTGCGCCTACCCGAATTGATATATCAGACTTAGTTATCATTGAAGCATTAAACAATAATAATAATTACGCCGCCGAAAGAAGTTTTGTAGGCGAAGATAAAAGCGTCGATATTTCGATTCAATCGGAGAAGAAAATGCAGTTAATCATAACCGGTACTTTTGAAATGCTTAAGCTGAAAGTTAATGAGTAATATTATGTTTAGATCCAGATTGATTTATATCTTTGTTCCACATGTTTTACTTGACAATAATTAGTAATTTAATCTCCTTAATTAGTGGTTGTGATAGTTGTTTGTAATAGTTAGTTGTGATAGTTAGTTAAGATAGTTCGCTACTAATTAAGGAGAAATTTTTTATCCGCTCGATTTTCCCTTACGACTTTATCTTACTTAGAATGACTTTGTACATAAAATTTTGCATTATCGTAGTGATAAATAATTTTCGAAAAATCAAATGGCTCACCCGCTGAAGTATAAAAAATTTCTTCCACGCAAAGTGCAGGATCGCCAGCTTGTAAACCTAAGTATTGTGCGATTTCATCATTAAGCTTAATTGCCTTAAAATATTTATCAGAAAAACCAATATTAATTTTACAAATATCTTGAACATAGCTAAAAATTGAGTGTTCGGCAATTTCTTTATTAAGGTAGGGTACGAGCTTTTTGCGATAATATGATTGCTCAAAACCATACACTTTGCCATCAACATAACGCAAACGTTTTATATAATAAACTTGCTCAGTATCATCACACTGTAAGGTCTCTTTCACTTTAGCATTCGGCTGCATTAAATCGACATTAAAAACTTGTGATGTGCCAGGTAGATCGTTTAAATCAACACTAAAACCATGACTTTCTAGAAAATTAAGAAACCCCTGCTTTTTAGGTTGTCGTACGAAGATGCCACTACCTTGTATTTGATAGATAACACCATGCCGCTCTAATCGATTAAGTGCCTTAATAATAGTTGTTCGACTGACTTGATATTGAGCAATTAACCCTTCAATATTGGGTAATTGAGTGTCTTTTGGCAATTTTTGCCGATAGATTTCTTGTTTAATCTTTTCGGCAACATCTTGATATTTTAGCATTTATTTCTCTTTATTGTTTTTATAAATAAATAGCTCTCATTGTAACTTGTTTTAAGTAATTAGTAAGCAGTTTAGGTTAAAAATCAGATCTAGATCACAAACAATATAATTGGTCATTAACAATTTTAAAATTAGGTTTAAGATAAGCTCATTAATTAGTCTAAGGAGCTTAATCGATGTCATCAAAAATAAGAGATTATAATAAACTTGCGGTCGATATTTTACACGAGCTGGGTGGTGAAAATAATATTGTCACCGTTGCTCGTTGCACTACTCGTTTGCGTATAGTAACTGAGAAAACACCGCCTGAGGCAAAAGACAATATTGCCAATATGCCCGGTGTGATCACCGTAGTTGAAAAAGGAGGACAAATACAAATTGTTATTGGAACAAATGTAGAAAAAGTTTATAACGCCTTTATTCAACTTATCAACACCGATAATAAAGTCGCCAATGAAAGCCAAGCCAGCGTACTTAATCGCATCATTGCTACCATGTCAGCGGTATTTGCACCATTTGTGTATGTTTTGGCCGCTGCCGGTATATTGCAAGGGATCCTGATTTTAATTAAATTAGCATACCCGGCGTTTGAGACAACCGGTACTTGTCAAGTTTTAAACTTTATATCATGGGCTCCTTTTGCCTTTTTACCAATCTTTATTGCCATAACCGCTTCTCAACATTTCCGCTGTAATATTTATATTGCCGTTGCTTGTTGTGCGGCGCTGCTATCACCAACATGGGCTGAATTAGCCACACTAATCAAATCCGGACAAGAAATTGATTTATTCGGTATTGCATTATCTGAAACCACTTATACTTCTACTGTCCTACCTCCACTTTTTTTAGTTTGGTTATTGTCTTATTTAGAAAGAGCTTTAGAGCCTCGCTTACATAGCATCATTAAACCACTATTAATGCCACTAATCTGTTTAGTTGTTATGGTACCTCTTACACTACTAGCAATTGGTCCAATTACCGCCGGTGCAGCGCACTATATTGCCAGCGGTTATAACTGGGTGGTTAATTTAGCGCCTTCGATTGCCGGTGGTCTTATTGGTGCTGTATGGCAAGTATTTGTTATTTTTGGTGTGCATTGGGGGATTACGCCAGTTATCATCGAAAACATTAATCAATATGGTCAAGACTCATTCCAAGCATTCCAAACCATTGCCGTTATTGGTCAAGTGGGCGCGGCATTAGGTTTTTATCTAAAAACCAGAAGCAAAGATATGAAGGGCGTGTCACTTTCAGCATTTGTTACCGGTTTGTTTGGCATAACAGAACCAGCGATTTATGGGGTAAACTTACGCTTTAAACGACCATTTATTTACGGTTGTTTATGTGGTGCGTTAGGTGGAATTGTTGCTGGCTTCTTCTCACCATATTACTATACTTACGCCGCTTTACCGGGACCGTTAACAATTGTGAATGCGATTAATCCGGAACATACCGGATCCTTCACTGGCGTCCTATTGGGATCAGCTATCGCCTTGTTTGGTCCTGTATTATTAATGCAATTTTTAGGCACCAATGAAACCGAAAAAGGTAGTGCCAATAACATTGAAAATGATAATCCTACAGTAATATTAGATGAAGTTGAAATTCAAAGCCCTATGACTGGCAGCGCTTTACCACTCTCTGAAGTACCCGATCCGGCTTTTGCACAAAAATTAATGGGTGAAGGTATTGCTATTGAGCCAACTGACAACAAAGTTTACGCGCCAGATAATGGTATTGTCACTGCGGTATTTGAAAGCTCTAAACATGCTATCGGATTAACACTGGATAATGGTGTAGAATTGCTGATTCATGTTGGAATTGATACGGTTAATTTAACCAATAATGAATTTAGCTACCATGTAGCATTAAACCAAAGAGTCAATAAAGGGGATTTACTTATCAGCTTCGATCCTGACAAAATAAAACAAGCAGGCTATCCACTGATTACACCGATTATTATCGTCAATACCGATCAATATCAACAGATCACATTAACGGAAAATAAACCGGTTACCCCTGAAGATATCGTATTTATAATTAAGCAATAAGAAGGAACAACAAATATGAAGCAAAAACCATTTTTATGGGGCGGTGCATTAGCCGCTCATCAATTCGAAGGTGGCTGGAACGAAGGCGGGAAAGGTCCTAGCGTTGTTGATGTTATGACCGCTGGTGCTCATGGTGTGCCAAGACAAATTACCCAAGATATTCAAGCAGACAAATTTTATCCAAATCATACTGCTATCGATTTTTATCATAATTATAAAGATGATATTAAGTTGTTTGCCGAATTAGGCTTAAAATGTTTACGTACTTCAATTGCTTGGACACGTATTTTCCCTAAAGGAGATGAATTAACGCCGAATGAAGAAGGCCTTCGTTTTTACGATAATGTGTTTGATGAACTCATTGCTAACGGAATTGAACCGGTTATAACACTTTCTCATTTTGAGATGCCATTACACATTGCCCGCCATTATGGTGGTTTCCGTAATCGTAAAACGGTAGAATTTTTTGAACGATTTGCGATTGCTTGTTTTGAACGATACAAAAATAAAGTTAAATACTGGATGACATTCAATGAGATCAATAACCAAATGGATACCAGTAATCCGATCTTCTTTTGGACTAATTCCGGGGTACAAGTCAAACCGGGTGAAAATCCACAAGAAGTCCTTTATCAAGTCGCACACTATGAGCTATTAGCTAGTGCAAAAGCAGTTATCGCTGGTAAAAAAATTAATCCGGATTTCCAAATTGGTTGTATGATTTCTCATGTGCCTATTTACCCATATTCTTGTAATCCTGAGGATATGATGGCATCGGAAATCGCTATGCATCAACGCTTCTTCTTCCCTGATGTGCATGTACGTGGTTATTATCCGGCTTATGCGCTTAAAGAGTTTGAACGTGAGGGGTATAAACTTGATATCACAGCCGACGATTTGGCACTGTTAAAACAAGGTACCGTCGATTACATTGGTTTTAGTTACTATATGTCGACAGTAGTTAAAGCGGATGTGAAAAACGACAATCGCGATAACATCGTCAATGGCGCATTACCAAATGCGGTTGAAAATCCTTATATTAAAAGTAGTGATTGGGGTTGGCCGATTGACCCTGAGGGATTACGTTATACCTTAAATCGCTTATATGATCGCTATCAGCTACCGTTATTTATTGTCGAAAATGGTTTTGGTGCCATTGATGAATTAGAGAATGGTAACCAAATTCATGATAAACCAAGAATTGAATACTTAGGCGCACATATTAAGGCGATGTTAAAAGCGATTGATTATGATGGCGTTGATATTATGGGTTATACCGCATGGGGGATTATCGATGTTGTGTCGTTTACCACTGGTGAAATGAAAAAACGGTATGGCGTCATCTATGTTGACCGTGATAACGAAGGAAACGGTAGCATGAAACGTTATAAAAAAGATTCATTTGAATGGTATAAACACGTCATTAGCACTAATGGTCAATGCTTAAAGTAAGCTTTTAGGCTAACGCTCAAT
The DNA here is from genome assembly GCF_026536465.1 of Gilliamella sp. B3172. Taxonomy (NCBI): domain Bacteria; kingdom Pseudomonadati; phylum Pseudomonadota; class Gammaproteobacteria; order Orbales; family Orbaceae; genus Gilliamella; species Gilliamella sp. B3172. The sequence continues at coordinate 271,453 of NZ_JAFNOA010000002.1, read as the reverse complement.
TTAAAATAAAGGGGAGCAGTTTGATTAAACACTCCCCTACTTTTATTGTTAACCATTAATTGGGCTTCTATTTGGATTTGGTAATTTTGCTTAAGCAAAAATCAAAAATTAAAAATCAATTGTTTATCCAGTTGTGGATCGATAAGCGTGACATGAAAACCGATAAGGCGCACACCCCGATCTTGTCTGCGCTCATGCCAAACTTTATAAGCCTGTTCAATCAAATCCTGTTTATCGAGTTTCGACCACACATGCTCTTGAGTAGTCAGCTGAAAATCATCAAACTTGAATTTCACCCCTTGTCTGGCTATTGATAAGTCAGAACGTACTTTGCTTAATCTCTTTTCAAGTTCATCAAACAAAGGATCAAACTGCATAAGGCACTCTTCCCAACTATGAATATCGTTAACCAACGTACGCTCAACCCCAACTGATTTTCGTTGCCGATCATTACACACTTCTCGTTCATCAATACCTTGACAGCGTTCATATAAGATTCGACCAAATTTACCAAATTGATTAAGCAGTTTGTTTAAATCATAATTGAGCACATCTTTACAGGTATAAAGTCCTAGCTCAGTCAATTTCTTTTCAGTCACTTTGCCGACACCAGGAATTTTTTTCAACGGTAATTGCTGAATAAAATTATTTACGGCATCGGGTGTAATCACATATTGCCCGTTAGGTTTATTCATGTCAGATGCAATTTTGGCTAAGAATTTCAGCGGAGCCACTCCCGCTGATGCGGTAAGTTCAAGCTCATTGTAAATCGTTTGACAAATATCTTGCGCAATTAAGGTCGCCGACCCTTGGCATAACTTACAATCGGTAACATCTAAATAGGCCTCATCGAGCGATAGTGTTTCAATAGCTTTGGTATAACGCTGGAAAATTTGATGAATTTGATTTGATACCTCTTTATAAACAGCGTGCCTGCCCGGTATCACTTTAAGATTAGGGCATAACTTAACCGCTTGTGCCATTGACATGGCACTATGAATACCAAATTGCCGAGCCTGATAATTTGCGGTGGCAACTACGCCACGTTTACGCGGATCACCCCCTACCGCAATTGGCATATTACGGTAACGGGGATTATCGCGCATTTCAACGGCGGCATAAAAACAATCCATGTCGACATGAATAATTTTTCGCATAATGGCTTTTTAACTAGATCGGTAATATAACTGTATAAATATACAATATCATACCTTAAAAACTTGTGCAAACCGCTAAAAAATTACTTAAGCAACTTATCGAAATCAATGAGTCCATTTTTATCATACGGATCGCCTATCCAGCGGATCGATTGATGAAAATTAGGGTTCACTATACTTTTTTCCGGCTGGTAAGAATCATAACTCAAACCGGCTAAATCAGACCATGTGTGAATCAAATCTTGAGTACTAAATTTACGCTCTACATAGGATTGATAATTATTAGGATGACTTGCTCGCCACTTAGGCGATTGCCAAAGCATAAATGGTACCGTATACATTGTTTGGGTTGGTGCTTTTTCATTGCGCCCTAACACATCATGTGGCGGTGATTGGTAAACATCTTCCCCATGATCAGAAAAATACAACATAAAACCGTTTTCTTGACTATTTTTAAACAAGTTGAAAAGTGTGGTTGTGACATAATCGTTATATCTGATCGCATTATCATAACTGTTATAATAGTCTAGCTTTTCATCATCAATCTTAAATGCTATTTTGTCTTTATCTTTAAAGTGATTCCACTGTTCATCTTTAGGATAACGCAAGGAATATTTCATATGGGTACCAAGCAAGTGTATAACAATAAATTTCTTCTGCGCCGGATCGTTTAACACTTCTCTAAAGGGTTCGAAAACGGATGAGTCATATTGTCTTGAACTTTGATTACGATCGTTATTCATATAAAACTGTTCATCGGCCTGCTTAGAAAACATAGTTAGCATTGTATTGCGTTTGGTCATAGTTTGCTGGTTAGTTATCCAAAAAGTTTTATAACCAGCCTGTTTCATTAAATGTATTAACGACGGTTTTTTCAAATAGAGATCCGGATGCTGTTCATCAGCAAAGGTTAAAGCTTGTTGCAATATCTCAATGGTATAAGGTCTTGATGATACCACGTCATTGAAAACCAAAAATTCCGGATTCTCTTTTTTAAATTGCTCTATTTGTGGCGTTGTCGGCCTGTCATAACCGTAAATGCCCATACGTTGACGAGACGTTGACTCACCAATGATCAGCACCAATGTTCTTGGTGTATCACCATTAGCATCTTTTAAATTTTCAAAAGCAGGCAGCGTTTGCAAATGATTCAAAATATTTTCCATATTAGTTAATTGCGAACGATAGGCTAAATAGCTATTTAAAAGTTGCCATGGCACGGTTGTTTCCATGCGAGACATTAAGTGCGCTGTTGCTTTTTCAAATGAAGTCTTTTTAACTGCCATACTAATAAATAACGGCATTAAAGCATAAGTGATAATTAACAGCGAGCAGATCCACTTGGTCGAATTTTTAACATAAATCGGTTTTACTTTTCGCCAAAGATAAATACCGATTAAAATATAAATCACTAATACTGCTAATAATTTAAAGCTAAAATATTGTTGAATAAATTCATGAGATTCATTGTAGTTTGATTCAGCCATAACAAAAAAGACACTTTGTGAAAACTCTTGACGATAAATCACAAAGTAACCAATGGAGATAAGCGACAAAGCGCCAATAACCAGTCCATAAACGGCGGCAATTTTCCGGGTATGATTTGGAAACAGCAGAACTGGTATCAGCCAAATTAAACTATAAATTATCGCATCACGTAACCCAATTAAATTCGAATGACCCGATAACACAATATAAAGTTGTAACGCACAGGAAAAGTAACAAAAAAATAGAATAACAAAAATAAGTGCAGACCAGCTAAATTTTTGGTTGTCTTTTAACTTTTGCATGAATATCTAACAATATTAAATAATAGGTGATAACACTTTATCTAGCCTAAATTAATAAAACCTTAAAGGCGCAATAGGCGCAATTTATGCAGCAGTCTTTGCTAAAAAAATAAGTTAACAGGCGGAGATCAATAAAGGGATTGACTAAAAAAGCCAAATTTTCTAGTTAACGAGTCGATGCAGTAGGATTTTGATAACAACCACTAAACCATTTGTTCCTTTAATTAAAAATCTCAGTCAAACTGGCAATATTCATCTATTTAAAATTTGCTATTAGCACTATTGGCCAATGCCACCAATTTAGCCAATCTTTAAGCCTAATATTTTAGCTATATGCTGATTTTCAGAAAGTTTCAACTTTTCGGGATGATCATTAAAGATAATTTGCCCATTATCAACAACCAAACAGCGTGAAAAATAGCTTAGGGATTCATCCAGATAATGTGACACCATCATCAAAGTCAGACCATATTGATTACAGATCTGATCTATCAGCGCTAACATCTCAAATCGCAGCGCTTGATCTAACGCCGAAAAAGGCTCATCTAATAGTAAAATAGGACGATGTTGAATCAAACATCGGGCAAGCGCCACACGTTGTGACTGACCACCGGAAAGCTGTTCAGGAAAACGCCCGGCAAACCCTTTAAGCCCAATTTGCTCGAGTATTTGACCTATCAACGACTGCTCATTAGCACTCAATTTTAAAGAGGGTTTGATGCCTAATGCAATATTTTGTTCAATGGTTAAATGGCTAAATAAATTATTATGCTGAAATAGCATAGATGTCGGACGTTCGCTCGGTGGCAAATGGGTAACATTTTGCTGATTAAGAATGATATTTCCACATTGAGGATAAACAAAGCCGGCAATAAGATTTAACAGCGTACTTTTACCTGCGCCACTAGGACCAACGACAATCACCCGCTCTTTAGCGGCGATGTTGAAGTCAAAATAGGTTTTGAAATCATCGTGCTGATAACTGATTTGGTTAAGTTCGATCATCATCTATCACAACCAATATACTTAAAGATAAGATTAATAGAAAAGCAGCAGTAACCATACTATCATGATAATAATAATGTGATATTTGCTCGTATAAATAATAAGGTAATGTGATCACCGATTGCCCACCAAACAACGCAATCACACCAAAATCGCCCAACGATAAAATCATCGAAAATGCAAAACTCATCATAATCAATTTTTTTAATGCTTTAAATTCGATTAAATAAAAATGCTTTAAACCGGTAATATTGAGCGATTGGCTAAGCTGCCAGTAACGCAAAGTAACATCATACATGGGTGCGGCAAGATTTTTAAGCACAAAAGGTAATGCCATAAGCCCATTACAAAGCATAACCAACAGACAAATAAACAGCGTATTATCGGCGTAACGAAATAGCAGTAAAAAAAGCCCCGATGCTAAAACCATACTGGGAATAACCAAAATTAACGAGCCGATCATCATTAAATAATTACTCAATTTTGTCTGCTGGAAAACAAGTAAACGGCTATTCGTCCAAAGTAGCGACAAGCCTAACAACATAGCAATCATCGCTGAGCCTAAAGCAATCAAAATGGAGTACATTAACGCTGATAGAAAAGATTGATTAATCGCAGATAAGCGAAAATAATAAATCCCTTCAACCAATACCGTTAGCATCGGAAGAAAAATAAATAGCACACCTACCCAAATGATGATTCTACATAAAAAACCTAAATAACCCGGTATGGCGAGTTGATAATCGGCTTTAACAAATTTTATGCTAAGTTTCTTTTGTTGATTCAATTTTTGCATCAACAAAATAAAAGTTATACAGCACACAATCTGCAACGCTGAAAGCACAACCGCTTGCATAATGTCAAAATCACGGATAGATTGATAGATTGCCACTTCAATTGTGGTAAACTTTGGTCCCCCACCCAGCGCAAGCACAACGGCAAAACTGGAAAAACAAAGCATAAAAATTAATGCTGCCATAGGTAAGATTTGCCGGCGCAACAAAGGCCATTCAATCAGTTTAACAAAGGCAAAATGAGAAAAATTAAGCTGCGCTGCTAACTGTTTATGTTCGACCGGCACACTTATTAACGTTCGATAAAATAAACAGCAGGCATAGGGAAAATTCAAAAAAACATGCGCCAATAAAATACCCTGTAACCCATAAATCGACAGCGAATAAGGTAAATTAAGAGACTGAAAAAAAACCGATATTAGACCCTGCTTGCCATATACCGACAATAGTCCGGTAACAACCACTAGTGTTGGTAAAATAAAGGTGATCGGCATCAGCTTTAATAGCAGTGCTTTGCCTTTAAAATCAACCATTGATAAAGCTTTCGCCATTAATAATGCAAAGCTGATAGATAAAACAGTCGATAACAGTGATTGATAAAACGTTATTGCTAGAATATGTAATAAATAACTATCAAAATAGACAGTTAAATTATCAGACTCTATGGCAAAGCGAACTAGTGCAAAAAGCGCCGTTGCTAATACCATAAAAATAAAACTAGCGGCGCCAATACCTGCCATTAGCGGTTTTAATTTAAACATCAAATTAACCGTTCTATTTGATCACCGCTGATTGCCATTCACGAATCCACGCTTTTTGATGCTTGCTAACTTGTTCTGCATCAAATTCCAGCGGCTTGTCTATCGGTTTAATTTGATCAAAAGCCGGAGGTAAATCAGTTTTGATAATTGGATACATCACATTTTTTTCAGCAAATAAACGTTGCACTTGTGGTGTTAATAGATATTTTAAAAATTGGCGAGCCAATGGAACTTCTTGGCTATATTTGATAATACCGGCTACCTCAACTTGACGATAATGTCCTTCATCAAAAATGGCCGCTACATAGCGATAATCGTTATCATTTAAAATATGTGCAACCGGTGAAGTGTTATAACTCAACACAAAATCAGCTTCGCCTTTCAAAAACATATTGTAAGACTCGCTCCAACCTTTGGTTACTGTAACGGTATTTTTCGCTATTTTTTGCCACGCTATGGCGGCATCATCACCATAAACTTTCTTCATCCAAAAAAGCAATCCTAAACCGGGTGTACTGGTTCTGGGATCTTGATAGATAATTTTCCAATTTGGCTTGTTATCAACTAATTGATGTAAAGATTGAGGTGGATTTTTAATTTTCTCTTTATTATAAATAAAGGCAAAATAACCATAATCATAAGGCATAAAATCTTCATTCCACCAATCGGTATTTAAGTTATCCGGTTTCTCAATTTGATGAGGTATAATGATATCGGCAAATTTAGCTTGTTCTATCAGATTGTTATCTAACCCCAAAATCACATCAGCATTGGTTTTATCACCTTCAAGCCGAATACGATTTAAAATCGATACACCGTCTCCCAATGTTATCACATCAAGTTGACAGTCACACTGCGCCTCAAAACCTTTTTTGATCGCTTCACCGGGACCCCACTGTGACATAAAAGAGTTATAACTATAGACGGTTAAAGTTGGCTGCTCAGCAAAGACAGCGCCGGCAAAGCACAATAAAGGAAAAACAATAGACAATAACAGATTGTGACGAAACATTTTGCCTCCAAAATAGTAAGTAAAAGACAAAAGGTTTGAGCAGATATTATAACTCAAATCCCTCCGCTGGCATGATCCAGTTCAGGTTCGACGGGTTATGTTAGCAAGTTAACATTCTCAGCCCAACTCGGCACCCCGTTGAGAACGATATTAGTTTAGAGGCTCAAGGTTTAATTGTAAATAGTTACCCTTCACTGTTGCCATTCAAATTTCTCTGCCATTTTGGAAGAGACTAACTTAAATTGCCCTTGATTAATCTGATATACCTGTTCTTTATAAAATTCCGGCTTAGGATCTATATATTCATAGTCCTCATCATAATAGTAAGTCACAAACTGTTTTAGGTTTATTGTTAAATCTTCATTGACAGAAAATTGATTAAAACTACTAACATCTTCATAGCGATATTGACTATCTAAAAGCAAAGCATCAATCAATTTACCTTGTTCATCGTAACTATTTAGTTGAATATTTAACATCTGGGTATCAGCTTCACCATAACCATTGTAAATTATCACTTTATAGAGATAATTATCCTGAACAAAGCCACCTACTACGTAATAGCGGATATCTTGTGTAAATCGATCATATCCAAAAGACTCATTTTTAATCGGAAAATTGATTTCTTGCTCATTCAAGAGTTGAGTGAGTTTTGAATACTTGTCCAAAAAGATAGCGTAACCATCATTATCTTTTTTATAGTATTTTATAAATTGTGAAGAAGTTATGGGGAGTTTTAGGTTTGGCACATTGTCGGATGCTTGAGCAAAGGCTAAAGCAGAAAAAAATAAAAATATATTGAAAATTACACTCCATTTAACAAATTTTTGGAACATTTATCGCTCTCTCTATTTATGCAATTTATTTTGAACATAAAGTAATCTATGTCACGCTAATTTACAATAATTTTATCTTATACAAACACGCTGTATTTACTTGTCCTTAACTAATCCCACAGTGACAATTTATCAATTTACCAGTATTATATTGGGCATTTTATTACAATCAATTAGGTTTAGTGTGAATATTCAACAATTATTAATGCAACGCATTTCACAAGCAATGATTATGGCAGGCGCCGATAAAAACAGCGACGCGCTAATCAAACAATCTGCTAAAGTACAATTTGGTGATTATCAAGCTAATGGCATTATGTCTGCCGCTAAAAAGTTAGGCATGCCACCAAGAGAGCTTGCTGAAAAAGTATTGCAACATCTTGATATCAACGATATCGCTGATAAAGTTGAGATTGCCGGCCCTGGCTTTATTAATATCTTTTTAAAAAATAGCTGGATTGCGCAACAAAATGAAATTGCTTTAAGTAGTGATAAATTGAATATTACTTTACCGGCTAAACCACAAACGATAGTTGTTGACTATTCAGCACCGAATGTCGCCAAAGAGATGCATGTAGGACATTTACGTTCAACGATTATTGGTGATGCCACTGTCAGAGTATTAAGTTTTCTAGGTCATAATGTTATACGAGCCAACCATGTCGGTGATTGGGGCACGCAATTCGGTATGCTTATTGCTTACCTTGAAAAGATGCAAAATGAGCATGCCAATGATATGGATTTGTCAGATTTAGAATCATTTTATCGTGCCGCTAAAAAACACTATGACGAAGACCAAGCATTTGCTGAAAAAGCCCGTAATTACGTGGTTAAATTACAAGGTGGTGATGAGTATTGCCGAGAAATGTGGCGAAAACTTGTTGATATCACTATGACACAAAATATAGCAACCTATAAACGTCTTAATGTCACACTATCATTAGAAGATACCATGGGGGAAAGCATCTATAACAGCATGCTACCGGGTATTGTGGCTGATTTAAGACATAAAAAACTGGCGGTTGAAAGTGACGGGGCAATCGTTGTCTTTTTAGATGAATATAAAAACAAAGAAGGCGAGCCAATGGGTGTCATCATCCAAAAACGTGATGGCGGCTACCTGTATGCTACAACCGATATTGCTTGTGTCAAATACCGTTACGAAACATTGCATGCTGACCGTATACTCTATTATACCGATTCACGTCAACACCAACACCTTGAACAAGTTTGGGCAATTGTACACAAAGCTAAATATGTCCCGGAATCACTAAAACTTGAACATCATATGTTTGGTATGATGTTAGGTAAAGACGGAAAACCATTTAAAACTCGTTCGGGCGATACAGTTAAATTAAATGATCTGCTTGATGAAGCGACAGAACGTGCAACCGTTTTAATTCGCAGTAAAAATCCACAATTGACCGAACAAGAGCTGGCGCAAGTGGTTGATGCTGTTGCTATCGGTGCGGTTAAATATGCCGATCTATCAAAAAACCGCACAACCGATTATGTATTTGATTGGGACAATATGTTGTCGTTTGAAGGCAACACCGCACCCTATTTACAATATGCTTACACTCGTGTACTATCAATCTTCAGAAAATCAAACATTAATGAAGATAGCTTAACCGGTACTATCAGTCTTGAAACGGATAAAGAGCGTGCATTAGCTACCCGCTTAATCCAATTCGATGAAACGATATCAACCGTTGCTAATGAAGGCACACCACATGTGCTGTGTGCTTATTTGTACGATATTGCTACACTATTTTCTAGTTTTTATGAACACTGCCCAATCTTATCTGCTGAAAATGAAAGTCTAAAAACCAGCCGTTTAAAACTGGCTTCATTAACAGCAAAAACCCTTAAAACGGGACTTGATATGTTAGGCATTAAAACTGTTGAAAAAATGTAATACTCCTTACCACCGATATAATATCGGTGGTAATTGATCCCTATTCCTTGAGTAACAATTAGACAGCAAGATAAAATGATTGGATTTATTGTTCGGCAACAAAATAAATTAATGGCAATTGTATTAATCTTGCTAACACTCGTTGCAATTCGCTTATTTCCTCATCCTCCTCTATCCGAATCTCTCTCTTTTTCTAAACGTTTTTACGATGATAACAATCAATTAATCAGAATGACCTTAGCCGACGATGACCGGTATCGGCTTTGGACACCACTTGAAGAGATATCGCCAGATATTATTAACGGCTTATTACTGCATGAAGACCAATGGTTTTATTATCATACCGGCTTTAATCCATTTAGCTTAAGCCGAGCATTTTGGCAAACGTTCGTGAGCGGCGGGAATCGACAAGGCGCATCAACCATTACCATGCAACTGGCTCGCATGCACTGGCGATTAAATACCAAAACGATAGGCGGAAAACTCACCCAAATTGCCAGAGCTATCCAGCTAGAATTAATGTATTCCAAACATGATATTTTAGAAGCTTATCTCAACTATGCACCGTTTGGACGAAATATTGAAAGTATCGGGGCGGCATCATTAATTTATTTCAATAAACCGCCTTCAGAAGTCAATCTACCGGAAGCCTTAACGTTAGTTGTGTTACCGCAATCACCAACCTATCGAACTGATCGCAAAACCGGCATAGCTGGCCCGGCACTGATTAAAGCAAGAAACATGCTTTTTCAACGTTGGCAAGAAAAATACCCGGTTGATAGTAATATCGCTGCACTTTTCGATCAAAAATTGGTTTTACGCCAACCGGAAAAACTACCATTTGTCGCGCCTCACTTTGTTAATCAAATCATGCAAGACCATGTCAGTAATGATCTGGAAGTCCACACCACATTAGATAGCCAATTACAAAAAATTATCACCACACAGGTTGAAGCATTTATTGAACGAAACAGCATAAAAGGCATCAATAATGCAGCTGTTATATTAGTTGATACCCAATCAATGGAAATTAAAGCGCTGATCGGGTCTGCTGACTATTTTAATCAAGCCATTGAAGGGCAAGTTAACGGAACGAATGCCAAACGGTCACCCGGTTCAACGCTAAAACCATTTATCTACGCACTTGGTATCGATCAAGGTTTATTGCATCCTCAAACAATCCTTAAAGATGTCGCAACCAATTTTGGTGCCTATACTCCGGAAAACTTCGACCGTAACTTTCGAGGCCCAATTTCTGCAACTGATGCTTTAATTCACAGCCGCAATATCCCCGCTGTGGCTATTGCGCAAAAATTAAAAAAACCCTCTTTTTATGAATTTTTAGTTAATACGCATATACAAAATTTAGCTGATGAAGCGCATTATGGCTTAGCTTTGGTGTTGGGTGGTGGCGAGATAACTGCTCAAGAGTTAGTGAGTCTATATGCAATGTTGGACAACGGTGGTAACTGGCAACCATTAAAATTTATTAAACACGATAATCAAGTGGAGCCAGAACGACAGTTAAGTGAAGAAGCCGCATTTATGACGCTTGATATGCTGAAAAAAAATACTCGTCCACAAGATATACTGAGCAAAATGCAAAAGAAAATGATTCCCGTTGCGTGGAAGACCGGCACCTCGTGGGGATTTCGTGATGCTTGGACTGCCGGCAATTTTGGTCATTATGCCATGGTAGTATGGTTAGGCAATTTTAATAATCAAGGTAACAATGCCTTTGTTGGAATTGATGCAGCAACCCCACTATTTTTTAATATTGTTGACAGCATCAATGCCTATTATCCTAATATACGCAAAGAAAAGCACCGTATACCGCCAAATTTGAAGCGTGTCGATATTTGTTTAACCAGTGGTAACTTAATGACCCAATGGTGTAAAGCAAAAGGTAAAACATGGTTTATTCCAGGCGTATCACCGATTAAACCCGATACCATTTTCAGACCAGTAAGGGTTGATAATCAAACTGGCAAAGCGGTCTGCCCGCCTTATGATATGGAAAATTCGCATATTGAAGTTTTTGAATTTTGGCCGTCAGATTTAGCCGCTATTTTTGCAAAAGCCGGATTACCGAAAAAAACGCCACCGACAACCCAACATTGCCAGACGGTGCAAAGTCTAAATGGCGAACCCCCTAAAATAACTTCACCGCTTAAAAATGTCGTTTATCAGTTTAGACAAAGTAAGCAAAAAAGTGAGCGAATTAGTTTCACAGCCAATAGTGACGGCGATGTTAAAACACTCTATTGGTTTGTTAATGATACCTTCATTGGGCAATCTGAGCCACACACATCACTAAGCTGGATACCAACCCAAAGTGGATCGTTTAAAGTACTTGTACTTGACGACCTGGGAAGAAGTGATTCAAGAACAATTAAAGTAGAACTATTAAATTAAACCTATTTTGCCACGCTTCTTTGCTTTGTCTCAATTTTGCGACACAAAATTACTCGATATCATAATGAGTTAACTATTTTTATCGGTTTCATTACCGATAAGAGTTGATTAAAATTTGATTCCTCACCGTAAAAATCTAAAAAATAATACTTTAACTATATCATTTATTTAAATATTTTTATAATTATAACACTTGCTATTACCCGTGATTTGGTTAGAATTCTTGCAATTTATTGCATAGGTAAAGCGTAACAAACCATGACAAATCACAATTTAGTTATCCTTAACAATAAACTTTTAAGCACCTTTTATATCCTCCTTTTTGGGGGATTTTTTTTGTCTTTTTTTCATCTTATCAGTAACACTTGTTTAAGTCATTTCATCGTAGAGGCACATTATGACAGATAATAAAAAAATGTTATTAACCAGTCGAGATCAAAGTTTAAAAGCATTTTTAATGAACAAAATTAAGCAAAATGGTGGTTGGGTTAATGCTCATATGCATGCTGACCGAGCTTTTACGATTAACGTTGACAGCTTTGATGTGTATCAAAAACAATCATTAATTGAAAAATGGGATACCTTAGATAAAGTTAAAGCCGCCATGAGTGAAGATGATTACTACCGTCATTTTAGCATGGCAGTTGAACGAATGATTGAACAAGGTGTCAGTGCCATGGGATCGTTTGTTGACATCGATCCTATCGCTCAAGAAAGAGCAATTAAAGGCGCATTACGAGCCCGTGAAACCTATAAAAATGACATCACCATAAAGTTAGTGAACCAAACACTTAAAGGCGTGATTGATAAAGAAGCTCGCTATTGGTTTGATAAAGGCGCTGATTTAGTCGATATTATTGGTGGATTACCTCGCCGTGATGAACGTGACCATGGTGAAGGTATGGGACTTGTTCATCTTGATGTGCTCATGCAAACAGGTAAATCACTGGGCAAAATGGTACATGTTCATGTTGACCAATTTAACTCATCCGATGAGATTGAAACAGAGCAACTGACCGATAAAACGCTTGAACACGGTATGCATGGAAGAGTTGTTGCCATTCACAGTATCTCAATCACTGCGCATAGCTTAGCCTATCGGCAAAAACTCTATAAAAAAATGAAAGAAGCAAAAATGATGGTTATTGCTTGCCCGTTTGCCTGGATTGATAGCCCACGCCGTGAAGAGCAAGGACCAACTCGTAACTCACTAACGCCGGTTGACGAGCTGGCAGCGGCAGGCATTCCGGTTGCCATTGGCACAGATAACGTTAGCGATTATATGCTTCCTTTTTCAACCGGAAATATGTGGGAAGAACTCAAACTATTGGTAACCGGCTGCCGTTATACTGATTTAGATAACGTAGTGAATGTGGCAACCAAAAATGGGCGAATGGTATTAGGGCTTTAATCGTTTTTAAAATACTCAATAACAAGCGCTCTGCTTGATATGATCGTCGAGCCTTGTCGAGCTTACAAAACTTTTAGAGTTAGCTTATAGAGCATGTAGTAGATTTAGGGCGTGTAGTGCATGTAGAGCGTGTAGAGCATATAGAGCGCGTATAAAGCATATAGAGTTTGTAAAGCATGTAGAGCTTGTAGAGCTTGTAAAAAGCATTAAGGCGTTATTCACTGTTTAATAAAAATAGTGGCAAATGTCTTAATGCTTTAACACAAAAATGTGCTATCCCCAATAACACAGCGTTTATTGGGAATAGAAGATAGATTTATTTACGTGTAGGCTTTTTGCTGGTTGCTTGACGTGGTGATTTAGCTAAACGGTCAACTCTTGCTCGTTTTGGTCTGACGATTCGCTTATCTGATGAAGCGTTAGTTTTGGTAAAACTTTTCACTTCGGCCGGCAAACCGACCAGATCACGCAAATAGTTAACCGAATCAATACCGAGTTCAATCCAAGTGCCTCGTGAAAGTCCTTTAGGTAACGTAATATTGCCATAGCGAATACGAAGCAAACGGCTAACTTGTACCTCAATGGCTTCCCACATTCTACGAACTTCTCGATTACGACCTTCGGTTATAACAACATTAAACCACTGATTTAAACCGTCGCCACCTTGCGCTTTAATCGATTTAAATGCCGCTGGTCCGTCTTCCAGTTGTACACCTTTACGCAATTGATTGAGCTGTTGATCGGTCACATTACCAAAAACTCTTACCGCATATTCACGCTCGATCTCATGCCTTGGATGCATAAGTCGGTTGGCAAGTTCGCCGTCGGTGGTAAACAGTAATAAACCAGAGGTATTAATATCAAGCCTGCCAATATTAACCCAACGTGCATTTTTTAAACGAGGCAAATGTTCAAATACCGTTGCCCGACCTTGTGGATCATTTCGGGAACAGATTTCCCCTTCAGGCTTATAGTAGGCTAAAACCCGACAGACCTCTTTTTCTTTACTTCTCAATTGAATTAAGTGGCCATTGATTCGAATCTTAGGGTTAGTATTGACATCAACACGGTCACCTAAAGTGGCTATTTTACCGTCAACACTGATTTTACCTGCACTAATCATGGCTTCAATCTCACGACGAGAGCCATTGCCTAAATTGGCTAACACTTTTTGTAATTTTTCAGAATTCAATTTTTTCATTTTGCCTCGCTACCTTCACAGGTATCTTTATTTAATGATGATTTATTTTACCTTAGGTAAAAAACTAATATCGACATAATAACGTTTTGGATTTGCTTCATCAATATAGACAGTTATTGTCTCTTTATCAATGAAAGGACTAGGATCAAACCAAATATTTTCGCTTTCAAAAAGATAGACATGATTTGATGTTATACTGTCTTGCCATTGACAGTAAATGATATACGGCGAGCGACCTCGAACAGATAATGCGGTGTTTTGTTCAACCGTATTTATCTTCGCTTCAATTTGTCGGCCACTTGTCAGCATCTGACGTTTTAATTTATTTTTCTTAAATTGATAATAAAAATAACTAATACTAATTAAAAATAGTAGGATGCCAATGATTCCAAAAATCATTTCGCCAAGCCACATTGAGAAGAAAGTATTAATTTTTGCATGATTCGAATTTAACGGATCATATAAAATTTCAATCTCATCGCCTTTCTCATAGGCGGGAGGATTACTACCAACATTTGATTTCACCTTTCTAACTTGTTCTTGATTATCAACAAATTGAAAGATAGGAAAATAAGAAACTGATCGGTTGCCATCAGAATCTTTTGAATACGACTCTTCAAAATCAACAATGGTGCCTGTAGCACTGACTGAAGAATTAATAAAATCTATCTGTTTTATCGATTGACGCGCTACCAATATTAATATTCCAATACTGATTATAAAAATAAATGCCATGACTTTTTTCATTTTGTTTTCCTATATTAATTTATAATTTTATTTATATAAAAGGTGCGGTATCACCGCTACCTTGTCGAACTATATCAGGATAATCATGAGTAAGATCAATCACTGTGGTGGGTTGTTCGCTAATATAACCACCATGAACAATGGCATCAAGTTGATGACCAATTTTATCTTCAATCTCGTCCGGATCGGATTGTGCTTCTTCATCATTAGGTAAAATTAAGGTGGTAGTCATTAAGGGCTGACCTAATAATTCGAGAAGCGCTAAATCTATTTTATTATCAGGAATGCGTAAGCCAATGGTTTTACGCTTTTCGTTCATTAAGCGGCGTGGCACTTCTTTACTTGCCGGTAAAATAAACACATATTTACCCGGTGTATTATTCTTCAATAACCGAAATGTTGTATTATCGACAAAGGCATAAGAAGAAAGCTCAGAGAGATCACGACACATTAAGGTAAAGTTGTGATGCTTATCAAGATTGCGAATCTGACAAATACGATCAACGCCATATTTATTATCGAGTAAACAACCAAGCGAATATCCCGAATCGGTAGGAAAGGCAATCACACCGCCGTCGTTTAATATTTTGACAACTTGATCTAACAGACGTGTTTGTGGATTATCAGGGTGAATATAAAAAGTTTGGCTCATAATGTTCTTCTATGTTGATAAATTTAACATCGGATTTTAGTGCTCAAGATTACAGCGACAATATCGCTTTAACACGTAACTAAAATCGGCTTCATTTCTACTTGATACTAAATTTCCCAATTATGCCATATCGGGGTAATACTATCGGGTAATGGTGTTGTTTTACCCAAATCAAGATAATTAACCAAATCATGAAAATCGGAGCCTTGTGAAGCCAGTAATTCAAACTCATTGGCTAATTTAGCTAAACGTTGTAAATCATCTTGCGTTTGTCGGCTTTGCGAAACTTCAAGCGCATCACCGCCACAATCTTTAAAATCTTGAATTAATAACTTTAATTTGGTTAACGTTAAATCGTAACGAGTCGGGTGCGCTAACACGGCTTGCCCACCTGCGGTATGAATCGCTTCGACGGCATGAGCAATACTACACCACTGCGCAGGCACATAGGCATAACCACCTTTACCTAAATAGCGTTTGAATGCACGTTTAATATCTTTAACATGACCATTTGCCACTAAAAAGCGGGCAAAATGTGCTCGTGATACAATATCCCCTTTAGCAAATTGTTGCGCTTGTTGGTAAGCGTTTTCAATACTAACTTTAGCCAACTTCTCGCTAATTGCATGCGCTCGGCTAATCCGCCCTTGCTCTTGTGATGATAGTAACGCTAATAACTGTGGATTATCGATATCAACATTTAGACCCACAATATGGATTTCGTTATGTTTCCATGCGGTTGATATTTCAACACCACAAACTAATTTGACCGGTAAATGTTCATTTTCAATCGTCGCTCTTGCCTCGGGCAAGCCTTTGACCGTATCATGATCGGTAATGGCTAAAAGATCGATCTTGTTTTCAGCCGCTCTTTTGACAAGCTCACTCGGTGTTAAAATACCGTCTGATGCGGTAGTATGAGAATGTAAATCGACGATCACACTTTTTTCTCGAAAATAATTTTTAAACGTGTAATATACCACACAATTTGCGTGACCACTAAAAGGTAAATTATGAAAGATCAAATTCTTCTTGCTCAACAAAATACTCTGGAAATTATTGAAAACCTATTACAAGACGGTAGCGATCCTCATGCGCTTTATATTATTGAACACCATATCTCATCACAACATTTTGATAAACTTGAAAAAGTTGCAGTTGAAGCCTACAAACTAGGCTATGAAGCAACCGACCCGGATGAAGATATTGATGATGCAGGCAATGCGATTATTGGCTTTGATATTGTTGCCGAATGTCCACTAGATGCTAAATTAATTAATGCGCAGATTGAACAAATTGTTACTTTGGCAAATCAATTTGGCGTACATTATGACGGGTGGGGAACTTATTTTGAAGACGGCAGTGATGAGATATTTGATGACATATTTGAAGAAGAAACACTGCACTAATTCCTATCGGCAGTTATCAGCCCCTTTGATTAAATCAAAACAACTCAACTAATTTTATTTAATCCAAACAAATTCTTATCCGTTTGATTAACGGATAAGAATTGAGTATTTAATGGATTATTTCACTTGTTCTACCCGACTTGTTCTTTTTTGATTTGGCGAAACACTGCGAACAACAATTGTCTCTCCCTTATTAATTGCCACCGGCGTAGTGTAACGGTGCCAGGTTTTGCCGTCATCGTTAGAGTATTGAATATGCAAACCCGGGAAAACAATGTTAGCGGTTAGCTGGCCATTTTCAACTTTTGCACCGGGTAGTGGTAAGCGATAATCAATTGCAGCAAGATCGAGTTTAGATAACGCTTTTTGCCCAACTACATTAGCAAAACGAGTCCAGTCATCAAGTAACTTTTGTTGGTCTACATAGTGCGTTTTTCCTTGTTCATATTCACGATCTTTTTGATAATCCGTTTCCCAATCGGCTTTATGCCAAGCTCGTTCCGCTACTGCTAACAGTCTAGGGTACATCATGTATTCCATTTGCGCATCCGTGCGAACAATTTCACTCCATAACTGTGCTGACAAGCCATAACTGCCTGTCCAATTCAAAGTACCTTTGGCGCTAAATACATTACCGTCACGATCGGTTGAGGTTTCGGCGTTTTGCGGTAAATTATTTGGCGCAAAGCTAAACATTTTGCGTTCATCATTAAAACGGGTACCCCAATAATAGCCACTCTCTTGGGGATTGACTTCATACGGGAAATCAAGATAAACATAATCCGGATTTGAGATAATCATCTGATAGCCTTTGTTTGTCCATTCACTGGCTGAATCATATCCTCCCCAATAGAGCGCATCCCAAAAGTTAACTGTTACTTTATCGACAGCAAACGCTTTAGCATTATCGGCATGTTTTACGCCGTCTTGCCATGCCTGCATGTGATTGATGCCATGGTCTTTGATAATCTTACTGGCTTGAATTGCAAAATAGCTAGGTAGATACTCAATATCTTTAATCACCCCTTGTTTAACCAGTGTTTGACAAGCTTGCGATTTTGCCCAAGGATGATCTTCAACGCTTTGATCAACTAACCCTTTACCCTCAACTTTGGTCGCAGCATGGAGGTCTTGATAGCCATTACCTAAACGAATGTTTTTCGCCTCATCGCCACCAAAATGCCAAACGGTGAGTGGTTGCCCGGCTTCGTTATGCATTTTTGCAATTTCAGTAATCACTTTATCGACAAAACGTTTAGATGAATCTAAGCAAGGATTTAGATAACTTTTTCGATCGTAAAATTGTACCGTTGTCGTATTTGAATCATCGGTAGGATCAACTAAACGAAACTCATTAGCTTCTGCTTGTTTACCTTCTGCCATGAGGCGTTGATAACGTGCTTCCATAGACATAATTGCCGCTCTGGCATGTGCCGGCATATCAATTTCGGGGATGACATCAATAAAGCGATCTTTAGCATATTTGACAATTTCAATATAATCACTGCGACTAAAGTAGCCACTACCTAAATTATCACTATCAGGCCCCGATCCTAATTGTGGTAATAAACATTTTGTTTCACTCAGATCGTGACAACGCTTACTACCAACATCGGTCAATTCCGGAAGTCCCGGGATCTCAATTCGCCAACCTTCATCGTCACTAAGGTGAAAATGGAATTTATTTAACTTATAACTCGCCATTTGATCGAGTAACCTTAGCACCGCTTGCTTTGTTTTAAAGTTACGTCCGGTGTCTAACATAATGCCCCGATAATCAAAACGTGGAGAATCTTCGATTTTTACCATAGCAATGGTTGGCTTTTCGGTGACCGGAATCAACGATAAGATCGATTCTACGGCGTAAAAAATTCCTCGCTCATCAAAGGCAGTAATGGTCGCTTGCTTATCGTCAATATTGAGTTGATAAGCACCCGATACCCCATTTTTAAATTTGCTCGCATCAATATTTGCAACAATCTTATAACCTTTATCGGTTAATGCGATGCCTAAGTTATCAAACTGCTGATTTAAAACTGATAAGCTGGCGTCATTAAGTCCTTTTAATTGAAGATGAATGCCATTTTTATCCAGCGTGATATCTTTTTCAGCAAGGGTAAGATGTAAAGGCGTTGGAATAATTTGCCCACGCAATGCTTTTTCATCAAGCGGTTTAATATCGGCATTACGCTCAAACCGAGTGACTGGCGTCATTAAAATATTGTGATCATCAGGCGTGCGCTTCCACTGCTCACCAATCGGTGACACAAAATCCGCCAAGTTTTCAGTGTTAGTATTACCGATAACTTTTGGCGTGGCATCGGTTGATGTCACATACCAACGAGGGATGACATCTGATTGGCTTAATTGCCAATACTCGCCAATGATAGGAATATCAATGCTACTTTTAGCCGGAAAACCGGTAAATTTTTCGGTCGGTTCGATTTTGTGAAGATCACCGGTTAGATGCGTAATTTTAAACTGCTCATTATCAACCGCAAGAATCATACGAATGCTACTGAAATAGATTGCCCAGTCTTTATCTTTAATTTCCGAACCGGTATTGGTTAAAGAGATGTTGGCTTTAAAACACGATGCCCAATCGGCACCTAAAGCCGCACAATCCACACCATGTTGCCCAACAAAATTATCAACAACTTTAAAATTAACATCAAGTTGTGAACTAATTGCATCGACAATTTGTTCCGATGCCAATGCCGATTGTGAAGCACCTAAGCTTAATAACGATGTTATCGACATTGCTAATATGGCTGTTTTAAACTTTTTCATAATATTTACCTATTTTTGTTTAGCATTGAAAATGGTGAATGGAACAGTAACAATGAATTTAATATCTCGCTCATCCTGGAAGATATTGCCATAGCCACCTCCCCAGCTAGGTATACTATTTGAGTGATTATTATACTTAGTGTAATGCAATTGCATTGACACATCTTTTGCTAAGCCATTTTGTACGGTGTAACCTAAATCGAAGTTATAAGCCGACTCAATTAAGCGTCGTTTTTGGTTTTTTTCGGTCGAATTGGGTTTAGCATCCCAACCATAGGCATAAGATGCCCCGGTTTTCCAACCGGCTAAATAAGATGACAGATCACCTAAATCGTAAGTCACTTCAGCAAATAGGGCTTTTTCCCCATTCGCATTGAAGTCAGATCGTGAATTCCACCACACATCTAAACGACCGTTTGAAGAAGCATAATCCGGCGTCATACGTTGTAAAAAGAAGCCTTGTTTACCTTCAGCCTTAACCGCTACCCCTTCAAGGCGTAAACCAACAGGTCCGACTTGATAACCTAATGTTGCCGCTTGTAACCATGCTAAGCCGTCGTAAACATTATCACCTTTATGAGACTGGTCTTTTGCTCCATAAAATTGATAGCTCATGGTTAACGGATTATCCAGCACATCGGTTTTATAAGACACTTTACCAAAATATTGATTCATATAATTTTTGGCTTGACCAAAGGCGGTTTCTAACACTAAATCATTTTTAAAGTCGTATTTCAAACCGGCAGAATGTAGATAATCAATCTTCTTGCCTTTGCCCCATTGTTTAAATTCATAAAGACGTTTATACCATGGTGCTTTATATCTATCTGACCACATATAAGACATCGATAAGGCGCCGGCTTGATCAAAATCGAGAGTAGTACCTAATTCAAAACCGCGGTAAGTACCGGGTAATAAACTCCAGTGAGGGGCTAATAATGTTTGACCGGACGGCTGAATAAAACCGGCTTTTAGCCAAAAGTGTTCATCTTGTTTAAAATTGACTTGTGCTTTATAAAAGCTCACCCCACTGACATCTTTTTTCCAATCCTCATCCCAGCGAGTACGTGCACCACTAAAACCAATTTCATTTGGATGACCATTACCACCATTGCTTACTTCCCAAGCGCCATATCCGCCCAGCTCAATGGCAAACATATCGGCAATATATCCTGAGCGAAAATCTAAATTAGCATTAAAGGTAGATTGACGAATATTGCTTTCATATTTATGTTTAATAACATCTTTTCGTTCTCGATCTCGATTCCAGAAAAAGATATTACCCGAAAGCGAAGAATCATCAATAAATGAACTGTTGTCGGCAGCTTGCGCAGGCACAACACTGGTTAAGAGAGAAATGGATAAAATCAGCTTGGTTATACGATTTAATGAACGGCGTGTTAACAAAGGTTTAGGTAAATTCATATCGGCTTCCTTAAGATGACTTTATTTCATGTATAATTGAGCAAATTGTAACGATTTATCTCAATTAGTAAAAAATCATTTTATTTAAAAAAATTAATTAAATAGTCCTATTTCATCGCACCTTTTAACAATTATGTATCACCAAGTTCTTATCAAAATTTTAAATAATTGCCTATAAAATGCTATTTAATAATGCATAAACATATTTTAGTTAGCAAATTAAATGTTCTTAAATCGTGATCTTCATCACCAAAATAGCCATTTTTTTTGCTATTTACTCGATTAATATCTTAACTTTTTTCGGAATAAAAAATAAGAAATCCGTGTTTTTATTTAAGGAATAGCTCTTTTTTTGATATTTTCAGGTTTTAAATCGCGTGGAGGATAAAATCGACTAACAATTAGCAAAAGTAGAAGAGGTACTGACTGAAATTGAGCAAAAAGGCACAAAAAAAAGAGAAACGGATAAGGTTTCTCTTAAAATATTGAAGATTATAGAAAGTTAAACGTAAAATATAAACTTTTTAATTGATACCAACAAAGGCAATAAAGGCGATTAATTTTCAGTATCAATCTCATCAAAACTTTTGACCAGCTCATCAATTGCTTTCATCTGAATTAAGAAAGATTCAAGCTTATCCAACGGTAGTGCCGACGGACCGTCACATTTTGCATGAGCAGGATCAGGGTGCGACTCTAAAAACAATCCGGCAATACCAACGGCCATACCTGCACGTGCCAGTTCGGTGACTTGTCCTCGACGTCCACCGGATGCGGCGCCCATTGGGTCACGGCATTGTAAAGCATGGGTTACATCAAAGATAACCGGTGAACCGTGACTGACTTTTTTCATCACGTTAAAACCTAGCATATCCACCACCAGATTATCATAACCGAAGCAACTACCACGATCGCAAAGAATAACTTGATCGTTGCCGGCTTCTTCAAATTTTTCAACAATATTACCCATTTGTCCCGGGCTAACAAATTGCGGTTTTTTAACATTAATCACTGCGCCGGTTTTCGCCATGGCAACCACGAGATCGGTTTGGCGGGCTAAAAAAGCGGGTAGCTGAATAACATCAACTACATCGGCAACGGGCTGGCACTGCTGCTCGGTATGCACATCAGTAATAATTCTCACCCCAAACTGCTGTTTGAGTTCCTGAAAAATTTTCATTCCCTCTTCTAAACCCGGTCCACGATAGGAGTGGACAGATGAGCGATTGGCTTTATCAAAAGAAGCTTTGAAAATATACGGGATATCGAGTTTTTCAGTCACAGTGACATAGTGCTCACAAACTTTCATAGCTAAATCACGTGATTCTAAAACATTCATGCCACCAAATAGCACAAAGGGTAAATCATTGGCAACGGTAATATCACCGACTTTGACTTTTTTTTGCTTCATCATAAAAATATTTCCTGTTTAAGGTTTAAACCAGCGACCGAGCGTGACTCTGTCATTGCCACTATAGTCGGTGAAGGTTTCGACTAATTGAAATCCGTGTTGTTTAAAGATTGTTTGCACTGCAAGGCCTTGTTTCCAGCCATGCTCTATTAGCAACCAGCCATATTGATTTAAATGTTTAGTTGCCCCATGCACAATCACTTTAATATCCGCCAGCCCGTCATCTTCTGAAACTAATGCACTTCTAGGCTCATAGCGCACGTCCCCTTGTGATAAATGAATATCGGTCGGTTCGATATACGGTGGGTTACTGATAATCATCGAAAATTTGCGATTCTTTATCGGTTTATACCAATCACCGTGTAAAAAATAGACGTTGTTAACACCTATCTGACTGGCATTTTTTTGCGCTAAAAGCAGTGCATCTTTATTCTTTTCAATCGCAGTAAACAGGCAGTCCGGGCGTTCAGTTGCCATCGCAATAGCAATGGCTCCGGTGCCAGTGCCAAGATCTAACACTTCGCAAGGCACTTTAGGCAAATAGTCTAAACTAAGCTCAACTAATTTTTCGGTATCTGGTCGGGGTATTAAGGTCGAATTTGACACATTAAATTTTAAAGACCAGAACTCTTTTTCACCGGTAATATAAGCGATTGGCTCACCAACTTGACGCCGTTTTAAGTAACCGTCTAAAGCGATAAGCTCCTCATCTGACAGCAAGGTTTCACTAAAGGCCATTAAAAATGTTCGGGTTTTGTGAGTCACAAAACTCAATAAAATCTCGGCATCCCGCTTTGGGCTGTCACTATCGGTTAACGATTGAGAAGCAGATTTAAGCCATTGTAAATAGGTCATTCATCCTGTTCCGATAAAGCAGCCAATTGATCAGCTTGATACTCTTGAACAATTGGATCGATTAACATTTCTAACTTACCTTCCATGACTTCATCTAAACGATAAATTGTTAAGTTGATACGATGATCGGTCACCCGACCTTGCGGATAGTTGTAAGTTCGAATGCGATCTGAGCGATCACCCGACCCTAATAAGTTACGTCGAGTTGAGGCTTCTTCTTGCTGGCGTTTACGAGTTTCAGCATCTTGAATACGCGCCGCTAACACTGACATCGCTTTGGCTTTGTTCTTATGCTGTGAGCGCTCATCTTGACACTCCACCACAATACCGGTTGGAATATGGGTAATACGTATCGCTGAATCGGTGGTATTAACATGCTGACCACCGGCACCGGATGAACGGTAGGTATCGATTTTTAAATCAGCCGGATTGATTTCTGGCATTTCAGCTTCCGGAATCTCCGGCAAAACCGCAACGGTACAAGCGGAGGTGTGAATACGCCCTTGTGATTCAGTTTCCGGCACACGTTGCACACGATGCCCGCCGGATTCAAATTTTAAATTACCATAAACACCGTCACCGCTGACCAGCATAATCACTTCTTTATAGCCACCATGTTCGCCTTCGCTAGCGCTCATAATTTCAACTCGCCAGTTACGTGATTCTGCATAACGGGTATACATACGGGCTAAATCGCCGGCAAAAATGGCCGCCTCATCGCCGCCGGTACCTGCTCTGACTTCAACAAAACAGTTGTAATCGTCATTCGGATCTTTTGGTAATAGCAGAACTTGCAACTCTTTTTCTTGTTGCTCAACTTGACCCAATGCTTCATCCAGCTCTTCTTGTGCCATTTCACTCATTTCAGGATCAGATAGCATCATTTTAGCCGTTTCAATATTTTCTTGTGTCTGTTTCCAGCTAGCAAAGCACTTCACCACGCCGGATAATTGAGCATACTCTTTTGAAAGGGTGCGAAAACGGTTTTGATCTGCAATAACAGCGGCATCTGACAATAACGCTTGAACTTCTTCATAACGCTCTTGTAGAGTCTCCAACTTACTGATAATGGATGATTTCATAAATATATCTATTTTTGGTGATGATTAATTAAATTTGCCCGGCATTATATACTTAATCGCCTA
Organism: Gilliamella sp. B3172; assembly: GCF_026536465.1. NCBI lineage: Bacteria > Pseudomonadati > Pseudomonadota > Gammaproteobacteria > Orbales > Orbaceae > Gilliamella > Gilliamella sp. B3172. The sequence continues at coordinate 246,719 of NZ_JAFNOA010000002.1, read as the reverse complement.
TAAAATACAGTTTCTACTTCCTTGCAAATTATTCTCGCCCTTTCGCATTAACGGCTTAAAAGACCAGCAAAGTATATCGAGGATAAATCATTTCACTAAAAATGTTACACGTGTCACAGAAATGAATCTTTACAGTTTGCAAAAACCGCTACGACCTATAACATCAAAAATGTAAACGATATCATTTCTTATTTAATTGTATCATTACCACTAATAATACGTGCTTAATCAAGTAAAAAATGTTATCGCATACATCACTTGTGACAGATTGAATATTTTCGCTATTAGGGAGTGGGTTTTATGAAAAAAATAGTCATGATTAGCTTAATTGGTATAAGTTCAATGGCAAATGCCGCAATCGAGTGGGATACCCCACAAGGGCAACTAAAATTATATGGCGATGTTGAGATTAATGTTGATGCCGCCAGCAGTAAACAACAGCTAAGCTCGTTAAAAGAGACCGCCGATAAAAAGAATAAACCGTCTGATAAAGATCATTGGGATATCAATGGACGTATCTTAATCGGCTTAGACGGTTACCGTGAAATTAACGATAAAAACTTTGCCGGCTTTGTTGTTCAGCCACTTGCCGATCTGGGTGGCGATATGAATCTGGATGATGCGGCTTTCTATTTTGGGCAAAAAAATGAGTGGAATATCAAAATCGGCCGCTTTGAAGCTTATGATATGTTCCCGCTTGGGCAAGATACCTTTTTGGAGTATTCGGGTAATACCGCCAATGATTTATATGAAGACGGCTTTGGTTACATATACATGATGAAAGAGGGACGAGGACGCAGTAAAAATGGCGGCAGTATTGCGTTAAATAAACCGTTTCTCGATAACTTTAATTTTCAATTAAACACGTTAGTTAACAATGGCGAGAAGATGTTTAACAAATCAACGTATCATGGTTATCAGATCGATAAAAAGAAAAACGTTGTCTACTTGCGCCCGGTTTTGTCGTGGAAAAATGACCATTTTTCAACGGCAATAGCCGCCGAAACCAATATCGTTAAAAATGCTTATGGTTATCACGACAGTGAAGGCAAGTTTCACGATCAGTCGAAACGAACAGGATATGGCGCAACCATTTCATGGAACAGTGAAGGTGATTGGGATGCCGCTAATAAAGGGCTTAAAATCAATACCAGCTTTGCCTATATGAACGCCCAGGATGAAAAAGATATGACAATCGGCACCGATATCGTTTGGGAAAAACTGGGGCTTGGCTACTATTTTGCCAATAACGATATCAAAAAATTCAATCCGGAAAACCATATCAAAGACGGTCATATCAACAATAAAGGCAAATATAAGATCCACACCGTCAATGCCTCTTATTTGATTGATAATGTGTTAGACATGGACAACTTCAACCTGTATTTAGGGACTTACTGGTCAATATTAGACAGAAGTAAATCGCATGGTGACAACACCGATGACCGCTACGGGGCACGAGTCAGATTTAAATATTTCTTCTAACTAAGCTAAATCAAGCTTAAATAAAATAAGCCGATTTATGCAGACATAATGCAATAAATTGGCTTATTTTAATAACAGTTGCATAGTTTTCTGGCAAGCGTATAGTTAAAGCAGTCTGGTTAAATTAGACAATATTGACATCACTAGGCAACTTAAAGCGGGATGAAAATATGGATAGAACAATATGGAAACTGGAAAATACGATTAAATATTACGATTGGGGTAGTAAGGATGCGATAACCAAACTATTTGGCATCAAAAATCCTACCGATAAACCCATGGCAGAAGTCTGGATGGGAGATCACCCGTTGGGAAGCTCGATAGCTATCGACAAAGCGCATCAGCCTATCAAGCTCGATAAACTCATCGAAAACTCACCACTTGCGACACTGGGTGAAACAACGTTTAAAACCTTTGCCGGTCTGCCCTTCTTATTTAAAATTCTCTCGGCAAGCAAAGCACTATCGATTCAAGTGCATCCAACACAAGCCAGCGCTAAATTAGGGTTTGAAAAAGAGAACCAATTCGGTATCGCCCTCAATTCACCTAATCGCAACTACAAAGATGCCAATCATAAACCGGAGTTAATTTATGCCTTAACCCCGTTTAAAGCGATGCGTTCATTTCGACCGATTGCGCAAATAGTGGCGCTGTTTGAGCAACTCGCTCTGCCGTCTTTAAGTGAGCAAGTGGCTCAATTGAAAAACAACCCCTGCCCCGAGCAGCTAAAATGTTTTTTCCAATTTTTGCTTACCCTTGCTGGTGATAATAAGCAAACCGTGATAAGCGAGTTACTGTCTAGCATAACACCATTGATTAAAGAGCCTTTTATCACCATAAAACAACTGGCGAAAGATTTTCCGGGCGATATCGGAATTATCATGCCATTATTGCTCAATATTATTGAACTCAAACCGGGACAAGCGATGTTTTTAGCAGCACAAACACCGCATGCTTACCTCAGTGGCACCGGGCTGGAATTAATGGCGAATTCAGATAATGTATTAAGGGCGGGATTAACCCATAAACATATTGATATTACCGAATTAATCAACAATACCAGTTTTGTCAGCGCTCAAGCCGATCAATTATTGATACAACCGGTAATCAATCAAAATAAGATTGATTACCCCGTTCCGGTTGAAGATTTTAAGTTTGAAATTATCCAAAGTGACAATCAAACACGAGAAGATGAAGTCAGCTCGCCACAAATCCTATTGTGTTTGCATGGCGTAGTCAGCTTATCAACGGCATCTGACACTATCACGCTAGCAAAAGGTGAAAGTGCATTTATTGCCTATCAAGCTCAACAATATACTTATCAAGGAGAAGGCATCTTAGCCAAAGCGTTTAATTAATCTTATTAGTTATAAACCAATTAAATTGCTTATATGATGTGAAAGTTAAGCCCAAAATAGTTTGCTAATAAATCGTTTGTGGTAAAAAACTAGCTTAACTTTCTAAAGGCTATTGTAGATTTAATTTACATAAATTAAGCTTTCGATTAATATGTCGTTATATAATTTATCCGACGCTATCATTATGAATCCTATTAATAAAACGCCACGTCATCTGATTATTCAACAAGATTTATTAAAAAAAATACAGTCAGGTCAATATCCTCAAGGGCAATTAATTCCCAAAGAGTGTGAGCTAACCGATATTTATCAAGTCAGCCGCCCGACTGTCCGGCAAGCAATTCAACACTTAGTTAATGAAGGCTATTTAGAACGACGAAAACGACGAGGCACAATCGTTAAGCAACAGAAGATAAATCAAGAATTTACTCATATTATTGAAAGTTATGATTCTGAAATGAATCGCAAAGGCTTACAACCCAAAACACAAGTGCTAACCTTCAAAATAGACAAAGCCACTTGCGAAATCGCAACCAATTTGCAAATTGATGAAAACGATGAGGTTTATAAACTCGTCCGCCTGCGTTATGCCGAAAATAAACCAATTGTGCTCGTTACCACCTATTTACCGGTTGCACGGTTACCCAATTTTCTTGATCACGATTTCACCCAAGAAAAGCTTTATAGCGCATTGGAAAAGATGAACTACCCGATATTGCAAATTCGCCGTAAATTAGAGGTTATTAAAGCCGATGAAACCACCAGTGACTTGTTAGATATTGAAGAAGGCGATCCGATTTTTTATTTTCACTCAACCGCCTTCAGCCAAGAACGACTGGCAATTGAATATTCAATTTCCAAATATCGGGGCGATATTAACTCTTTTATTTTTGAATTAAATCATTAAACCACAACCAAAAAAGGCGTACTGCTTTATTCGCTATCACACATTAGTCTAGTGAGTATATCAATGAAAACCAAATATCCTTGACCGACTGGTGATCAAGGATATTTTGCTATGGCTTACTTCATGCACTGCACATCAATCGTTTGTTGATGACTGTCAAGCAATGTTTGTTTGATCGCTTCAATAATGGCGATGCCGGAACTGGTACCAATTCGCTCCGCCCCAGCCTCCAGCATTTTAATAAACGTATTGGCATCCCGAATTCCACCGGCAGCTTTTACTTTGACGGTATCCCCGACATGCTGTTTCATCAGTTTCACATCTTCAACCGTTGCACCGGTTGGGGCAAAACCGGTTGAGGTTTTAATAAAATCCGGTTTTACTTTAACCGCAATCTGGCACAGGGCAATTTTCTCGGCATCGGTTAAGTAGCAATTTTCAAAAATCACTTTTGAAATAACTTGATGTTTGCGACAAATCGCTACAATTTGCGACATTTCATCTTCAATATAAGCTAAATTACCGATTTTCAATTGGGTAAGATTAATCACATAGTCAATTTCGGTAGCTCCATTATCAATGGCATTTTGGGTTTCAAAACATTTTGCTTCAATTGTCGTTTGCCCCAAAGGAAAAGCAATTGCCGCCCCAATACCGACATCACTGCCCTGCAACAAACTGGCACAAAGCTTTGACTGTACTTGATTAATTGCCACCATTTTAAAATGATAGTTTTTTGCTTCAAGGCAAAGTTTTTCCATCATTGTTGGTGTGGCATCGGCTTTTAAATTGGTGTGATCGATTAATCGGCTTAACTGCGCTAAAGAATATTTTTTCATGTTTTTTATGATCCTTCAATCCTAATATGTAAATACATATATTAGAAATAATCTTCCTTTTGTCAATCAATATTGCCACCAATTTGTGATAAACATCCCAAAATCAAACAAATAAAACATAATCTATTTGTTATGCTAAATTCAATATGTAAATATATATTTATACCGATCGTACAATCAATGGAGGAACGATAATGAAGATAGTAGTCACGTCACACGGAAATTTGTGCGAAGGGATTTTATCCAGCTACCAAATGATAGCGGGCGATAGCGCCAGTTTTATTGCGGTCAAACTCGATGAATCCGGCATTGGTGGTTTTTCGGCAAGATTAACGCAAACCCTAGACCAATTATTAACGGAGCAAAATGGGGTTATCGTTTTAAGTGACATCGTAGGCGGTACGCCCTATAACGAAACGTTACGTTATGCATTAGCTCATCCGGATCGGGTGTTTCTTATTGCCGGTTTGAATTTACCGATGTTGATTCAGGCAGGGACAGCGTTAGAAGAGGCTAGCGATATTCAAGCGGCAGTTCAATCGATTGTTGAGGTAGCACAAAGTGCGGTGACACTAGCTAAAACGGCAATCGATAGTGATGACTGTTTAGATTTTTAATAGGTAATCAGATAGGAGTTAACAGCGATGACAATTACATTAACCCGAGTCGATGATCGTGTTATTCATGGTCAAATTATGACGCGTTGGACTAAAGTGAGACCGGTCGACGGCATACTGGTTGTCGGTGACAATATTGCCGCCGATGAGTTACGCAAAAGGGTATTAAAAGCCGCTGCCGGTAATTTGAAAATTGGTATTTATACCGTCGCCCAAGGGGTTGATAAGATTCAGCAAGGCATGGAATCAACGAAAAATTTTTTTCTAATCAGCGATTCGCCGCAAACGTTTGAAAAACTCCTTAAAGCAGGTGCAAAACTCAATCCCACACTCAATATTGGCTGTATGAATACTCGAGCCGGCGCTAAGGTACTCGGTCGAACGGTTGCTATTGATCAAAATGACTACCAAGCTTTTGACTATCTGGAAAGTCAAGGTATCACGCTCGAATTTCAACTGTTACCAGATGACGAACCGAAAAGCTGGTCGGTGATGAAAAAACGATATGACACCTTATGAGGATCTATTTAAGAGGAAAACATCATGGAAACGATACTTTTTATTCCTGCCCTACTGACCGCCATTTTTTGCTACTTAGGCGCCATTGAATCCCCATGGCTCTTTGGGATGTCCGGTGGCTTTTATGCGGTAGGTAGACCACTGGTTGCCGGCTTACTTGTTGGCTTTGCCTTTGGGGATATTCAATCTGGTGTGGCGTGTGGCTTAGCGGTGCAGGCGGTGTTTATTGCCAATCTATCCACCGGCGGCGCCACCAACAGTGAAATTACCTACGCCGCTTATGGCGGTATTGGTTTAGCGTTAGCCACCACGAAAGAGCCGGCGGTTGCCGTCACATTATCGGTACTTATCGGACAGACTTTTGGTTTGATATTTTATAATACCCGCATGGCGCTTTATTCGTTTTGGAACAACAAAGCGCAACAAGCAGCACAAAACAATAATCCTCGAGGTATTGTGCTAAATCATCTTATCTATCCGCAAATTACCACCTTTTTGATTCGAGCCGTGCCGATATTTTTAGCTATTTTTTACGGTTCGGGTTTAGTTGACTGGTTATTAAGTCATGTACCGGAAGTTATCACCAAAATCATCTCAGTTTTAGGTGGCGTATTGCCGGCGCTGGGCATTGCGATGCTGATGAATATCGTCATTAAATCTAAAATTCAGTTAATTTTCTTCTTTGCCGGTTTTGTGTTACTGGCGTTTGCAGGCTTAAGCATGATCGCATTGGTGTTTATTTCCGCTTTGGTCGCTTACCTGTATTACATGGCAACCAACAAGCCAGCGGTTGCCAATAATAACCCAGCAAATGATACAAATTCAGACATATTTGAAGATGATGATCTGTTCTAATAGGAGTTGTACTAATGGATAAAGTCATTAACAATCAATCAAGATTGACAAAAAAAGAGTTACGCCAAATTTGGTACCGTTGGGGATTTACCCATTTATCCTCAATGAGTTATGAAAAGTTACAGGCGCATGCCTGGGCGTTTTCTTATATTCCCTTTGCTGAAAAATATTACAAAGACGATCCGGAAGCGAAACGCCGGTTATATATTCGGCATTCAATGTTTTATAACACCGAACCGCAAACCGGGCAGATCATTAATGGTATTGTCGCTTCTATGGAAGAAGAGATAGCCTTAGGCAAAAATGTCCCCGAAGAGCTACCGGTCAATATCAAAGCCACCCTTATGGGGCCATTAGCGGGTATCGGTGATTCGCTTATTCAAGGCATTATTGTGCCAATTTTATTATCGATTGCTATGGGTATGGCAGCAAATGGCAATCCGATTGGACCTCTATTTTATATTCTCGCTTATGGGATTTTAGGTCCGCTTATCTCTTATTTAAGTTTCTTTTATGGGTATAAGCTAGGCGTTAATGCGATCGATAATATTATCGGGGATAATGTTAAACGCATTACCGATGCCTTTAATATTCTTGGCATTATGGTGGTAGGCGGGCTGGCCGCCGGCAATATTGTACTTAACTCTACGCTGGAAATCCCCATGGGTGAGTCGATGCGATCATTGCAAAGTGTGCTTGATGATATCTTCCCGAAAATATTACCGCTGTCAATGGTGCTTATTGCTTGGTGGTTGGTGTCGGCAAAACAGCTTAGCGCAACGAAAGTTATTCTTATTTTAACGGCGATTACCACTGTTGGGGTGGTGTTGGGGATTTTTTAAGTTCCTTGTGGATAATGGGGATATTTTGAAAATATCTTAAAATTTTGTTTTTATACTTAAATAAAGGTGTTTTCAGAAGGATCTTGACAAGAATTTGTGTTTTTTGCTTAAACACCTATATTTTCTGAAACTTCTTGACAAGGTTTTACTTTCGTTGAAAGTTTCGAGTTTTTGGTATGCAGGTTTCGGACGCTATTAATTGGTTGGTTTTTTCATTCCGGTGCCTGCGTCCGAATTAGGGGGATTTTTTGCGAAATCCCCCTAATAACCCCCTCGCAGCACCACCCAAAGCGGTCTTCGACTGCCCTCCGCCTTCGTTCGGTCTTAACGCACCGGCGCTGATTTGTTCCGGACAAAGCAGCGCCTCGCCAAACATCCCTGTTTGGCGTGCTAACCTCTCTCAGTTGTCGGCGCTTTGTGAAGGTGCGGGTTGGTGCATGTTTTAGCTTTTGGGAAAAGTAACGATTTGGGTTTGGAGATATTTTAAAAATTTCTTAAACTTTTGTTTTTATACTGAAACGTAGGGTTTTTCTGAAAGTTCTTGTCAAGGTTTCCTATGACTTTTAAGTTATTATTATAGGTAGCAATGTGAATTTTTCGATATATTTGAAAATATCATGAACAGTTATTTTTATACTAAAACGTAGGTGTTTTCTGAAAGTTCTTGACAATGGTTTGTGTTTTTACTTAAACACCTATATTTTCTGAAACTTCTTGACGAGGTTTTACTTTCGTTGAAAGTTGCGAGTTTTTGGTATGCAGGTTTCGGACGCTGTTAATTGGTTGGCATTTTCATTTCGGTGTCAGCGTCCGAATTAGGGGGATTTTTTGCGAAATCCCCCTAATAACCCCCTCGCAGCACCACCCAAAGCGGTCTTCGACTGCCCTCCGCCTTCGTTCGGTCTTAACGCACCGGCGCTGATTTGTTCCGGACAAAGCAGCGCCTCGCCAAACATCCTTGTTTGGCGTGCTAACCTCGCTCTGTTGTCGGCGCTTTGTGAAGGTGCGGGTTGGTGCATGTTTTAGCTTTTGGGAAAAGTAACGATTTGGGTTTGGAGATATTTTAAAAATTTCTTAAACTTTTGTTTTTATACTGAAACGTAGGTGTTTTATGAAAGTTTTTGGCAATGGTTTGTATTTTTACTTAAACACCTATATTTTCTGAAACTTCTTGACAAGATTTTACTTTCGTTGAAAGTTTCGGTTTTTTGGTATGCAGGTTTCGGACGCTGTTAATTGGTTGATATTTTCAATACGCTGTCAGCGTCCGAATTAGGGGGATTTTTTGCGAAATCCCCCTAATAACCCCCTCGCAGCACCACCCAAAGCGGTCTTCGACTGACCTCCGCCTTCGTTCGGTCTTAACGCACCGGCGCTGATTTGTTCCGGACAAAACAGCGCCTCGCCAAACATCCTTGTTTGGCGTGCTAACCTCGCTCAGTTGTCGGCGCTTTGTGAAGGTGCGGGTTGGTGCACTTGTTTGCTTTTGAGAGAGGTAATGGTATGGGTTTGGAGATATTTTAAAAATTTCTTAAACTTTTGGTTTTATACTGAAACGTAGGGTTTTTCTGAAAGTTCTTGTCAAGATTTCGTGTGACTTTTAAGTTATTATTAAAGATAGCAATGTGGATTTTCGATATTTTTGAAAATATCTTAAACAGTTATTTTTATACTAAAACACAGGCATTTTCTGAAAGTTCTTGTCAAAATTGGCTGTGGTGTTGGGTTTTGTGGGGGGGAAAGCCGTCAAGGTTATTGACGGCTTGTTTTTTTTGGTGAATCGTGACTATTTTTTCACTGCTTTGGCATTAGGAAGGTCGGTTACAGTTCCTTCGTAGATTTCTGCCGCTAAGCCTATCGATTCGTGTAAGGTTGGGTGGGCATGGATGGTTAGGGCTATATCTTCTGCATCACAACCCATTTCAACCGCTAGGGTGATTTCACCCAGTAGTTCTCCGCCATTTGCGCCAACAACCGCTCCGCCTAATAGGCGATTGTCTGATTTGTTGAAGATCAGTTTGGTCATCCCTTCTGAACAATCTGAGGCAATTGCTCGTCCGGATGCTGCCCATGGGAAGATCGCTACTTCATAATCGATTCCCTTAGCAATGGCTTCTTTTTCGGTTAATCCAACCCATGCCACTTCCGGCTCGGTGTAAGCAATCGACGGGATAGTTTTTGGATCGAAGTAGTGTTTTTTACCGGCTATCACTTCGGCTGCAACGTGTCCTTCGTGAACACCTTTATGGGCAAGCATTGGTTGACCTACCACATCGCCAATAGCATAAATGTGCGGTACATTGGTGCGCATCTGTTTGTCGACTTCAATAAAGCCACGGTCGGTAACATTGACCCCAGCTTTTTCGGCGCCAATCAATTTTCCGTTTGGTGTGCGACCAATTGCCACTAATACGGCATCATAAGTATGTGTTTCGCTTGTGCCGTCTTTTTTCTCCATGGTGACGTAAATTGCATCATGTTTTGCTTCAACGGATGTGACTTTGGTTTCTAATCTTAAGGTAAACTTCTTCTGAATCTGTTTTGTGAAGACTTTTACCACATCTTTGTCGGCTGCCGGAATGACTTGATCAAACATTTCAACCACGTCCACTTCAGAACCTAGCGCATGGTATACCGTGCCCATTTCCAGACCGATAATTCCGCCACCCATTAACAATAATTTTTTCGGAATGGTGGTTAACGCCAGCGCATCGGTTGAATCCCATATTCTTGGGTCATCGTGCGGTATAAACGGTAGTGTGATAGGACGCGATCCAGCAGCAATAATCGCATTGTCAAACGTAAGTTTAGTAATGCCTTTTGCTGATGTGATATCCATAGTATGGCTACCGGTAAATTGCGCTTCACCTTGAATCACATTGACTTTGCGCATTTTTGCCATGCCGGCAAGGCCATTTGTCAATTGATTGATGACTTTTTCTTTCCATTCACGCACTTTATCAAGTTCAAGTTTTGGCGTGCCAAAGTGGATGCCATGAGCGGTTAAGGATTTAGCTTCATCCATCACTTTTGCCACATGAAGTAAAGCTTTTGACGGAATACAGCCCACATTCAAACACACGCCACCTAAGGTTGAATAGCGTTCAACTAAAGTGACGTCTAATCCTAAATCGGCTGCTCGGAAGGCTGCGGAGTATCCCGCTGGCCCTGCACCTAATACCACAAGTTGGGTTTTAACTTCTTGACTCATATATGATTGCCTCCTTTACATCACTAAACGACGTAAGTCGGATAATACGTTAGCAATATGGCTTAAGAAGCGTGCACCATCTGCCCCGTCAATCACTCGATGATCGAATGATAGTGATAAAGGTAACATTAAGCGTGGTGTGAATTCTTTTCCATTCCATACCGGTTTCATACTTGAGCGTGATACCCCTAAAATACCGACTTCAGGCGCATTGACAATTGGTGTAAATGAGGTAGTACCAATACCGCCAAGGCTTGAAATGGTGAAGCATCCCCCTTGCATATCTGCGCCGGTTAACTTACCTTCACGGGCTTTTTTCGATACTTCAGCCAGTTCACGTGATAGTTCGATAATGCCTTTTTTGTTGACGTCTTTAAATACCGGTACGACTAAACCATTTGGCGTATCTACCGCAACACCAATATTGATGTATTTTTTAATGATGAGCGTTTGCGCATCTTCCGATAGTGAGCTGTTAAAGCGTGGATAAGCCGTTAAGGCACTAGCGACCGCTTTCATAATAAACACTAACGGAGTGATTTTAACATCAAGTTTCTTTTTGTCCGCTTCGGCGTTTTGTTGCTTACGGAATGCTTCAAGATCAGTGATATCGGTTTCATCAAACTCAGTCACATGCGGGATCATCACCCAATTTCGGTGTAGGTTTGCCCCAGAAACTTTCTGAATTTTGGTTAGCGGTAAGCTTTCCACTTCGCCAAATTTGCTGAAATCAACCTTAGGCCATGGCAGTAAGCCCGGTAATGCGCCGGAAGCTGCGCCGGTTTCCACTTGTTTAACAGCATTTTTAACGTAAGCTTGAATATCTTCACGTAAAATACGATGTTTAGGGCCTGTCGGTGGTACTTTTGCTAAATTCACGCCAAATTCACGTGCTAAGCGACGCACAGACGGCGTGGCGTGAGCATAAGCGTCATTTTCAACAAAGTCATCAGCCGTTTTAACCGCAGGTGCCGTCGTTGCCGGAGCGCTGGCTACCGCAACCGGTGCCACATCAGTTTTTGCCGCAGGTGCTGGCGCTGTTGTTGTCGCTGGGCTTGCCGGTGCCGCTGTGGCTGTGACTTCAAACTCCATGATTTTAGAGCCGGTTTTGACTTTGTCACCCACTTTGACTGTAATATTTTTCACAATACCAGCTATTGTTGCCGGTACTTCCATTGACGCTTTATCGCCTTCAACAGTAATTAGCGAGTCATCAACGGCAACACTATCACCGATTTTGACTAAAATTTCAGTTACTTCAACTTCATCACCACCGATATCAGGTACAGTGACATCAACCACTTTGCTAGCTGTCGCTGCGCTGTTTGCCGGGGCAGCCGGTGTTGTAGCGGGCGCATCAGTGGCTTTGGTTTCAGTGCTGGCGGACGCTGCGTTAGCGCCCTCTTCGTCAAATACCATGATATTGACGCCAGTTTTAACTTTGTCGCCCACTTTAACGATGATTGATTTGACGATCCCGGCCTGTGGCGCAGGAATTTCCATTGATGCTTTATCACCTTCAACGGTTAATAACGACTGATCAACTTCAACCCGATCGCCGACTTTAACTAAAATTTCCGTGACTTCAACTTCATCACTACCAATATCAGGTAATTTTATTTCTATACTCATTATTGTTACCTCTTATGCGTTACGTGGGTTAAGTTTGTCGGCATTGATCTCAAACTTTTTGATCGCTTCTTCAACAACACTTGTTTCAATATCACCACGTTTAGCAAGTTCACCCAATGCTGCAACCACAACATAAGATGCATCAACTTCAAAATGATGACGTAAGTTTTCACGACTATCACTGCGTCCAAAGCCGTCGGTACCTAGTACTCGGTAGCTTTCAGCAGGGACAAATCCACGTATTTGCTCGGCATAAAGTTTCATATAATCTGTAGAAACCACAGCTGGATTATTATTCATAATTTGTGCAACATAAGGCACTTTTGGTGTTTCGCTAGGGTGTAACATATTGTAACGTTCACAATCTTGACCGTCTCGTGCAAGTTCAGTAAATGATGTGACGCTGTAGACTTCTGAAGTAATACCATAGTTCTTCGCTAAGATATCAGCCGCTTCTCGTACATGACGTAAAATCGAACCTGAACCTAATAACTGTACAGTTGGTTTACCTTTTTGCCCTTCTACGGTATCAAGTTTGTAGATACCACGGCAGATACCTTCTTCAGCTCCTTCCGGCATAGCAGGTTGTGCATAGTTTTCGTTTAGTGTGGTGATGTAATAGTAGACATTTTCTTGCTCACCATACATACGACGTAAACCGTCTTGCATAATAACAGCAACTTCATAAGCATAAGCCGGATCGTAAGCGATACAATTTGGAATGGTTAATGCTTGGATATGGCTGTGACCGTCTTGGTGTTGTAAACCTTCACCATTTAACGTTGTGCGACCAGATGTACCACCGATCATAAAGCCACGTGCTTGCTGATCACCCGCTGCCCACATTAAATCGCCGACTCGTTGGAAACCAAACATTGAGTAGTAGATATAAAATGGAATCATTGGTAAGTCGTTAGTACTGTATGAAGTTGCCGCTGCCAACCATGAAGCGGTTGCACCACATTCATTGATCCCTTCTTGCAGAATTTGACCTTTTTCATCTTCACGATAGTAAGCCACTTGCTCTCTGTCTTGTGGGGTGTATTGCTGACCGTGAGGGTTGTAAATACCAATTTGACGGAATAAACCTTCCATACCAAAGGTACGTGCTTCATCGGCAAGAATTGGCACTAAACGAGGCGCTAGATCTTTATCTTTAAGCATGATATTTAATGCACGCACAAAAGCAATCGTCGTTGAGATCTCTTTAGATTGCGCTTCAAGTAGTGAAGCAAATTCGCTTAATGGCGGAATCGATACACTGCCGGTGAATTTGGTTAATCTTGAAGGTACATAGCCATGTAATGCATCACGGCGTTCATGAATATATTTATATTCCGGTGTATGTTCTTCAAATTTAATGTAAGGTAGTTTTTCAAGGGCTTCATCGGTAACCGGAATGTTGAAGAAATCACGAACATGACGCACGCCGTCCATATTCATTTTTTTCACTTGGTGAGCGATGTTTTTCGCTTCTGCCGCTTCACCCATACCGTAGCCTTTAATGGTGTGAGCTAAAATGACAGTCGGACGATCTTTAGTCTCTTTAGCTCTTGCAAATGCAGCAAACATTTTAGCCGGGTCTTGACCACCACGATTGAGGCGGAAGATCTCTTCATCGCTCATGTCTTTAACTAATTCGGCTGTTTCCGGATATTTGCCAAAGAAGTGTTCACGGACGTAAGCACCGTCTTTTGATTTTAATGTTTGATAATCACCGTCTAGGGTTTCGTTCATTAAGCGGATTAATTTACCTGAAGTATCTTTTTGTAATAATTTATCCCAGCGATCGCCCCAAAGCACTTTAATCACATTCCAACCCGCACCGGCAAAGACGCCTTCGAGTTCATTGATAATTTTACCATTACCGGTAACAGGACCGTCCAAACGTTGTAAATTACAGTTAACCACAAATACTAAGTTGTCTAATTTTTCACGTGTTGCAACGGTGATTGCGCCTTTTGATTCCGGCTCGTCCATTTCACCGTCACCTAAGAAGGCATAGACAGTTTGTTCAGTAGTATCTTTTAAACCACGATGATTTAAGTATTTTAAGAAACGTGCTTGATAGATTGCACTAATTGGACCTAATCCCATTGATACGGTCGGGAATTGCCAGAATTCAGGCATTAATTTTGGATGAGGATAAGATGATAATCCTTTACCGTGCACTTCTTGACGGAAATTGTCAAGCTGCTCTTCCGTTAGGCGCCCTTCAATGAAAGCACGTGAGTAGATACCCGGTGAGATATGGCCTTGGAAATAGATTAAATCCCCACCGTCTTTGTCGTTACGAGCACGGAAAAAATGGTTAAAACAGACTTCATAGAAAGTCGCCGCAGATTGGAATGATGCCATGTGTCCGCCAAGCTCTAAATCTTTTTTCGATGCTCTAAGAACCATCATAATGGCATTCCAACGGACAATTGAACGAATGCGCCTTTCAATTTCCCAATCTCCTGGGTATGCTGGTTGTTCTTCTACAGGAATGGTATTGATATAGTTACTGGTTGAAGAGCCGAAAAGTAATGGCACGCCGCCATCTCTTGCTTTGTTGACTATTTGTTCAATAATATATTGCGCACGTTCGACGCCTTCTTCACGTATAATTGACTCAATACTTTTCAGCCAATCTTGCGTTTCGACTGGATCGATATCATTCATTTGCATGTCCGACATATTAAAACCTCTTTTTTGTTTAAAAAAATGCAGTTTTGCTATCCTTAGCTACAACCTATGCCATAACTAACTGTATAAGCTTCAATTCTGCATTATGGAGCTTTATGACTATAAGTCTGCCATTTTCGATAGAAAAGTAAAGCAAACCTAAGCCTAGATGTGCATGTTAATTCCTATCAAATTAATCAACTATTTCAATAGATAATAAGAAAATCGCTGTAATTAATTGATATAAATCAAATTTAACTTGCGGGAGATTATTGAAACCAACTTATTTGGTTATACCTTGAAAGCACTGTAGTTGTCAAGCTATAGTAAAATCTGCTATATATTTGTTAATTAACTGTTAAACGGCGTTGGATTAAAGAATAATCATGATTGTTGATAATATCATCATTAAAGATCTTGGGATCACCCCTTACATGACTGCTTACCATGCTATGCATGAGTTCACGGTTAACCGTGATGCTAACACTCCGGATCAAATTTGGTTTGTTGAACATCCTCCGGTTTTCACGCAAGGTAAAGTGGGAAAAGCCGAACATTTGCTAGTTCAATCCGAGATACCGGTTATTCAAACCGATCGGGGTGGGCAGATCACCTATCATGCGCCGGGTCAGCAAATTATGTATGTTTTATTCGATTTAAAAAGAGCAAAAATCGGTATCCGGGATATGGTCAGTTATTTAGAAAATAGTGTCATACAAACCTTAGCACACTATGATATTATAGCTTATGCCAAATCCGACGCGCCCGGCGTATATATTGATGATAAAAAAATCTGTTCGCTAGGCTTACATATCAAACAGGGGTGTACCTTGCATGGGTTGGCACTGAATGTTGATATGGATCTGAAGCCTTTTAATAACATCAATCCTTGTGGTTATGCAGGATTGCAGATGACTCAATTGAAACAATTTCAATCACAAATTGACCGTAATTTAATAAGGAAATTACTCGCTGATAATTTTCTCAGTCAATTACTCAACAAATAAGATATCTAATTATGCAAAATGAAGAAATGACAGTCAGAAGCTCAAAATATCGTGATGCTGACAAAACCCGTTTAATTCCAACAATCACCATAGAAGAAGCGGCACCATTAAAAAAACCCGATTGGATGAGAATTAAACTTTCAGCACATTCCGATAATATTGCGCATATCAAATCCACACTGCGTAAACATGGATTACACTCAGTGTGCGAGGAAGCCTCGTGCCCCAATTTGGCAGAGTGTTTTAACCACGGTACAGCGACTTTTATGATCTTAGGTGATATCTGTACCCGGCGCTGCCCATTTTGTGATGTTGCCCACGGTAGACCTTTACCACCCGATCAGCAAGAGCCACTAAAATTGGCTAAAACCATTGAAGAGATGAAATTGCGCTATGTGGTCATTACCTCAGTTGACCGAGATGACCTTAAAGACGGCGGAGCAAGCCATTTTGCAGCTTGTACACAACAGATTCGCGCCTTAAGCCCGAATGTCAAAGTCGAGACCCTTACGCCCGATTTCCGTGGATGTATCGAGCAAGCGGTCGAGGTATTGAGCGAAGCACCACCCGATGTGTTTAACCATAATTTAGAAAACATTCCTCGTTTATACAAAAAAATTCGACCGGGGGCAAACTATCAAGGTTCGTTGAAATTACTTGCAGCATTTAAAGAGAAGCATCCGGATATTCCAACCAAATCCGGGCTAATGGTCGGGTTGGGCGAAACCAATGAAGAGTTAATTCAAGTGTTGAAAGATTTACGTACGCACGGCGTGACCATGCTAACTTTGGGTCAATATTTGCAACCCAGTCAGTACCATTTACCGGTTGAGCGCTATGTCTCGCCGGCTGAATTTGATGAATTGAAACAGATCGCTTTAGATATGGGATTTACCCATGCGGCCTGTGGCCCATTTGTTCGCTCATCGTATCATGCCGATTTGCAAGCAATGGGGAAAGAGGTGAAGTAATCTTCACCTTTTTTTATTTAGTTATCCACCACCATAAAGCGACGGTTTTCAGTCACAATCTGCAAAAACAGCGGTAAACTCATCTTTTCACTTTTTTGTAACTTGCCAGTTAAATTGTAGATTTTTGAACGACCAAAGGCATCAATAACAATCGTTTTATCGTCATACAAGGCTGCAATTGCATTTTCACCCCCAGCCACAACCCATTGCCGTGGGCTTTGATTAAATAAGTTTTTACCTTGACTGTATTGTTGTGGTGGCGTTGTTACATTCAATACGTCTTGCATTAATGTGCGTAAAATATCCGTTTGAGATGTAATATCAGTGATTTTTGCTTTATCTTTATTTGGCCATGCGATAATCAATGGCATTTTAAGCACTTCCCGATTAAAACGATCACCACTTTCACGGAAAACCAATTTTTTGCTTTCATCAATCGAAATATCATTTGAGCCGGTGATAATAATCACCGTATTATCATAAGCGCCACTTTGTTTCAGATAGGCGATCAAGGATTGTAAATATTGATCTAACTTTTTAGCATCTGACGCTAATTCGGCAATGGTCATCTTTTTGTTTTTCACGCCAAGCGAGTAGTGGATCAATGAGAACAGTGGCGCGTGATTTTCAAGTTTATTTTGCTCATCGTGCCATGCCATCCAATAGTCAGTAGTTTGTTTATTGGACTGTTTTTTCGGTTCCGGCAGCGTAAAGTTAGACAGTAACGCATAACGGTATAAAGGCTCAACAAACCCGCTGGATGAAAACAACCCAAGATTGTAGTGTTGCTTAGCAACAGTATCAAATAAAACCGAAGTCTTATGGCTAGCCAAAATACTGTTGTAATAATTAGGATCTAATCCATAAAACAGTGAAAAGTTATTCAAATAGGCTTGATTGCTAGCACTAAAGTGGTTGTCGAACTGTAAATTGTCTTGTGCAAATTCTTTTAGCCAAGGCATATTGTTGGCTAATAGATGTTCACTCCAACCGTCAATGACAACCATTAATACATTTTGCTTTGTTTGTGGCTCATCAAATACCACTCGTCCCAGTGGGTATTCGATAGCAATAGCAAATGGGTTGCCTTCTTGAATGGTGCGATTTCGGTAGTCGTTCTCTTCAATAAAGCCATATCGTTCAAGGAAATGACGAGCCGTTAACGGGTAAGATAACGGTAAACTCGAACGCTGCATTGTAATTGGACGATAAAAGTTCGCATCAGCCCAGATATGAATTAGGTGAGATGAAACAAAACAGAGAATAAAGCCGATAACAACCGGTTTTGCATAGCGCTTACGTTTACTTAAACTACGCAGTTTTTTCCAGCTCCATAACGAAAATAGAATTTCAATCAGTAAAATAAACGGAATTAAAATAAATGCTGTGCTTAAAAAAGAGGCTTTATTTGAACTCAGTAACTGCCAAATTGATAAGTTAAGGTGCATTCTGAAATGCGAAAACACCTCTAAATCAATTAACAGTAAAGTAATTCCTAAAGTGGCAATAATGGTGGCGAAAATCCGCTGCCAACGTGAGGAATGGATAAAAAAACTGAGTGGAAAAATAAGTACCAAATAAGTAATAAATGTCAAATAACTAAAATGCCCCATTACACTAATAATGGCATAAAATCGCCCCATAAATGTACGTGGCCAATCAGCGATCACCAAATATTGACTACCCAGTATAATGACTACAAAAATATTAAACAGCGTGAACCAGTGTCCCCAACTGACAATCTGCGAAGCTTGGTCATCTTTGATGTGATTATTTTTGAGTTTGAGCATATATAATTGTTGATAATGATATTAAATGAAGAAAACGAAACATTAAAAATTCCCGACAGTTTACCCGATTTTGAAAAATCTTTCTGTAATTTTTTTATTTGTTAGCACAAAGATCCCTGTTATCTGTTGGCGTTGTAATCGATACTTGCTATAATTCAAAATATAATTTAGCTGATCAAATAAGATAATAATTTTGGCAATCAAACAACTCAAATCACAACAGATCCAACCCGATACAAATCTAATCGTAGAACTTGCAAAAAAGAACAAAACACAGACCGATTTACCGGATTTTGGATCAACAAATGTGCTCGCTTGGCAACCTCGTGTCGCCTCAGCGGTATCGCTTTTATGCAATAACAAGACATCAAAATATCGCTCTCGTTTTATGTTATTAAAAGCCACCGAAAGCGAGCTATTTTTTGATTTGTTAAAACAATCGGTTAAAACCAACTTAGCTGAGCCAGCGTTAGGGTATAGTTACAATATTAGTGAAAATAAGATCACTTTAACCACGGCCAAAACCCGTCAAGACAACTTTGCTATTGAAGATAATTGCTTAGCGCAAACTAGCGTTGATCTAGAAAAACTCTTTGGCTGTGTCAGGCAGCCGGACAATCGTCCAATCAAATTGCAAGCAGGGTTAGTTCATCACGCTAATGGTGGTGTGCTCATTTTAGGTTTGCGTTCGCTATTATCGCAACCTGCATTGTGGGTTAAATTAAAACAGATGATTAATAATGGCGTGTTTGAATGGTTTTCAGCCGATGATGCCCACCCTTTACCGTTAACCATTCCAGCCATGCCGCTAGATTTACGGTTAATTTTAGTTGGTGACCGGCTAAGTATGACTGAATTGCAAGAGTTTGAACCGGAGTTTTTCAATTCAGCTATCTATGCTGAATTTGAAAACGAATTAACAATATCATCAGAAAAGCAAATCGATCAGTGGACGAATTATCTGCAATTTATTGCCCAACAATTACAATTACCGGCTATTGAACCGACTGCTTTTATGACAATATTTAAACAAGCAACCCGTTTTACCGGCGATCAAAACTGTCTTCCGTTATCGGTAGAGTGGGCACAATCGCTACTGCTTGAGGCAAGTTATTTTGCCGAAAATAATCAGATTGATAAACTTGCTGTGGGTAAAGCACTTGAACAAAAAGCATGGCGTGAGAACTATCTCACTGAGCGCTTTCATGATGAGTTTTTTACCGATCAAATCGTGATTAACACTAAAGACCAAGTTGTCGGGCAAATTAATGGGTTATCCGTTCTTGAATACCCCGGCTACCCAAAAGCAATTGGTGAGCCAACCCGAATAAGTTGCCTTGTGCATTATGGCGACGGTGAATTTATTGATATTGAGCGCAAAACCGAACTGGCAGGAAATATCCACTCTAAAGGTATGATGATTATGCAGGCTTTTATTATGTCTGAATTTGCCATTAATCATCAATTGCCCTTTTCTACATCGTTAGTATTTGAACAATCTTATAGCGAGATTGACGGTGACAGTGCATCGCTAGCCGGTTTATGCGCGATTATTAGCGCCCTATCCGGTCAAGCTATCGACCAGCAATTGGCAGTAACCGGCTCAGTGGATCAATTCGGTCATGTTCAATCAATCGGCGGGGTAAATGAAAAAATTGAAGGATTTTTTGCCGTTTGTCAGCATCAAGGCTTAACCGGCCAACAAGGTGTGATTATTCCGGCGAGTAATCAACGCCATTTAAGTTTAAGTGATGAGGTGATAGCTGCGGTTGAGCAAGATAAATTCTCGATTTGGACGGTAGAGCATATCGCTGATGCCCTGTATTTATTAACCGGTATTCCCTACAAAGATGAGGCGAATATCAGCCTATATAAATTGATTCATGCTCGTATGCAGTCACTGCTAGTGCAAGAAAAAAAGCAAGATAGTTGGTTTAGCAGGTGGCAAAAATATTGCAAAAAATAGCAATACACAATAAACTTTACCGCCAGGCGCCATTGATAAATGGCTAAGTAACTCACATTACACCGTTACTATTATGCGTAATATTTTAGTCAATAGTGATGTTTATAATCGTGTATGTAATGACAAAATAAAAGGCTTTTTTATGACATTTGAACGTAAATCTTCGTACGATAAAGCGGATCTAATTAAATCAGGAAACAATGAACTCTTTGGTCATGACGGTCCCCCATTACCTTCTGATTTAATGTTAATGATGGATCGTGTTGTTAACATGGATGAGCAAGGCGGTAACTTTGGCAAAGGTTATGTTGAAGCTGAACTTGATATTAACCCTGACTTATGGTTTTTCAAATGTCATTTTAAAAATGACCCGGTGATGCCCGGTTGCCTTGGGCTTGATGCCATGTGGCAATTAGTTGGCTTTTATTTAGGCTGGATTGGTGGTAAAGGTAAAGGTCGAGCGCTGGGCGTAGGCGAGGTAAAATTTGCCGGTCAAGTATTACCAACCAATAAAAAAGTCACCTATAAAATACATTTTAAACGTGTCATTAACCGTAAATTAATTATGGGTATCGGTGACGGTGAAGTTTATGTTGACGGTAAACTTATCTATCAAGCTTCTGATCTAAAAGTCGGGCTATTTCAAGATACTAACGCTTTTTAATTTTTAGTTAAGCTTACTCAGCCTTACAGTTAATCGGTAAGGCTGATCGATAGTTTAATTTTCCAATCTATCTCGCCACTCTGCCAAATCTTTATTTCTGACTACGTTGATATTACTAACCTCTCGTCCATAAGTAATTTTAGCAAGTTGATGCGTAAATCAGTGAAAAACTGATAGCTAGCAAACGAATCTAATTGATGAATAACAAGCTATTATTGGGCTTGATACATGCTTTACTCATTTAGTATTTTTGAAATTACTAGCCTCTCTTCCGTAAGTGATTTTAGTCAATCAATTCGCAATTCAGTGAAAAACGGATAGCTAGCAAACGAATGAATCTAATTGATGAATAACAAGCTATTATTGGCTTGATGCATGCTTTACTCATTTAGTATTTTTGAAATTGCTAGCCTCTCTTCCATAAGTGATTTAGTCAATCAATTCGCAATTCAGTGAAAAACGGATAGCTAGCAAACGAATCTAATTGATGAATAACAAGCTATTATTGGCTTGATGCAGCTTTACTCATTTAGTATTTTTGAAATTACTAGCCTCTCTTCCGTAAGTGATTTTAGTCAATCAATTCGCAATTTAGTGAAAAACGGATAGCAGGCAAACGAATCTAATTGATGAATAACAAGCTAATATTGGGCTTGGTACACGCTTTGTGTATTTAATATTTTTGGAATTGCTAGTCTCTCTTCCAAAAGTGATTTTAGTCAATCAATCCGCAATTCAGTGAAAAACGGATAGCTAGCAAACGAATCTAATTGATGAATAACAAGCTATTATTGGGCTTGGTACACGCTTTGTGTATTTAATATTTTTGGAATTGCTAGTCTCTCTTCCAAAAGTGATTTTAGTCAATCAATCCACAATTCAGTGAAAAACGGATAGCAAGCAAACGAATCTAATTGATGAATAACAAGCTAATATTGGGCTAGATACACGCTTTGCGCATTTAGTATTTTTGGTATTATCGGTATAATAATTTAAATTTTTGTAATTGTTGCCACATATGAAATTAGTTAATCGTTTTTTCCTTGCAATTTTATTATTTTGCCTGTCAATTGGTGTAGTTTTTGCCGACTTAAATGGTACGGTCATTAAGGTGCTCGACGGTGATACGATCGATTTACTGACAATCACAAACCAAAAAGTACGAATCCGTTTGCTGGATATTGATGCACCGGAGAAAGGTCAAGCATACGGTAATGCATCAAGAAAATATTTAGCCTCACTTATTGCCGGCAAATATGTGTTTGTCAAAGCAAACAAAAAAGATATTTATAATAGGACATTAGGCACGATTTTTTATAATAAAATGAATATTAATGCCAAAATGGTTGAAAATGGTTATGCGTGGGCGTATCGATATCGAGGTAAAGCAAGCAATAAATTAATGGTTAAACGAGAAAAGCAAGCCAAATTAAACAACAAAGGGCTATGGAAAGACAAAAATCCGATAGCCCCTTGGCAATTTCGTTATCGTAATAAACAATAAACCTTAACTAAATATTATTTTTTAGTAGGCGTAGCTGCTTGAGCTTGTTTAAGTGCTTCAATACCTTGTTTACATGCAGATTCTTGAGTATCTGTAGGCATTGCAGCTACTTGTTGTTTGCTTTGCTCAAGTCCTGATTTCATCATTTCTAATTGTTCTGCTGTTAATCCTGCAGTTGGCATATCTTTGATATATTCATCGATGCTATCAAAGTAAGTTTGACAAGTAGCAGATAAATCAGCCATGGCAAAAGAAGATAAACTTAATAATACAACAGATAATGCTAACTTTTTCATTGTGTTTCCTTATAATCAATTAATTTTCATTAGATTGTTGTCAACATAAAACAACATTGCTTAAAAAGCAGGAATTATAATATAAAACAAAATGGTAAAAGTCTAGAAAAAAGAAGTAAAGAAATACTGAGGTGGGAACTTACCAGTAACAAGTTACTGGTAAGAAAATAATCAAAATTAGATTATTGTTACATCTGCAGCAGAAGGACCACGTGGGCTATCTTGAATTGAAAATTCAACTTGTTGACCTTCGCCTAAAGTTTTGAATCCGTCACCAGTAATCGCTGAGAAGTGAACAAATACATCTTTGCTGCCGTCAGCAGGAGATATAAAACCAAAACCTTTACTTTCGTTGAACCATTTAACTTGACCTGTTTTTTTAGACATAATAATTTTCCTATAAATAAATTTATCTCAGCCATTAAGGGCTATATTCAAATACATAAAACCTAGACTACTTAAGAACACTGAGAAGAAAAGATGAAGAAAACTAATACAAATCTTGATATCAAGTAAACTACAAACTACGCGAATCAAATGTTACAAAATAAATCTGCATGTTATATGCTGGTGACTATTAACGCACAAAATGTTAAACAACGCAAGCAATCTTTCAATTTATTTAGCTATCCTCGCTAAAAAATCATTTATCATAATTAATTAGTGAGGATACCTTGACCCCGATAATAAAATTCAATAATTATTTTTCAGCAAGCTCTTTTGATTTATTGATCGTTGCTTCAACTGCATCAATCACCGCTGCTCTAAAGCCCTTTTCTTCAAGCATCTGCACCCCTTCAATAGTGGTGCCAGCCGGTGAGCAGACCATATCTTTCAACTCGCCGGGATGTTTGCCAGTAGCGAGTAACAGTTTGGCTGATCCCATTACGGCTTGCGCTGCAAATTTATAGGCTTGTTTTCTTGATAATCCGGCTTTGACAGCACCGTCAGCTAGCGCTTCGATAAACATAAAAACAAAAGCCGGTGAAGAACCACTCGCACCAATAACGGCATCAATTAAATATTCGGGGACAACTTCAGTTTCACCAATACAATTTAATAATCTTTGTACAATCGACAGCTCATCATCTGTCACTTCAGTATTTGGCGTAATGGAGCACATCGCCGCATTAACTAATGCCGGTGTATTTGGCATAACTCGGACAATTTTTTGTTCATAGCCGACACATTTGGCTATGGTTTTAATTGTCACGCCTGCTGCAATTGAGATCACTATAGTATTTTTCTTTAATTCTTTTTGGATATCGTTTAACACATCAACAATGACATTAGGCTTTACCGCAATAAAAACAAGATCGGATTCACGTGCGACATCTCTGGCTGACGCTAAATTATTGATTGCATGTGACGCATTTAATGCTTGCCCTTTTTCAGGGTGAGGATCATAAACATAAATTTGGTTTCCTTGCACAATATTACTGGTTAATATGCCTTGTAATATAGCATTTCCCATATTGCCCAAACCGATAATACCTATACGCTGTTCCATCTATTTTACTCCCCCATTTTTTGAGCTAAATTTGTAACGATTATAGATTACTTTATGCCTAAAACTCAAATCAAAAGCACCGGCATCATGCTCTGTAAATCCCTGCTTCGATGTTGCAATACCGCATCGCCTTTTATCAATATTTTACTCAGTGATTGAATGATGAGTATCAGGCATCAATTGCATGCCATGTTGTTGTCCGGTCTGTATTAACGATAAAATCTGTTTTGTTTTGCCCTCTTTTATTAAGTTAGCAACTGCCGGAGTGTTAATCAGGACTTCAAAAAGGGCTTTACGCTGGTTATCAACCGTGATTAATTGCTGGCATACAATCGCTTGTAAACTATCGGATAATTGACTACGGATAAAGTTTTGCGCATTGCCTTCAAATACATCTATCAGACGATTTATCGTTTCAATCGCCGAACGGGTATGTAATGTTGCTAAAACTAAATGTCCCGTTTCAGCAACCGACAAAGCCGCTTCGATCGATTGTTTATTGCGTAGTTCGCCAAATAGGATAATATCGGGATCTTGTCTTAAAAGACTTTCCATTGCTTGATCAAATTGCGATAATTCACGTTGTTCAATTAATGACTTGTCATTTTGATAGATATACTCAATAGGATCTTCTAAAGTAATAATATGTTTTGCTTGGGTTTGATTTATATATTGGATTAAGGATGCTAATGTGGTTGATTTACCACTACCGGTTGCGCCGGTAACCAGAATGATTCCCGATTGTTGGTTAACAAGCGTTTTTAAAACAGCAGGGACGCCAATTTCAGACATGTCAGCAATGCGGTCATTGATAATTCGAAATACTGCCGATATGCCACGTTGTTGGTAAAAAATATTAACCCGAAAGCGCCCTATTTCATTGTGAAATGCCAAATCAAGTTGGCCATATTGCTGCAACTTATTTACCTGACACATATCGAGCAAGGCAAACAGTTCTGTTTCCAGTTGCGTTGATGATAATTTGTTATCTGATACAAATTGCAATTGTCCGTTAATACGCATACACGGGAAAGCGCCGCTGGAAAGGTGCAAATCCGAGGCATTTTGCGCTACACTAAGTGACAAAATTGATTTTAACATTTACTTTAACCTAAAATTTAATTGAGAATAAACATGAATACTGTAACTGACAATTTAAAGACAATTAAAAATGAAATAATCCAAATCGCTCAACAATGCGATCGTGATCCCAATTCCATTGAGCTTATTGCTGTCAGTAAAACAAAACCTGTCGAATTAATCACACAAGCGATTGAAGCAGGACAATTCTCTTTTGGTGAAAATTATGTGCAAGAAGGTGTTGAAAAGATCCAATATTTCAAACAACATCAGCCAGCTACTGCATTGATTTGGCATTTTATTGGTCCGTTACAATCGAATAAAACCAAATTAGTTGCGGAAAACTTTGATTGGATGCACACGTTAGATCGCTTCAAAATCGCACAGCGTTTAAATGAGCAACGTCCCGATAACATGGCAAAACTTAATGTTCTTATCCAAGTCAATATTAGCCAAGAAGCCAGTAAATCCGGAATATTACCGCAACAAGTTGAAGATTTAGTTGAGCAGGTTATCACTTTGCCTAAGCTAAATTTAAAAGGGTTAATGGCGATACCGGAAATAGAAAATGATTTTGAAAAACAATTGGTTGTTTTTCAACAAATGCAACAGCTTTTACAATCATTACAGGTAAAATACCCATTTATGGATCAGTTATCCATGGGCATGAGTGGCGATATGAAAGCAGCCATTATGGCAGGTAGTACCATGGTGCGTATTGGCACTGCGATCTTTGGAGCAAGACAATATTTATGATATATTGCTGGCAGATAATATATTAAGGAGTACTAAATGATATCACTTATCTTCCTGGGAAATACTGTTTTAACCGTTTGCTTATATGTCATCATTTTACGCTTGTGGATGCAACGAGTGCGGGTTAATTTCGATTTTCCATTCACACAATTTATTGTTCGCATTACCCAACCGGTAATTGCCCCGCTACGAAGATTGATTCCGTCAATTGGGCGGATAGATACCGCCACATGGGTTATCTTTTATATCGTTGCAATAATTAAAGTTATTTTCTTATTTCGCTTTAAAGTGATAAATGCACCACTGTGGAATTCTGCCTATTTATGGTATGCCGTTGCGGTTATGGCACATGCAATTGGACACTTACTATTTTGGTTACTATTTTTTAGAGCGCTTTTAAGTTGGATAAGTCGTGGTCAATCTTCTGCCGACCAGTTACTTGCTCAATTAACCGAGCCATTGGTTGCACCAATCCGTCGTGTCGTTCCACCGATTGGCATGATTGATATCTCATTTATGATAGTGATGTTTATCTTAATCTTTTTGAATTTATTCGCTATTGATATTTTTGGTAATTTTTGGTTAATGCTATAAGCATTTAAAAAAAGGGAGCAATGCTCCCTTTTTTATAGAATGTGATCTTCCCAAAAAATCACATCTTTTTCGTAAACAATCCGATTTCTGACCGATATTTTAAGTTTATGCATCATTTTTTTACTTCCCGTTATCAGTGGGTGCCACTCTGGCAGTTCGCCTGTTTGAGAAAAATAACGGTAGGTACATGTTAAAGGCAACCACTCAATAGTCAGCAGATTTTCACGGGTTAACTTGACGCAATCAGGCTCATAGTCAAAACGATTGTGATAATGTTTACATTGGCAAGTTTTTGAATCAAGTAAATTACACGCTACGTTGGTGTATAGGATTTCGTCAGTATCTTCATCCATTAATTTATTCAAGCAGCACTGACCACAACCGTCACACAGTTGTTCCCATTCATCATCTGTCATTTGCTCAAGTGTTTTGTGTTGCCAAAATGGTTCAATCATACTTTAAAGTCATCTTCATGTAACATTTGTAAGAAAAATCCATCGACCTTGATCTTTTCCTCTATCTCATCAGAAGTGCCAACTACAAACCGTCGTTTTCCGTCCAATAATACTTTCATAACAAATACAGGCTTGCCAAAAATTGACATTACATTTTCAGGAATTGCGGAAAAATCATTTTCATTTTCCATATATAAATAACAGTTCTCTTTTTTATCACTACGATAAATATAACACCACATCATAAAAATAAAACCTTACTCGACTACCTACTTAAGACTATTTTGTAAATAAACACCTGCGCCAAATAGCCCCGGGTCTTCATGCGTTATCACATAAACCGGGACTTTTTTAACCAGATAAGACATTCGTCCTTTGTGTTCAAATGCTTCTCTAAATGGCGATGTTTTAAAAAATTCAATAAAGCGTGGCACAATACCACCGGCAATATAAACCCCACCAAGCGTATTGAGGGTTAGCGCTAAGTTGCCACCAAATCGCCCCATAAACGTACAAAAATAGGTTAATGTTTCTAAACAAATCGGACAACTATTAGCAAGCGCTTTTTTGACGATAATATCAGGTGTCATATCTTCAACAGGTTGATTGTGGATCTGTAATAACGCTTGATAAATATTAACAATACCATTGCCCGATAAAAAACGCTCACTTGAAACACGCCCAAATTTTTTGCGCAACTGAGCTAAAATACGGTCTTCTGCGTCATTGGTCATCGGCAGTTCAGTATGTCCACCTTCACCAGGCAAGCTAATCCAGTTGCCATTGACTTTAATTAAGTGAGAAACGCCCAATCCGGTACCTGCGCCATAAATAGCTATCGGATAATCAAGGTCAGGCTCTTCGCCCCCTATTTTTACCAAATCTGATTTCGGTAGTTGGGGAATCGAACTCGAGACCGCCATAAAATCGTTAATCACTTCAAGTTTGCTTAGATTTAATTCTTTAATCAGCGCTGAACGTGAAAAGGATAAATTATTATTGGTCATATTAATGACATCATCTTCACCAATCGGGCAAGCGATAGCAATACAAGCCTTATCGATTGTCGTTGATTGGGACGCTAAATAATCTTTAATCAGTTTAAGTAAATCATCGTTTTTTGAAATCAGAATTTTGGTGATAGCGGAAAGCTCGTTGGTTGCTAAATTGTATAATGCGAAGCGGGCATTGGTTCCACCAATATCAGTGACTAGTGCATATTGACTCATTGTATTCCCTTGTGTAAAAAATAAATTCTTTTTAATTGAACTGCAAGCTTTTACATCTATCAGTTGCCAAAAGCATAATAGCTTATATTATGAACTAATTATCTTGGTTTAACTAGTTGACTCTGATTGAATTTAATTAATCAATGACCGCTAACTCACCAGTTAGCGGTAAATATTTAATATGGCAAAATTCGAACTTATAACCACTTTTTCAGTTTAAAGTAGATATACGGCGCCACACCTGCTAATAGCATTAATAATAATGAAAACGGGTAACCATACTCCCATTTTAATTCAGGCATAAACTCAAAGTTCATACCATAAGCAGAAGCGACCACGGTAGGCGGTAAAAATACCACCGAAACCACTGAGAAGATCTTAATAATTCGGCTTTGCTCAATATTGATAAAACTCGTTGCAGCTTGCATTAAAAAGTTTACTTTTTGAAACAATGACTCATTATGTGGGACGAGTGATTCAATATCCCGGATTACTTCACGTGCTTGCTCTAACTGGTCAACCGGCATTTTGGCTCGACGCACTAAATAGTTAACCGCTCGCTGGCTATCCATTAAACAGAGGCGGACTTTCCAAGCCGTATCTTCCAGCTCAGCCAGTGAGGTGATCGCTTCATCATAATGCTCTTGAGCGGAACGATCCATGATAATCAAACTTAACTCTTCAAGTTCACTGTAGATATTTTCGATTTGGTCGGCTAACTGCTCTACTTTAACTTCAAACAGATCGAGTAATACTTCATAAGGATTACCGTCGTTTAAATTTTGATAACGTGAGCGCATACGATACAAGCGAAAAGCCGGTAAATCTCGTTCACGTAATGTAAATAAACGGCCATTATGTACAGTAAAAGCTACCGTTGAGTTACCGGCACGATCTTCGGCATCTTCATAAAAAAAGAAAGAGTGGACATGCAATCCTTCATTATCTTCAAAAAAACGAGCCGAGGCTTCAATATCATCCAGTTCAATACTGGTCGCTAAGTTTTGACCTAAATGTGTCAAAACAAAATCACGATCCGCTTCCTCGGGCTCAATTAAATCTATCCAAGTTGCATTTTGTATATCGCCTTCATTAATTTTTACTAATTGTTTGTTTTTTAATCCAAACGCATTAATCATAAGGCCTCCAATAAGGGAAATGTTTTATAACTTTGCATCAACAAATGGCTGGCATTATACTCGTTATAGTCAAAAATTCCTATGACTAAGCAAATCTTTCTGTAACTTTACAATTTGGAGAGAAAATTCCAATATTAAATTAAATTCGATGATGTTAATTCTGTCTCATGTTACAATAGTCACCTTAAATATTTATGCAATTTTTAGGAGTTTATAATGGCAAACCGAGGAATAAATAAAGTCATTTTAGTCGGTAACTTAGGTCAAGATCCAGAAGTTCGTTACATGCCAAATGGTAATGCTGTCGCTAATTTTAGTGTTGCAACTTCAGAATCATGGAAAGATAGACAAACAGGTGAAACCCGAGACCGAACAGAATGGCATCGCGTTGTCGTGTTTGGAAAATTAGCTGAAATTGCTGGCGAATATATCAAAAAAGGCACACAAGTTTATCTTGAAGGTCAATTACAAACTCGTAAATGGCAAGACCAATCAGGCGCCGATCGTTATACGACTGAAGTTGTAATAAACCCAATTGGCGGTACATTACAAATTTTAGGTTCACGTAACAGTGGCGATAATAGCTTTAATGACGGTTCACAAAGTTGGGGACAAAGTGCTAATAACACTTCATCTGCGCCGGCAGCACCTCGCCAAGCGGCACCAACAGCGCCAGCAGCACAACCGGCCACACCTGAGCCACCAATGGATTTTGATGACGATATTCCATTCTAATCTTATCTTTTCAAAATATTATCCTTATATTGGGCGTAAATTTACGCCCTTATATCATTTTGTATTTATTTGAATTATACTGAGTCGCAGTATGTTGATTGGATCTGTATCGATTTTATGCTGGAACTTATTCAAACTGTCGGCTTTGGTTTAATTCTTTTTATTCCTTTAACCAATCCCTTGACCACTGTAGTGCTGTTATTAGGTCTATCTGGCGATATGACCAACGAAGAACGTAATTATCAGTCTAAAATGACCTGTATTTATGTTTTTATTATTATGATTGTATCGTTTTACTGCGGTCAATTGGTGATGAATACCTTTGGTATTTCTATTCCCGGATTGCGCATAGCAGGTGGTATGATTGTTGGCATTATTGGCTTTAGAATGCTTTTCCCTCAACAACCTTCTCACAAAACACTGGAAGCCGATGCTAAGAAGAAAGAAATTTCAAATAATATTGCTTTTGTTCCTTTAGCTATTCCCAGCACGGCCGGACCGGGTACTATTGCGATGATCATCAGTATGGCATCAACCGTTAAAGGGGGCGGATATAACGTGTCTAGTTGGGTTATCTATGCCTCGTCAATACTGGTACCACTTCTCCTGTGCCATATTCTTTGGCTTTGTATGCGTAGTGCGGGCAGTATTATGCGTTTTATGGGAAAAAGTGGCATTGAAGCCACTTCCAGAATAATGGGATTTTTACTGGTTTGTGTTGGCACACAATTTATTATTAATGGTGTAAAAGAGTTGGTAATAAACTTTCCCAATATTTAATCAACAGGTCACAGGTGCTATAAATTAGGGATATTTTTAATCATCTCTACCCGCATTAAGTAATCGTAAAGCGGTACCAGTTGCTTAAATCCTTTAATTAATTTATTGGGTAGCTCACCATTAAGTACATCTTCGATGTTATTGTTGGTTACCATTACGGCCAAATTTTTTCGGTTATACCATGTGGCAATCTTTTCATCTTGTTCTTTAATTAATGGTCGTTTGTAGCAATCACCAACCAGCTCAAATGGCTTTTTAACGCAACGTGTCATTTTTAAAAATTTGTCGGTATCGTTAATTATTTCTTCACGAAATATATCCATTGTCTGCTTTGAAGCACAATAGTATCCAAGCCCGTATTGATAGTAATCGGGGCTAATTTCAAAAAAATAGGCTGGCGCTTCTTTCCAATCCCGATTAGGACGTTTAAAGGTTAACCATAAACGGCTACGATAGAGCGATTTATCTTTCGAAAAACGGGTATCACGATGTATACGGGATATGGTTTTACCAATCGCCGGACGTGTTTCAAACCACTCATCGATTTTCAACATATCGGGAGTTAACTGCTCGACCAATAGTCGAAACGGTTTAACTAAATCGTTATCATAAATAGCTCGATGTTGTTCGAACCATGGTTTACTGTTGTTGATCCAAGCATCTTGTAAAAAATTGAGTCCTGCTTGAGTAAAACCGCTAAACTTTGCCATTAATTACTCCTTAAATAATGCTCTGACTTTGTCTAAATCTTCTTGCGTATCAACCCCAATTGCCGGTGCCTGTTTTGCCACTGCAACATGGATTTTTTCACCATACCACAGTACGCGAAGTTGTTCTAGCATCTCTATTTGTTCTAAGCTAGACGGTGCCCAATTAATATATTGGCGAATAAAACCGGCTCGATAAGCATAAATGCCAATATGGCGTAAGTAGAAATCGCCAATACTTTGCCTATTTACATCAGTTGCCATTTGGGCAAATCGGTCTCTTTCCCAAGGAATGGTTGCACGTGAAAAATAGAGCGCATAACCGTCTTTATCTGTCACCACTTTTACCGCTCCGGGATTAAATGCTTCAAAGGCAGATTCGATCGGTACCGCCAACGTTGCCATACCGGTTTTATATTTAACTAAATTTTCTGCTACTTGGTCGATTATTACCGGTGGTATTAATGGCTCATCACCCTGCACATTCACAATCACTTCATCATCAGCTAATTGATAATAGTTAATGACTTCCGCTAGCCGTTCGGTGCCGGAATTATGTTTGTCGCTGGTTAAAATAACTTCTCCGCCATAACTGCTCACGACATCAAATACTTGCTGATGATCGGTTGCTATAATGACATTGGTTGCACCGGATTTTTTGGCTTGCTCCATAACTCGAACAATCATCGGTTTGCCGTGAATATCAGCCAGGGGTTTTGCCGGTAAACGGCTCGATGCGTACCTGGCGGGAATAATGACAGTGAATTTCATAACAGAAACCTTATATTTTATCTATTCTTGAACTGACTTAGGTTGTGCAATTGACTTAGCTTCGGATTCAAGTAGTACCGGAATTGAATCCTTTATCGGATAAGCTAGCTGATCTGTTGTACAGATCAGCTGATGATTTTCACTATCGAGTTCTAACTTACCATGACATTTCGGGCAAGCAATAGCACTAAGAAGAAGTTCTTTCATTTTTTACTCTCTGTTAAGTTTTATATCTTCTAATAGGGAATAGATTTGCTCAATCG
Organism: Gilliamella sp. B3172; assembly: GCF_026536465.1. NCBI lineage: Bacteria > Pseudomonadati > Pseudomonadota > Gammaproteobacteria > Orbales > Orbaceae > Gilliamella > Gilliamella sp. B3172. Next base: position 213,570 of record NZ_JAFNOA010000002.1, on the reverse strand, counting down.
CTTTGGCGGGGATAACCGCATCTATCGGCAGATACCACCAATTTGGTAAAGCAAATTGCTGACATTTTACCGCATCTTTTTCCGTCATTAATAACGTTTGTTGCTTGTTTGCGATATCAGCTAGTGAAGATAAAGTAAAATGTTGATGATCGGCAAAAGCTTCAGTTTTCACTAAATCGGCATTCATTTTCTTAAGCATATCAAAAAAACGTTGCGGATGACTAATTCCGGCAATGGCGCAAATATTAGTTAGTGAAGATAAGGCTTTTTTCTCTTGCGTCAGCAAATTCACCGCATACAGCGGGGTTAATTGCATGGTGTAAGTTTTAGTCGGATATTGCTGCGCTATTTGATTGCCACCTTCGCCATTTAACACAATTAAATCTACCGACTTTAACCGATTTTTACGCTCTCTCATGGGGCCAGCCGGGATCCACCAACCATTGCCAAATAGGCGTTTAGCATCGATAACCACAACTTCAATATCACGCCCTAAGGCATAGTGTTGTAAGCCGTCATCGGTTAAAATTACATCTAATTTATAGCGATTTAATAACGCTTGCACCGCTTCCACCCGTTTCGGCGATACCGCAATCGGCACTTGAGTACGTTGATAAATCAGTACCGGTTCATCCCCAGCTTGGTCAGTGGTGATGTAGTGATCTAAGATGAGTGGATAGCTTTGAGCCTTTCCGCCATAGCCTCTTGAAACCACGCCAACTTGTAAACCTTTAGCCTTTAATGCTTCAATTAAAGCAACCACCAGCGGGGTTTTACCGTTCCCACCTACTGATAAGTTGCCAATTACCATAATTGGCACAGGTGACTTCCACGACTTTAACCAGCCAATTTGATACAATTTCCGACGCACAAAAGCAATCAAACCATACAATAAAGAAAATGGTATCAGTAACCAATAAAGTTTATTTTTACCATACCATATTTTTTCAATCATCTTTTATTATCACTTAATGATGTTAATGAAACCTGTTTTACGATTTTACCTATGTTAACTGTTTAAGGCTTTCATCGTTATTGATAGCAAGTATTTTACTCATAAATCGGTAAACTACCAAACCAATCATGATACCATTTTGGGTTTATTTGTCCCCGCATTGTTTTCATTTGCCAGGTCGAATTATTAAAAAATAGACTAATTTGCCCGGTTTTAGCTGTTACATGATAATCTAATTTTAATGTCTTATATCGTGCTGTCACTTTATCAGACGGCAATTTCCATCCATTATAGCGAGACGTCGATGCGAACGAGAGTTTAGGGTTGATGTGATACAAAAAAGGATAACTTGACGAAGTATTGCTGCCATGGTGTGGCGTTTGCAAAAAGGTCGAGGCTAGTTTATGACGATAGTTCAACACTAATTGATACTCCTGTTTTCGCTCTAAATCGCCAGTTAACAGAACTGAAAATTGACCGTCGGTAACTTGTACAACACAGGAATCTTGATTTTGGGCATTGTCTACCAATTTTGTTGGCCATAGCACGTTAAATGTTAGGTTTTGCCAGCTAAAACTATTCCCCGCTAAACATGGGTACCGATTGGCTAACTGGTTAGAACTGCTCATTAACCATGCTTTAGGGTATCGGCGGGTGATGAACGCTAATCCTCCTATATGGTCATTATGTTGATGACTGATAATAATGCCCTCAACTGTTAATCGATGCCGCTGTAAAAAAGGGATGATAACGCGCTCAGCTGCTGAGCCAGTTTGCCACTGTGCGCCGGTATCATATAAAATAGCACCTCGCCCGTCATGAATAACTATCGCCAAGCCATGCCCCACATCCAGCATATCCAAACGCCACTGATAATTAAGCGGTTGCAATAAAGGACAAGCAAGCATTAGCAGAATAATGCCAACGGTAAGATTAAACCGGCGCCAACATTCGGTGCGAATAACTATCACCAGCAGCCAACCACTGACGCTGAGCAGATAAAAATCAGCTGGCACCGTCAACCACCCCAGATTGAATTGCGCTAAACCGTAAAATAATCCGCTTAGCGATGTTTGAGCAACATACCACCACCATAATGCCAAATGAAATAAATCAAAAATACTGGCTAATAATGCGATTAAAATAGCAGGAAACGTGACTAAAGTTATACAAGGTATCGCCAGTAAATTGGTTAACAATGAAATCACACTTATCCCTTGAAAAATCAACAGTTGCATTGGCAATAACAAAACCGTTAAGCCGAACTGCAAATGCAATAATCGAAATAAATAGTAACGCTTTTTACGTCGGCTAAATTTAGGTAACGGCAGCCATTGAGATAGGAAAATTAAGCAGATCACTGCATAGCAAGATAGCCAAAAGCTTTCGGATAAAATCATAAAAGGATCAAACACTAATAATATTGCGATAATCCGATTTACCTTTTGCCATGAGGTTAAATGGTAACACCTGTAACGCAGGTAGATCCAAATCGTTAACGCCAATATGGCTCGTAATGCCGGAGGATTAAGCCCGGTAAGCCATGCATAAAATAGCGCCCCACCCCATGCAATTAATGAAATCACAATGATATTATTTCCCCGTTGAGGAATAACAAACGTCATCAGTTTGATAATAAAAAAGCTAAAGTAAAACACGATTAAAATATGCATTCCCGATATCGCCATTAAATGGGCAATACCGGTTTGCATCATCATTAATCGCTGCTGCTCAACCAACTGTGAGCGATCACCCAATACCAAAGCGAGTAAAATCCCCCGATAACTAAATAGATTAATATAGGGCAATGCCCTGTCTGCTACCGTTTGTCTGAGAGACAATTTATCGTCTAATAAATTGGCATTAATTAATTTAGCCGTTAATAAATTTTTGTTTGCCATAGCAAAACGCTGGCTATCAAATCCACCTTCATTTAAATAACCATGTACAACTCGAGTTTTAACGGTCAATTGCCAGATCTGTCCGGCTTTGGGTGTTAACCGATCGCTCCACAGCACAGATAACGGAAAAGTGGAGGATAAGTCACTATCGGCAATATCAATCACCGAAAATTTTATGTAATACGCTGAGCGCTCTGCGGAATCCAAATGAGTATCAATGGTGTCAACTTGAGCGGTCACAACCAGAGTTTTATCGATATAAGGCTCAATACTATTTAAATATTGATTAGCATATTGGGTAGACCATAAAAAGCCTAAACCTAAAACACTAATAGCTAGCAGGACATTGCCCATTTTAATAAGCCTAAACAAGCTTAAGATCACCAGTAGCGATCCGATTAAATACCACTGTTTATCAGAAGGCAGTGATGCTAAGAACATTAAGGGTAAGCAACCGACTGAAAACATGATTGCGATTAAATCAATTGAATAACTTTGCCGCATAAGCAGTTAATAACTTATCGTATAAAACGATAATCTTAATTTGTCAGCGCTTTAGTAAAATTGACAGTAGAAGTAAATGGGAGCGATGTTCCAACTTTTTTCAACAAGTTGCAAGTTTGGCTGGGTAAATTTGAGGGGATTGAGTCTTAGCTATTCGGTTATTAATCAAGGAAAGATCAACACTAAGAAACACAAAAGGGATTTGTAGGAAATTGCCATTCAAATAATCAGAAAATAAAAAGCCTTTGATGTTAATCAAAGGCTTTTTTAACACAAGAGTGTAAAGTATTATGCTTTTGCAGCATTGTTTACGCGTTCACGTAATTCTTTACCCGGTTTGAAGTGAGGAATATATTTATGTTTAACATCAACATTCCCACCTGTTCTTGGGTTTCTTGCTTTACGTGGAGCACGGTAATTTAAACTAAAACTACCAAAGCCTCGAATTTCAACACGATCGTTACTTTCCATAGCTAATGCGATCTGCTCGATGATATCTCTAACAGCATCATCAACTAGTTGCACAGGAAGGTGTGCCCGCCAGTTGACTATTTTTTCTGCTAAATCGGATCTGTTCATGGTCACTCCTAATTTGTTTATGTGGCTTAGAACTTTTACATTTTATACCACAAAAGAAAAAGAGGGCAAGCCCTCTTTACTCTTTGCATAAATATTTTTTACTCAGTTTTTGATGCAGCTTTGAATGCTTCAGCCATTGCATTAGTAAATGAAGCATCTTCTTGTGTTGCAGTGTTATTTACCGCAGCAAGCGCTTCTTTTTCGTCAGCTTCATCTTTAGCACGTACAGATAAAGAAATTGCACGAGTTTTACGATCGATGTTAACGATTTTAGCTTCAACTTCATCGCCAACTTTTAATGCTGTAGTTGCATCTTCGATACGTTCACGAGCAATATCTTGTGCTTTTAAGTAGCCTTCGATACCGTCAGCAATTTCAACTGTTGCACCTTTAGCATCAACTGCCGTTACTTTACCTTTAACAATTGTGCCTTTTTTGTAGTTAGAAGCGAAGCTGCTAAATGGATCATCTTCAAGTTGTTTGATACCTAAAGAGATACGTTCACGCTCAGCATCAACTTGTAGTACAACTGCTTCAATATCATCACCTTTCTTATAAGCTTTAACTGCTTCTTCACCTGGCATATTCCAAGAGATATCTGAAAGATGAACTAAACCGTCAATACCACCATCTAAACCGATGAAGATACCGAAATCAGTGATAGATTTGATCTTACCGCTAACTTTATCACCTTTGTTGTGTGATTCAGCAAATTGTAACCATGGGTTTGGTTTACATTGTTTAAGACCTAGAGAAATACGACGACGTTCTTCATCAATTTCAAGTACTACAACTTCAACCACATCACCTAAGCTTACAACTTTAGATGGGTGGATGTTTTTGTTAGTCCAATCCATTTCAGAAACGTGTACTAAACCTTCAACACCAGTTTCGATTTCAACGAAACAACCGTAATCAGTTAAGTTAGTCACTTTACCAGTTACTTTAGTGCCTTCTGGGTAACGTTTAGCAATTGATACCCATGGATCTTCGCCTAATTGTTTTAAGCCAAGAGATACACGTGAACGGTCTTTATCAAATTTAAGAACTTTAACAAGTAATTCTTGACCCACTTCAACCACTTCACTTGGGTGTTTAACACGTTTCCACGCCATATCAGTGATATGAAGTAAACCATCAACCCCACCAAGATCAACGAATGCACCGTAATCAGTAAGATTTTTGATAATACCTTTAACTTCAGAACCTTCTTGTAGATTTTCAAGAAGTTGTTCTCTTTCTGCGCTATTTTCAGATTCGATTACCGCACGACGTGATACAACAACGTTGTTGCGTTTTTGATCTAATTTAATAACTTTTAATTCGATTTCTTTATTTTCGATATGAGAAGTATCGCGTAATGGGCGAACATCAACAAGCGAACCTGGAAGGAACGCACGCACCCCATTAAGATCAACCGTAAAGCCACCTTTAACTTTACCATTGATAACACCTAAAACTGTTGCAGCATCTTCAACTGCTTTTTCTAATGTCAGCCACGCTTCATGGCGTTTAGCTTTTTCACGAGATAGAATTGTTTCACCAAAGCCGTCTTCAATTGAGTCAAGTACAACGTCAACAACGTCGCCAACTTGAACTTCTAATTCGCCTTGGGCATTTTTAAACTGCTCTACTGGAATGGCGGATTCAGATTTTAAACCAGCATCAACTAAAACAACATCTTTGTCGATTGCAACGACAGTACCACGGATCATATTACCAGAACGAGTGTCTAGTTGATTTAAAGACTCTTCAAAGAGTTGAGCAAAAGATTCAGTCATATTTATATACTTAAGTTAAAATTAACGTCCACATCACTTCATGTTTTGTGGGGTTGTTTATGATACTCCACCTATATCCTTATAATGGAGCTATGTTCACACTGTAAGATCGTTTACAATGCAAGTTTTTCGTTTATATACGTAATAGATTGATTGAAAACATCTTGAATAGAAAGCGATGTGGTATCAATTATTAGTGCATCTATTGCCGGTTTTAATGGCGCAACAGCCCGATTACGATCACGCTGGTCACGCGCAGTGATTTCCTGCAAAATTTCGGCGAATTTAGCATGATTTTGCTTATCTTGCAACTGTTTCATTCTTCTTTCTGCTCTTGATTGAGCACTTGCATCAAGAAAAATTTTAACCGGGGCATCAGTAAAAACCACTGTACCCATATCTCGACCGTCGGCAACCAGACCCGGCGCCTGTCTAAAATCCCGTTGTCGCTGTAATAGAGCTTGTCTGACTTCCTCAATAGCTGCCACTTGCGAAGCGGCACCACCGGTTTGTTCAGTGCGAATCTCTTTTGATACATCAAGCCCATTTAAAAGCACTTTGACTTCATTACCCGTGCTGTCAAAGGTTAACGGTAAAGTTAACGCCAGTTGAGCAAGTGAACGTTTGTCATCTAGTGCAATATTTTGTTTAAGTGCCGACAGCGCTAATACCCGATAAATCGCACCGGAATCTAACAGATGCCATTTGAAGTGATTGGCTAACGCTTGGCATAAGGTGCCCTTTCCAACACCACTTGGACCATCAACAGCGATAACAGGGATGATTTTATTCATATTAATATTCGCTCAATCGTTTAAATTGTTCAAAATAATCAGGGAATGTTTTCATTGTGCATTTTGGGTCTAAAATTGTGACAGGGGTATCGGATAACGCCACTAACGAAAAGCACATTGCCATACGATGATCATTATAAGTTTTAATTTCAGCATGCGTTAAAGATTTAGGCGGCACAATAGTGATATAATCATGACCTTCTTCAACTTCTGCCCCAACTTTACGTAGTTCGGTTGACATGGCAGATAAGCGATCAGTTTCTTTAACTCGCCAGTTATAAATATTGCGGATAGTGGTTGCCCCTTTGGCAAAAAGCGCTGTGGTAGCAATGGTCATTGCTGCATCAGGAATATGATTCATATCCATATCAATACCATTAAGCTCATCACAACTACACTCAATATAATCATCCGCCCACGTCACTTTAGCGCCCATTTTTTCTAGTACATGGGCAAATTGAGTATCGCCTTGTAGGCTCTTTTTACCAATACCGGTGACCCGCACCGTTCCGCCTTTTATTGCAGCGGCGGCGAGGAAGTAAGAAGCGGATGACGCATCACCTTCAACTAAATACTGACCGGGTGATTGATATGTTTGATTACCTTTGATAACAAATTTTTGATAGTTATTATTTGTTACTGTTACCCCAAAAATCGCCATCATTTTAATTGTAATATCAATGTAAGGTTTGGATACTAACTCGCCTTTAATGGTAATTTCAGTATCATTTGGCGCCAACGGTGCAGCCATTAATAACGCCGTTAAAAATTGACTGGAAACAGAGCCGTCAACTTCAATGCTGCCGCCGCTAAAACCACCGTGGATATGCAGTGGTGGATAGCCTTCATTTTCCAGATAATCAATTTTGGCGCCACCTTGACGTAGTGCATCAACCAGATGACCGATTGGGCGCTCTTTCATACGTGGTTCGCCAGTGAGAATAATATTATTCTGCGCTAAACATAACGCTGCTGTAAGTGGGCGCATGGCTGTGCCGGCATTGCCTAAAAACAACTCTAATGCTTCACCGGAATGCAATTTACCGCCAATGCCTTGAATATCACAAATCGTTCGGTCATGGGATAATTGAAAGTTAACCTTTAATGCCGATAACGCATCAAGCATATAACGTACATCATCACTATCAAGTAAGTTAGTTAAACGGGTGTTGCCTTTGCTCAAAGCAGATAGTAATAACGCACGATTTGATACACTTTTAGAACCGGGCAGATTGATCGTGCCACTGAATTTTTTTATGGGCTGTAATGTTAAAGATAACATAATGACTCTCTTAAATATCTTGGATAATTCTTTAAAATTTTTCTAAGGTCGCTTTCAATAGATCGATAGCCTGTTGATCTTTAGCGCTATCTTGCCACAACTTATCAAATAATAAACGATAACGTTTAATTGCATCATAAGATGAAGTAATGGAAGCAATACCGGTTGTCACATTTGGCAATTCACCTAACCGAAACGGGCTTATCGCCAGCGATATCGGATTATCGTTTTGATAAAAGATTTGAAAGGTGATCGACGGTATAGCATGCTGCGTAATAGCAATAGTTGGCGCATAAGATTGCTGTTCTAGTAAAGCAATGAGATGATAAACTTCTTCACGAGCTAATAACATCCTTTCTGACTTTCTACCCGGTGAAAGATTTAAATTGCCAACCAAACCAATATGTAAAAATCGTTCCACATTGCGTAAGCTAATTAAATTAATTACCTTCGGTACAGATTGATAAAACTGAGTTTTACGATCTTTTAGTATCGATAATGTGGTGGCATATTTTTGCAAATCAAGGGTTTGACTTGATTCGCCTAACATCATAGTTAAATGAGAAAGATAGTTTGGCGACGTCAATAAAAATGAGAAAGGATCAAAATGGGAGTAAATATGGGTTGATTGCTCTTCTAACTGGCGCATCCGTTCGAAAAAACCTTCGCCACTGGAGTAATACTCAGTATCTATCCCCAGTAAACTTGCTAAAGAAGTCTGTAATAAATTGGCCAGACGCTCTAAGGTTTCGATCTTAACAATTTCACCTTTTTCAAGCCGATATACCGCCGCTCTTGATATTCTGAGACTTTCAGCCACATCTTCAGCACGAAGAGAGGCGGCAATACGATAAGCTCGTAGACGCTGCCCAATAGCACAATAATCAATCGATCCAGTAATCATATTTCACTCAAACTATTTGAATTTTGGCAGTGTATCACAAGGTGATAACATTGCCAATTTTAAGCGAAGATGTTTCAGATTTTATCTGCGTTTGGGCTGATTACTCCATTAAGGCTTTTTGTAGTGCTGCGGCATTTTCATATTCAGTAAATTCCTTAATCGCAACTTTAGGTTTAGCTGCATCGTTACTGTTACCCAGTACTTGTGAGGCTAACACAAAGCCATTTGGTTCAATGATCGAATGTCGATAAAAATCGATTAAATCTTGCTGAGTCACCTTTTTCAATTGCTCAATTCTTTTATTTCTAGAATCGAAGGTAAATCGGGAGTTTCGATAATCTGATAAATAAAGATTAAGCTCTTCTTCCAGTGTTTGCGGTGGCATAGTCAGTTCATCGAGCACCGCTTTTTTGTATTGCTCGATATCCTGCGTTGATAAGGCTTCTAACTTACTTAACATAGTCGGATATAACGCTTGATAACGTTTAAGCAAATAAGCGGTATCATACTGATTGCTTTGTACAATAAAACCTAATCCTAACGAATCGCCAACATAGACCGGAACGGCAAAAACCGCATAACCGAGTTGCTCATTAGTTCGTAACTGGTCATAAAACCATGGGGCAATAATTTTTGAGAGTGTATAACTTAAAATGCCACTATTAATGCGATCATAACCCGCAGGAATATAACTCATTAATAAAGCATTATCAGAGCTTTTCGCTTGCTGAGTGATTTGCGCAAGTAATGGCTTTTTAATGACCAAATTGCTAAACGGCGTAAATTCGACATCTCCCGCTAAATCTTTTTGAATGGAATGATAAAGATCAAGTGAGTCTTGATTAGACAAATTGCCTAAACTGAGCATATAGAGCACTGAACGAGTCATCAACATATCACGGTAAGCGATAATGTCCTGACGAGTGATATTTTGCGTGATTTGGCGCTGTTCACTACGCTCAATATAATGTGGCAAATCCGATAGCCCATTTAATGGTTCAACCGCTAATCTTAAACTTCTGACGTGATCTAATTTATCTAACTTTTCAAGATACCATGATTTAGCTAACGCTAAGCTCTGATCATCAATGGCCACATTTCGATATCGATTAACAATGGTGGTCACCATTTCGGGTAAGTGCTGACTAAAACCGCTGGCTTTAATTAACAAACCGTTATCATAATCGGTTGATAATGACATGCCCGCCACACTGGCTTGAAATTGCAACTGATCCAAATCACGACCCACAATATAGTCTAACAGATCAAAAGCGACATCCGATTTAGCATCGCTAAATGCCTGATTGTTACGTAATGAAAGCAAAATAGCCGCTTTAGGCTCGTTGGCAAAATATTTGCTGGCAAAGTGGATAAAGTTACCACGTTTGCTAAATTCAGCCGGCAGTACTTGAGCGCTATTATTTTCAGAAATTGAGAAATCGTCCGGAATATAAGTATTTAATGCTGGTAAACTAAACGTATAGTGCGCACCTAAAGTTGCCCATTGTGATTTTTGTTCATCGGTAATATTTTTAATCTTATAAGGCGCATCTAAAAAATAGGCCGTTTTATCGGTAGATTGATTCGGTGAAATCACCCAAAGTCTTAAGTTATCCGGCGTTAAAGTCTGTAATCTTTGCGCAATAGCAGATTTATCAAATCGCTCAGCGATATAATCCGAATTTAACACGTGCGCTGTCGGATAGACCAGCATTTGATCCGATAGCCATTCCACATAAGACATATCACGTTCAATTGTTTGATATTTAAACTGCAATGCTAAAACTTTTTTCAGTTCATCATAATAGACCTGCGAAATTCCCTCTTTTTGGATTAAGTGCAAATAGTTAAAAATCGCGCCGATGACTTCATCTTTTTGTAAAAGACCTTCATCGGTCAAACTGACATTGATACTAAAAATACCACTATTACCAAATCGGGTAGGATCAAAAGAGGTATTGATACCTTCAATCAAGCCCTGTTTTTGTAACTGGGCAGAAAGGGTATTTGGGCTACTATTACTGACTAAATAGGCGATATACTCATCACTTTTATCAGCAAATTCGGCCAAATTGTTTTCCATAGGAAACTGTAACAGCAGCAATTTTTTCGGTTGTGCCGGCACCATGTCAATCTGTTTACTTACGCTATCAGATGTCATAGCCGATACATCAACTCGTGGGGCGATAATATTTTTATTGGGAATACGACCAAAGGTCTCTTTGGCTATCTTAGATAATTGACTCATATCTTGGCTACTGTAGATGATGCCGACCATAATATTTGCCGAATAGTAATTATCATGAAAGCCAATTAATGCAGTTTGCAATTTACTGTTGCCTTTATCACTTAATGTTTCTAAATTTCCGCCAGAAAATTGCGCAGACGGATGAAGAGGATTAATGGTTTCTGCATTAACCTGCTCTATTCTAAATCCGTCGTTCGAACGCCCCATTGTCATTTCCGCATTGACGGCGTTTCGCTCTTTATCAGCAAATTTAGGATCTAAGTTTGGCTCAGCAATGGCGTCAGCCAAATAGTCTAAGGCTTTATCAAACGCACTATTTTCAACCTCAAAATAAAATGCAGTGCGGTTTGCTGTTGTGCTGGCATTGTATTTACCGGCATGGCGATTTAAGAATTCGGAAAAACTCGCCGGCTGTGGGTATTTTTTTGAGCCCATTAAGACCATATGTTCGGTATAATGCGCTAGACCTTGTTGATCCTTCGGATCTTGCAATGAGCCAACCGGCAATGCTAAAGAACCCAGCGATTTTACCGCTTTAGGATCGGAAACCAGCAATACTCGCATTTTATTATCAAGTTCAATAACTTGATATTGGCGATCATCGCGTTCACTTTGTTGTACTTTTTCGTATGATATTGATTTTGTCATATTTTTATCTACAGCAAAGGCGGTATTAAAACTCATAACGCTTAATACCGTAATAACTATCAGGTTAAATTTCATCTTATCCATACCCGTTTTTATCCAAAAAAACCATTATATGTCGAACTTATTAAATAAAGCTAAAAGAAAATACCTATACATAAAGTTATAGCAACTTATGTGGAACGTATTGATAACTATTTGATGATTTTTTAATTTGCTTTAGATGCTGACAGGTAACAAACTGATTAAAGTCAATCAAATCATCATTTAAGGAAGGTAAAAACGTAATGAGTGTATCACAGATAACCAATAATACAAATTAACTAAAACAATATAATAAAAAAAGAGCTGAACAGATCAGCTCTCATTTGGAAGTAGTGTGTAGGTTACGGGTTTAAGCGTAAATTAATGTTCACGAGTTTTTCTAAATTCAATATCCGGATAACGCTCTTGAGTCAGATTTAAATTGACCATACTCGGCGCAATATATGACAAGTTGTCGCCACCGTCTAATGCCAGATTTTGTTCACATTTACGCTTGAACTCTTCTAATTTCTTCGCATCGGCGCACTCAACCCAACGAGCGGTGGTGACATTCACCGGCTCATAAATGGCTTCAACGTTATATTCTGATTTTAAGCGAGCAACCACCACATCAAATTGCAGTACCCCAACTGCGCCAACAATTAAATCGTTATTAGCAATTGGACGGAAAACCTGCACCGCACCTTCTTCAGATAATTGCACTAGCCCTTTTAATAACTGTTTCTGTTTTAATGGATCTTTTAAGCGAATACGACGAAACAGCTCCGGAGCAAAATTAGGAATACCGGTAAATTTAAGATCTTCCCCTTGAGTAAACGTGTCACCGATTTGAATGGTACCATGATTGTGTAAACCAATAATATCACCGGCATAAGCTTGCTCAACATGATCACGATCGCCGGCCATAAACGTTAATGCATCAGAGATATTGACATCTTTAGCAATACGAACATGACGTAGTTTCATGCCCTTTTCATATTTACCCGACACAATGCGCATAAATGCTACCCGATCACGATGTTTAGGATCCATATTCGCTTGAATCTTAAACACAAAACCGGTAAATTTTTCCTCGCTTGCTTTAACTTCACGTTTATCCGTTTGCCGAGGTTGTGGCGCCGGTGCCCAAGCAGTTAAACCGTCGAGCATATGATCAACGCCAAAATTACCTAATGCGGTACCAAAGAAGACCGGAGTTAAATCGCCGGATAAAAACGCCTCTAAATCGAACTCATTTGATGCACCTTGCACTAGTTCAAGTTCATCCCGCAATTGCTGAGCTAAATCCTCGCCAACCGCTGAATCTAGCTCAGGATTAGCTAATCCTTTGATTATGCGCACTTCTTGAATAGTGTGACCTTGACCGGATTGGTAAAGATAGGTTTCATCTTTCGCTAAATGATAGACACCTTTAAATAATTTACCACAACCTATCGGCCAGGTAATTGGTGCACACATAATGTTGAGTTCACTTTCAACCTCATCGAGCAGTTCCATAGGATCACGAATATCACGGTCAAGTTTATTCATAAAAGTGAGAATCGGTGTATTACGTAATCGGGTCACTTCCATAAGTTTACGGGTACGATCCTCAACCCCTTTTGCCGCATCAATTACCATTAAACAGCTATCAACAGCGGTTAAGGTTCGATAAGTATCTTCAGAAAAGTCTTCGTGTCCAGGGGTATCAAGTAAATTGACTAAACAGTCATTATAGGGAAATTGCATTACTGAAGTTGTAATTGAAATCCCACGCTGTTTTTCCATTTCCATCCAGTCAGATTTAGCATGCTGCGCATTAGCACCTCGACCTTTTACCGTTCCGGCAGTTTGGATAGCGTGACCGAATAACAACACCTTTTCCGTAATGGTGGTTTTACCCGCATCCGGGTGAGAGATGATCGCAAAAGTGCGACGAGTATTTACTTGATCTAAATAAGCTTGTTCTGTCATAAAGTTTACTGTGTCAACCAACAAAAAATAATCAGCTATTTTAACAGGTATCGCTATACATTGCTATTTAAGTTGTTTATCTTATTTGCCTTATTACGCTATCTATGCATAATAATTGCATTACAAGAAAATCATCCATTAGCATCACTGTGTTGACAAGATGTTTCAGATTTACCTAACGTTTTAGTATAAAACGGAATAAACAATGAATATTCGTGACTTAAAGTTATACTTACATTTATGTGAAACTTGCCATTTTGGTATGACCGCTGACGCTATGCACGTTAGCCCTTCGACCTTATCCAGACAGATTCAACGGTTGGAAGAGCACTTTGGTCATCCGCTGTTTATTCGTGATAACCGTCAAGTACAAATTACCGCTGAGGGTGAAAAAGTTAAACGTTATGCTCAGCAGATGATTAACTTACATCAGCAACTTAGACTTGAATTAGATCAAAGTAAACATCAGCTAGTGGGTGAACTGACACTTTTTTGCTCAGTCACCGCCGCCTATAGCCATTTACCCGAAATCCTCGATAGATTTCGTATTAACTACCCTTTAGTTGAAATTAAATTATCAACCGGCGATGCGGCGGATGCAGTTGAAAAAATACAATCCAACCAAGCTGATTTAGCCATTGCCGGTAAACCAAAACAACTACCGTCCGGAGTTGAATTTTTAAAATTTGGTGAAATAGACATGGTGCTACTTATCCCGAAACTCAATAGTTCATTTAGCGATAAGCTTCATCAAAAAGTCCCCGACTGGCATCACATTCCGTTTATTTTACCGGAACATGGGCCCAGTCGGCACCGCATTGACTTATGGTTTAAACAGCAAAAAATTACCAGCCCTAAAATCTATGCGACTGTCTCAGGCCATGAAGCCATTGTCTCTATGGTCGCGTTAGGTTGTGGTGTGGCACTGTTACCGAAAGTGGTTATGGATAATAGCCCGGAAAGAGTCAGAGAACGAATCATCGAATGGTCAACCAATTTAATGGAACCTTTTGATATAGGCATCTGTGTGCAAAAAAGGCGGTTATCTGAAAAGATTATTGCAGCCTTTTGGGCACTTTGTAACTTAAATTTACCACAAAATCAGTAAAATATTGTGTATAATTAATAGATTGAATCCCTTAATAGATGTAAAAAGGATAGGATATAATAGTAATGAACTTACCAATAAAAAAGATAAAAACAAAAACGATTGCATCATTAATATTTTTCTCATTTGTTGCCAATCCCGTTCTTGCCGACACTGAATCAAATTACCATAGAGATTTTAGCCATAAAAATATTCCGGGAAATCCAATTCCAGGCGGTCTGACTATTAACAGTGTAAATTACTATGACGGTGACAGTGATGACTTAGTCACAGGCGGAATTGGCTTTACTGCATTAACGCAATCTTATAATGCCCCAACCTTTGCCGATCCAACTAATCCAACCACCCAAGAGCTGAGACAAGCGAAACTCAATCGATTTATTGATGCTAAAACTGCAGAAGGCTCGCTATTTGGTTTCCAACGTGAAAAATTAACGCCACTATTTGACGGTAAAATCGCCGGAAGTGAAATATTAGCGACCTATCATGTCAATGAAAGAGTTGGCATGTTATTACAAATTCCGCTGGATTTTGATAAAAACAATCCATGTATCGTTGCAGTGCCCGCCACCGACTCAGACGGGCTGTATAATGCCAAAGATGTGCAAATCCGTGGGCTTTGGGGATTACGCCATAACTGTGCAGTTGTCTATAACGATAAAGGATTAGGTAATGGTGTTTATGATATTACCACCGGACAAGGCTTTACAGTGGACGGTAAAACCGATAAAGACAATATCTTATTTCAACCCCAAATTAGTAATCATGAAAGTTATATTAAAAACTATCCAAATCGTTACGCAATAAAACAACTTCACTCCAAAATGAACCCGGAACAGCGTTGGGGTGAATATGTTATCAAATCGATTGAATTTGCATTTTATGAACTCAATAATTTATACCCGAGTAAGAAATGGATCTCATTTCATAAAGATAACACCATTGTTTTAGTTTATGCTGCCGGTGACGGAGCGGGCGCCGCATTAAAAGCCGGCGAATTAGATCGCAATAATATTATTAATGGGATTGTCGCTGTCAATCCTCAAATACAACCGTCAATTGATAACAACCAATTAATTATTCAAAAAGGAAATAAAACCAAATCGCTGATGCCAAAATCCTTGATCGATTATAGCACACAAGCAGCGCTATATATTCCTTGTGCCATTTCCGCTATCAAACCAAGTAAATTCGATGATAATGTACCTTATGCATCAAAATACCTCTATTCGCTTAATCGCTGTGAAGCATTAAAAAAAGCCGGTTTACTTAAACAAGGCACGCCGGAAGAAGCGTTGAAACAGCTTGAGCCATACGGATTTACAGCAGATTTAAACTACCAGCTACCCTATTTTTACTATACCGAATCAATCGGCTTTCCTTATCAATATATCAGCGCCTATGGTCGATATGATGTGACTGAAAACATGTGCGATTATTCGGTCGCAAGTACCCAACAAAGCCCAATCATGTATCAAGGCAAAGTTGAAGCGTTACAAGCAATCCCATTTGAACAAATATGGGGTCTGTCCAATGGACATTTGCCGGTTTGGAATGGAGATGATGCCACTATTTTAGATCTGGTGGAAAACAAAGATCTCTTATCACCCCGTCGTGAATTTTATTCCCAAACAGAGACCCAAGGAAAAATTGATTATGGTACCAAAGGAGCAATTTGCTTACGGGAAAAAATAAACGATCCAAGAGTCATCAATGGGCATAAGCAAGTGTTAGCTACGGGTGATTTACGCAATAAAAAAACGATTATTGTGCATGGTGCCAATAATGTTAAACAGTTACCAAATGACACCTCACGGGCATATGTGGCTTTAAATAGTAAGATTGAAGGCCCGGCATCACAACTGCGTTATATTGAAGTTGAAAATGCCGGTTATTTAGACGGTACCGCACCATTTGATAATACATTGCTTGCGATAGATTACTATGGTGAAGATGCCATGGAGTGGTTATGGTCTAACGTGACCTCAGACAATAAAACAGCTTTGCCGGAAAGCCAATTAGTTCGAGCCAAAGCCCGAGGGGGTAATTCTGGCCATGCGCCACAAGCCACATCCAAAAATCTAGTCCCTATTTTACAAACGCCGGACACAAAAGATTTGATCAAAATAGAAAACGGGAAAATAACACTTCCAAATTAAGCGACCATGACATCACGCTTTGCTATCGGTTTTACTCAGCTTTATTGAGCTTAGACCGATAGCATTAAATTTAACTGGCTGACAATAGCTTAACATGGTCACACATTTTCGGATAAAGCTGAAAAAATAGCGAGGCTAATGCGTCGTAGTGTTGACCAATATCGATAATGGTGTCTTGCAGCCTTGCTAATTTTGGTCTTCTTGACGCCATGCCAGTTAATACCTGCGCAACAAAATCGAGCGACGCATAATTTACCAACCATTCCCCTCGCCACATTGCATGCATAAAATGTTGATATTCACTAGGATAGGCACTGATAGAGGGTTGTATCTGCTGTTTAGCATATTGATTAAACTCCGACACACTGATACTAAGCCCATATTTTGCCCAATATTTTGATAAAAAATGGTCCCAGACAATATCCAGAGCAATTGGCGCTACACGCCGATGCGGCGAGCAAAAGAGCTGTTTGGCTTGTTGCACTTCCGGCAAGCTATCAATCAGACTATCAATTTTTCGATGCAGAATAATGCCGTCAGCAATCGTTTTAGGATACGCCAAATAGGGATCACCTTTGACAAAATCGGCAACGGTATTACCAATTAACGAACTATTAGCCAAGGTGGCTAAATGTAAGTGAGCTAAAATATTCATTACGTAAATAACGGATTAATCACGATGTTTAAACTCCCCTTCCGCATAACCTTCTCGCCAATAGCTGATCATATGTATCGCATCCGGTGATAAATCACGATATATATCTTTAAGCGTTTGCCGCATAAGCCGAGCCAAATTGCACTCCATTCCCCCCCAAAAAAACAGATCAGAACTATTGGGGATATTGGCACCTTTTATCGCTTCGATAAACTCATCGGGTTGATGAGAATTAGCCACCAACCAAGTGACTTTAAAATCAGCGCTGAAAGACAAGGGCAAAATATCGCTTTTATCATTCACCGCTAAAAAAGCCTGCACTTTCGCTTGAGCGGGTAAATTTTCCAATGTGTAGCTAATAGCTGGCACGGCTGACACATCACCAATTAAAACTAAATTTTGTTGATGATAAGCAAGTTTACTTGCTGCACCAACAAGACCAATCTGATCCCCCGCTTTAGCCTGCTGAGCCCAAACCGATGCCAGCCCGGTTGGGTGAATGACAAAGTCGATCACTAATTGGTTAGTGACAGCATCATAATGGCGGATACTATAGCTACGGGCAAGTTTGCGGATCTTATCGTTAACAACAATCTTATTATTTTCATCTAGCTTAGGAAAAGTAATCTCACCTGTTGTCGGTTCGGCAAATAGCAATTTGACATGCGGGCAAATCCATAAAGGATCCACTTCCAGCGGTTTTTCACAACGAAAATGGAGTCGTAAATAACTTTTTGATAGCTGTTCAACCTTCAATACCGTTAAAAGCGCATTGACGATAGTCCTTGTAGAAGATTTTGGCATAACGGGCATTCCTTATTTTCAGTTAATCAACTTGATTTAACTATCATACCCCAAATTCATTCGATAAGATGCTATCTTTTTAATCGGAAAATCAGATAAGCCCATTTAACGTTGTAAGCAGTTAAATAGGCTATATCTCATGATAAACATCAATAAGTTAAGGCGCCAAAAGCTTTACACCAATCCTGATCAAATTTGGCGATAGCCGCATCAACAGCGGGATCGGAAATAAACAGCTCAGCGACATCGACCGGCAAAGTAACGCCTTGACAGCCGGCTAACAGACAATCTAACGCTTGTCTTGGTGTTCGGAAACTGGCCGCCAAAACGATTGACTCCGGGCAATGCAAATCCAGCAGTTTTTGCAGTTCCTGCACGGTATCTTTGCTGTTTCCACCCTGTGCATCGATTCGGTTAACGTAAGGAGCAATATATTTTGCCCCAGCTAATGCCGCCAAAAAGCCCTGCCCGGCGCCGTAAACAGCCGTGCCTAATGTTGCAATTCCTTGTTCGCTTAACGCCTTAATTGCTTTTAAACCTTCGGCATTGACCGGAATTTTTGTCACAATATTAGGCACCACTTTTCTGAGCTGCTCTGCTTCTTTTATCATTGCTTTAGCATCACTTGAAAGTACTTGAGCAAACAGTACTTTATCGGTGCCTAACAGATCCTGTAGCTCAGTTAACAGTTCAAAAATTGGCTTACCTGATTTTGCTACAATGCTGGGATTAGTGGTCACCCCTTTTATCGGTAAAATAGCGGCTAAACGTTTAATCGCATCAACATCTGCGGTATCTAAATATAATTCCATGCGTCACTCCTAATTAACATTTTTCTCATTAGTCAATGGATAGTGAGCATGGTAAAAAATAGTGAACTGTTAGCCTAGATGACAATGTTGATCTTTACTGGATTTTTGTACGCTCAATGAAAAATTGCGATCCAGATCACACAATAAATTAAACGGTAAAATAGCGCCAATGAAAATCGTTTTTTATCGTTTTTAATCAAGATAACAAAATTATATAATTGTCATTATTCATTGCTTGATTCATTTACGGTTTAGCCATATGAAGAAAGATATCAATCAAATATTAGCTGATTATGTCAATTGCGCACAGCAGATCAAACATCGCTACTTTGCCAATAAAGCGCAAGCGAAACCTTTACACGCTTACCAAACCGAAGTGCCGAAAATTGAGATCGTATTAGCGGGCAAACTTTTGATACAGTGGGCAGATAATGACGGCAATAGAATTGAAAAAACTTTATCGACTGACGATCTGCTCTATATTACCGCACACAGTTGGTATAAACCGTTAAAGACCAGTGCCTGCACCAGCTTAAGTATTTTGTATGATAAACAACAAATTTGCCTGAGTTTAACCCGTTGGGACGGTAGCGATGCAGTGCCTTATAGCCAAATTACCCTGCCCAGACGAGGCCCTCGCATCGGCACTTTTATCCTGCAATCACTGGCAGAGCTAACCTGGCATAATCAACCGTCTGTACAAAATCAAACCGCCTATTTTCTGATTCAAAGCTTACTGAGCGATACATTAGATTTACTCAATGCCGATGTAAAAACTAGCTCAAAAACAACCAGCTTATTTCAAGCGATTCGAAGCTATATTGATAGCCACTTTCGCGAAGATATCAGCCGTGATGTGCTGGCAAACTTATTTTATATTTCGCCCAACTATCTATCTCACTTATTTCAACGGGAAGGAAAAATGGGATTGAATGAATATCTTAACTATATTCGATTAGAATATGCTAAATCGCTTCTTAAAGAGTATGATCTCAATATAAAAGAGGTCGCTTTAGCATCGGGATTTAAAGACAGTAATTATTTTTGCCGAATTTTCCGAAAACAGACCGAACGCTCACCAACCGAATACCGACGCCAATATCACAGCAAATTATTGCAAAAATAGTCATCTTTTTACCTTCGCTAGTTCGCTACGTTCGCCGGTATCCTACTAAATAGTTAAGCTGGGTTTTACCTTGTTGGTATTGACACTTATCACAATTGTTCAGCAACCAATCGAAGCAATGTTCTTGCTTGAAGTAAGCTAGCAAAGGCGAAAGTAGTTTAGGCAATCAAGTAAGAAGCTTTAAATTGTCGTTGGTTAATCTTGTCAAGAAGTTTCAGAAAACACCCACGTTTTAGCAAAAAAACACCCGCCAACCTAACCGAACAACTTGTTTGAATTAAACTAACAATGGCGAAAGCAGTTTAGGCAATCAAGCAAGAAAATTAACTTGTTGCTGATAAATCTTGTCAAGAAGTTTCAGAAAACACCTATGTTTTAGTATAAAGGATGTCCACCAACCTAAGCAAATAACTTGTTTGAATTGAACTAGCAAAGGTGAAAGCTGTTTAGTCAATCAAGCAAGATAATTAACTTGTTGCAAATAAATCTTGTAAAGAAGTTTCAGAAAACACCCACGTTTTAGCAAAAAATACCCGCCAACCTAAGCTAACAACTTGTTTGAATTAAACTAGCAAAGGCGAAAGCAGTTTAAGCAATCAAGCAAGAAACCTTAAATTGCCGTTGATAAATCTTGTCAAGAAGTTTCAGAAAACACCCACGTTTTAGCAAAAACACCCTCCAACCTAAGCTAACAACTTGTTTGAATTAAACTAACAATGGTGAAAGCAGTTTAAGCAATCAAGCATGAAAATTAAAATTGCTGTTGGTAATTCTTGTCAAGAAGTTTCAGAAAACACCCACGTTTTAGCAAAAAACACCCGCCAACCTAACCGAACAACTTGTTTGAATAAAACTAACAATGGCGAAAGCAGTTTAGGCAATCAAGCAAGAAAATTAACTTGTTGCTGATAAATCTTGTCAAGAAGTTTCAGAAAACACCCACGTTTTAGCAAAAAACACCCGCCAACCTAAGCTAACAACTTGTTTGAATTAAACTAGCAAAGGTGAAAGCTGTTTAGTCAATCAAGCAAGATAATTAACTTGTTGCAAATAAATCTTGCCAAGAAGTTTCAGAAAATACCTGCGTTTTAGCAAAAACACCCTCCAACCTAAGCTAACAACTTGTTTGAATTAAGCCAGCAAAAGCGAAAGCTGTTTAAGCAATCAAGCAAGAAACTTTAAATTATCGTTGGTAAATCCTGCCAAGAAGTTTCAGAAAATATATGTGTTTTAGTATAAAAATAGTGTTTTATGCTGTGAAGCCAATTAAAAGTAATAAATTACATCATGCCTGTATGATTAAATACTTAAACCACTGATAGCCGATTGGCACAATGATAAACAGGTTATATCGATTTTAATGGTGAGTGATTAAACAGCCCATAATTTTACCTATCATTTGATCAACCGGCTCTTTTAGCTCACTGATAACTATTCGATAAATCAATTCGGATTTGTTATAATTTTGCCCTTTTAAGCCAATTGACAATGCCATGAAAAAGCCTATTTACCGCTCCTTGTTACCAATTATGTTATTACTGTTTATGCCATTTGATCTTTATGCGGCACAATTTAATGGCGATAGTTTGTCGTTATTTTGGGGCGTGCCGTTTATTGGTATTTTGTTGTCGATTGCTTTAATGCCACTTTTTTTACCGCAATTATGGCATCACCATTATGGTAAAATTATTTGCGGTTGGACGTTGCTATTTTTAGTTTCCGCACTGTTTTCATTCGGTCTACAATCAACGATTTACTTAACCGCTCATGCCATATTAGAAGAGTATATTCCGTTTATTTTGTTACTGCTGGCACTGTTTACCGTGTCCGGTGGTATTTTAGTTAAAAGCCCGATGAAAAGTACCCCTAAATTCAATGTTGGCTTATTGGCGCTGGGCACTTTGCTAGCGTCGATCATGGGTACAACTGGGGCGGCCATGTTAATGATCCGTCCTTTAATTCGAGCCAATCGAGAGCGCCAATATACCGTTCATACCATTATCTTTTTTATCTTTCTAGTGGCAAACATTGGCGGCGGATTAACGCCATTAGGCGATCCGCCGTTATTTATTGGTTTTTTAAAAGGCGTAAGCTTTAGTTGGACAGTACAACATATGTTACTGCCGGTATGGCTAACTACGGCAATATTATTAGCGATTTATTATATGATTGATCGCCACTATTTTTGCCGGCAATATGGCAAGTTAGCAACAACGATGACCGCTAAAAGCAAAGAGCCAACGAAAGTTTATGGCATAAATAATTTGCTGTTATTAGTGGCGATTATTGCTAATGTATTGGTTTCGGGCATCTGGCAATCGTCTATCAGTTTTACAATTTTAGGTGCCCATATCACACTGTCCAACTTAATACGGGATCTATTCTTTATTGTTATTACCCTTATTTCAATCCGCATCACGCCAAAGCAGGTGCGAGCGGGTAATGAGTTTAATTGGGATCCACTGATTGAAGTGGCAAAATTATTTATCGGCATTTTTATCACTATCGTTCCGATGCTGGCTATTTTACGGGCAGGCAATAACGGCGCTTTAGCTTCACTGGTTTCGCTGGTCAATACGTCACAAGGCGAGCCAATAAATGGGATGTATTTTTGGTTTACCGGGTTGCTTTCCGGCTTTTTAGATAATGCGCCGACTTATTTGGTCTTTTTCAACCTAGCCGGCGGCGATGCACCAATGTTAATGACCACGCTGACAAACACGTTGTTAGCCATATCAATGGGATCAGTATTTATGGGCGCACTAAGCTATATTGGTAATGCCCCTAATTTTATGGTGAAAAACATTGCCAGCCAAAACAACATCGCCATGCCCGGCTTTTTCGGTTATATGAAGTGGTCAGTGGCGATTTTAATACCAGTGTTTATCGTTAATCATCTGATATTTTTTTAATCAGTCGGCATAATGGGTTAGTTTACGGCTATCACAGTTAAGCTAATCCATAGTTACTTGTTGGTGGGATCGAAATGTTAAATCCTTAGGCAACACAATCCTTTTCCGGCTTGCTTTGAATAAGCCCTTAAAATTAATTGTATGCTGCAAATTAAAGCATAAAGCAAGGCCAGTTTGATTATGACCTTGCTGTGTGAATTAATTGGTTAATTTAGTGAGATTTACTTAGAATAGATATTTAAATCGCAATCTTGCACCATAGCGATTATCGCTATCACCGCCTTGCTTTTTATCCCGATCAAGATGTGACCAATAAGTCCCTAGATAAAGATTAAAATTATCCATTTCCATCACATTTGGGATTAAATAAGAGGCGTTGATAGTATGTATTTTATATTTGCCTTTGGTCGATATCCCACTTTTATCTTTATAGTTAGGATTAAACGTTTTAATATCATTCGCGGCAAAAATATAACCCAGACCAATGTTATTCCAAACACCATTTAAGCCTGCGGTAAAATCTTTTTCTTGCTCAGCATCTAAATATGCCAAGCTGGAATTAATCAATAAGCCTTGCGCCGATTGATTAAAATCACCTTCACTGTTCCAGCTAAATGTTAAGCCATAGCCGGTACGTTTAGATTGATCTAACCATTTATCTTTAACTTCATCATAATAACGGTAAGCATTGCTCACAACATTATGCTCAACCGCCGCTGCTGCTGAAATGGTACCATTGTTGTAAGCGATAACCGGTCGTAAATAGACGACGTTTTTTTCTTTACGTAGTTTATAGCCATGGTAGGTACTATCGTTAAACAGCGTTGTACCGTCTTTTACCATTGAATTGATTTGAAAATTGAAATCGCCGAATTGTTTGGCTAACTCTAAAGCACCGCCGGTACTACTGCGCCCTCGTCCCTCTTTCATCATATAGATATAGCCAAATCCATCGCTATAGAGATCATTGGCGGTATTGCCCGAATATTCAATAAACGTATCTTGCCCTAATGGGAACATATCATAAGCTTCAAAGCGTCCGACTTTGATCTGCCAATCTTGTTTATGCCCAAAGAAGAAGCTTGCATCATCTAAATTCACTTTGCCACTTAAGTCAGCCAGTGGCTGAACGGAAAATCCGGCATAAGCATTATTTGCCAGCTCTCGTTTACCGTCTAAACCAATTAAGATTCGACCATTAATATCCCAACGATCGCCGTCTTTCGCATCAAAATCCTTTTTTGCCGTTGTTTTAAGCGAAGTTAATTGATGTTTTTTACTTGCCGCATCAATATTAAACTCAACATCACCATATAATTTTAGTGTGCCTTGCTCTGTCAGCCATTCGATTGCTGCTAAAGTTGATGCGGAATATAAACAACAGACGCCTACCATTATTTTTAACTTCATAGACCTTTCCTTATAGATTACTAAATAACATGTCCAACTATGATTTATCTGCATTAATTTGTCGTCTTGCTTCAAGCTCGTTACAAATTGAGGCATAAATATCATCGAGTTTGTAAAACTTACCGATCCAAAACATTGAGGCGATAATTAAAATTGCCGGGAGGTAGAGATAGCAAAGTTTGATCGCAAACAGTGCGCTTGGGGTTTGTACGGCATTGGCGGTATAGCCACCGGATGAGAGCAAAAAGCCAGTGATAGCGCCAGCACCCGCCATGGCGACTTTGCCTAAAAACCCGTTAATCGAGGTTAAAATGCCCGCAGTGTTAATACCGGTTTTCCATACACCATAATCAACCGGATCAGCTTGCATTGAAAAATAGATTGCTGTTCGTTGTCCGGCGCCAATGGATAACACTACCGCACCGATAATCAAACCGATTTGATTCACATCAAACACAATCATTATGCCCATACCGATAAGGTTGATTGTGCTGGAAAACAGATAGATGTGGCGTTTTTTCATATAGCTTGCTAACAGAGGGACGGTCAAGGTTCCGATTAATGGCACAAAGGTCGAAATACCGGCAATGACAGCAGTTAACTCCGGATTTTGCACATAATAGTTAAAATAGTAAACTAATGCGCTCATTTGCAAAAAGAATGCCCCCCACATCAAAAAGATGTTAAAGGCAAAAATCTTCCATGGTGTATTGTCCTTTAAACCCTGCCAAGCTCGAGCTAAGGTCATGCGCTCTTGTTTTATGGTGATCTTCTCTTCCACGTTTTTAAAACTGACAATTAAAAAGAAAGTGGCAATCACACCAAAGATAATGGCAGTATATAAAAAGCCCTGATTTTGATTACCCTGTCCTAAGCTTTTCACTAATGGAAGTGTCGCCACAGCGACAATGGTTGAGCCTAATGATCCGAGCAGGATTCTTACTGATGAAAGTGTAGTACGTTCTAATGAATCGGCCGTTAAAAATGGCAACATCGCACAAAAAGGAATATTCACAACCGTATAGATAAATGACAGGCACAAATAGGTAATAAAGGCATAAATAAGCTTACCGGTTGTACCAAAATCCGGCACGTAAAAAGCCAATATACATAATAGTCCAAACGGCACGGCACCAATAAGAAGCCATGGACGGCAACGCCCCCAACGGGTTGAGGTGTTATCAATAACCAGCCCCATTAAGACATCGGCTACCCCGTCAACCAGACGGGTAACTAAGAACATAATACCGACATAGTAAGCAGGTAGCTCCATGACATCGGTATAGAAAAACATTAAATAGAGCGATATTAATTGCCAGACTAAATTACAAGAGAGATCGGCAATTCCGTAGCCTATACGTTGTCGCCATAATTTAAATACTGAACTGACCATGTTTGAATCCTTTTATCGATTTAAAGAGAATACTGACGAATAAACCATGCCGGTGTACAACTCCATGCGTGGCAATAACTGTTGATGATTTTGCTACCATAAGGCGAATAGCTTGGATTTTGTGGATCAAAGAGCTCCCAAAATGTATCTGCGCCATAATCAACCATTTTTCCCCAATAGGCTTTGATCTCATCGATTGCTTGCTGTTGCATGCCTGTTTTGAAAAGGGCGGCGATAAAGTGATGACGCAGATATGGGGTATTCATATTAATTGCAGGAGGAGAATTGAGCAGATTGCGCATCAGTGTTTGTTGCAGTGGTAAATCATCAACCTCAGCTAAAATCATCCAAATTTGCGTTG
The DNA here is from genome assembly GCF_026536465.1 of Gilliamella sp. B3172. Taxonomy (NCBI): domain Bacteria; kingdom Pseudomonadati; phylum Pseudomonadota; class Gammaproteobacteria; order Orbales; family Orbaceae; genus Gilliamella; species Gilliamella sp. B3172. The sequence goes on along the minus strand of NZ_JAFNOA010000002.1, from coordinate 187,239 downwards.
CATAGCTCACTTGACGATCGGCACCGCTGACGTAAAAACCCGATTTATCATCCCATAATGTTCTTGCCGCCTGCTTTAGGTGATCGAGCGTTTGTTGTAGGCTTGCGGTTATCGCCGGTTGTAACTGTTGAGCTAACCGCAGGGCTTTATCAACGCAGTAAATTAACACCCCTTGTGAAGCCCCTTGTTTATTTAACGCTTCATGCCAGTCAATAAACGACCACCAATCATCACTATCAGTCACTAAGCCATGTTTATCACAGCGTTCGAGAGCAATTTCGATCTGTCTTAGCGCAATTGGCCATAGCTCTTTAACGGTCTGTTCATCGTGTGTTTGCAGAAAATAGTTATAAAGCACATCGACATAAAAAAGCGAATAATCATATAGAAAGGTATCATCAGCGATAATATCGGGTTTAACAAAAATATTGGCCGATACCATACCGTCTTCACGGCGATGACTGGCAAACAGATATAAGCATCGGCGCACTAAATCATACTGTTTGAATGTGACATCATTAACCAGCGCTTGCAGCCGTAAATCACCTAACCATAACCGACGATCACGTTTTGGCCCGTCCTCGAACACCTCTTGCATACAGTTATGTAGTGTCAGCACTGAAACCTTATCGATTTTTGCTAACTGCGGGTCGTTACTTTGATAGATAACACAATTATCCGGCGCTGAGCTGACGGTATTTAAGGTGATATCTTGAAATTTAATCTGATATTTTGGCGACAAGGAAACCACCTCAATTTTTAAATATCGGAAGCAATAACGGCGCGTTAGGTCGACCTTGGCCGGTAAAATATCGATATATTCATCATGCTGTTGCAACCAACTTTTGCTTAACCAGCCTTGATATTGGCTAAAAGGTTCAGCCACTTCACACAGCGTTTCACCAAAAGTGAACTTGATATGCGCTGGCGCATCGGGTGGACTGCCAACGCTTTGGCACAAAAACGATAAATAACCCACTGCGTGTTGACCAAAATCAATAATAAAACTCTCACCCGATTGAAAGGCTTTTGTGAAATACTCATGTGCACTGCTCACCACTTTAGCCGACCAACCATAAATAGCGGTAGGGTCTTGAATTAGGGTGATAATGTCTTGCGGGTAAATAGCTTTGTGATGAAGAGTGGGTAATAACTTTTCGGCTTTTGCAATGAAAGATTTATCTTTAACCATAACGACATGATCATTTTTCTGTATCTCTTGTGCCATACATTCCTCCTGTAAATAGAGTTAAAAGTATAGCCATGCCCGAATTAACCCAGCCACCTTGTTAATGCCAGATTGGCAGGATAAATGGCAGCAGCAAAAAGATTAGGTAGAGGAAGTTCACATTTTTGGAATTATTATTTTTTATCTAAAAGTCGATTACTTTATTGTGTTAATAAAAGGATTGAAAATTGCATTTTGCAACCATCAATAACCAGAATAATCGTTTTTAATTTCAAACTGTTGCGATAAATCATCAGCAATATTTTTTATTTACTAATCCGCTAACAGGCTAAGAGCAGGATGATAACCAGCAATGAGGCGATTTAAGCTAAGCGATTGACGGTTAACTAAATTGAATATTTTCAATCATCACTTTTTTAAGATTAATTTAAAATTTAGGACTGACACGATGAATACTTTAAAAATTGCCACCTATTTTAATTCTGAATCTGATAAATTAGCGCTTTATAAAAGTGATCCGGAAGGAAATAGTCTTGAACATAATCATGAATTTGACGAGCTTGTGATAGTCGAACAAGGGCATGGTTTACATGTGATTAATGGCAAACCGCTATTTATTCAACAAGGCGATGTGTTTTTGGTGCGTGGTCATGATTACCATTTTTATGACGATTTAGGTACATTGAAGTTAACCAATGTACTGATTAACCCTAATCGCAATTTTGTGTTTTTAAATAAAATCGAAAATCTCTTAAATCCCATTTCCGCAAGTGATTTAAATTCTTATATCTGGCTTACCCCCACTTTACGCAAAGAATGTAATATGGTGATTGACCAGCTCTTTAATTTAGAAACACCTTTAGCGGTGCGTGAATATCTTTTTTTTAAACTCATCACGATTATCAATCAATCGCAAGGACAAGCACAAAAAAATAATACTCGCTATAAATTGCATCTGCTCCTTAATCATTTACAAGAAAACTGCTTTGATCAATATGATTGGCATGATATTGCTCAACGTTTTCATTTAACGTTACGAACCATGTTTAGGCATATTAAACAAGCTACCGGATTAACGCCGGAAAATTACATCAAACGATTAAGGTTAATGTCAGCAAGATTAAAGATTCGAGAAAGTGATATGACTATTACCGAAATATCATTACTTTGCGGTTTTATTAATAGTACTCACTTTACCACTCTGTATAAAAAGACCTTTGGAATTACGCCGTCAGAAGAGCGGAAATTTAATTAACTTTTATTTATTATGGTTAAATATTGAATGAAGATTAGAATGTATTTGAGTGCTTGTGACAGTTCACCCTGTCACAAGCAATAAATTAGTTATTTAATGGGTATTTTAGCCATGGACTATCTTCAGAAGTGGTCGCTTGTGTGTAAATATCAAACAAGCCCGGAATCGATGCATCATCAGGCTGATACACGGCACGACCCAGCATATAACTTTGACCGAATTGTTTCCAATTGGCAAAATGTTCTTTAACAACAGGTAAGACTGAGTTAATCGCTTGCCATGCTTGTTCTTTGTTGATATAGCCCGCAATATAGCTTGCTCTGGCAATATAAACAATGCGGCCTAAATCCCATGCAATAGCGCCTCGAAGTAAAATTTGGTGCACTTCTTCCTGATTTTCGGCGACTTTGTTTTCAATTAAAATTGCAGATACTTGATCTAACCTTGAGCAATACACCCCAATAATTTCACGATAATCTTCCGGGATTTGGTCATTAATATAACTTTGCCACTGTTCTTTGGGAACATTAAGATAAATTTCTATCGCGTTATTAACAATTTTGTGAAATGACCCAAAAGAGGATAAGCATTCAACTGCGCTTTGAGGAGAAAACACATCCCAAGCTGTACCTAAACGATATTTCTGTTCTGTTTTACCGGAGTTTCGGGCATCACTTTCTAAGCTATCCCAACAAAACATATGCTGTTCAGCAATAATTAGCCCAGCAGATAGCGCATTTTGCTGGTCGATTGTCAGTTGTTCAGGTTTGTTGGTATTTTGAGGAAAGGGTTTGTGTCTTAGGGTTTTAATGAGGATTGTAATGACTCTATTGTATTTTACAAGCAGGACTACCAAAAATATCAGAATAACAATTAAGATTTCCATGTAAACGTCTTCTTTTTTAATATAAGTCAAATAAAGTGGCTAAAAAGTATCATAAATAATAGCCTTCAACAAGATGAAATATGAGTATTTTTTATTCTATAAAAAATTAAGCGGTTTTGTGTTAATTTAGCTATTGCTGATTTGTGTTAACGAAGTGATTTTAAAAATGTGAAGCTTCGCACATTTTTAATAAAAATTCACGTACAGCTATAATTTATAGCCAAAATATTCGGTTAGCTGTCCAAATATTAAAGGTGTGAGTTTGATTTACTTTTTAAAATGGTGGTTGTAAGTTTTAAAAAAAATGAGGTTCGCCATGATACAGAAGTTACTTGATAAAGATTTTTTTTCGTCTAGTGAGCAAAAGATCACTGTTGAACCTCGAGAGCCTCAACCTGTCTACCCTGAGCATACTCACAACTTTAACGAGATTGTCATTGTCACCAACGGCTACGGTAAGCATATTTTGAATGGGCGATTGTTTGATCTCTATCCGGGCATGATGTTTTATATTCATGCAACAGATTGTCATCTGTATGAAAATGTGAACAATTTACATCTCACCAATATTTTATTTCGAGATCCCAGTAGCTTTAATTTTATAAATGGCATTCATCAGTTGATACCACAACATGATCCACTCCACTCGCACTATTTTTTTGATAAGAAGTGTGATCAAAATATTCAATATATTCTTCAGCAATTCAATCATATCAACGATGAGTCGAGTGCTTATCAAGAAAGCCTGTTCTTACAACTGCTCATTCTGTTTAAGCAAAATCAGTATGTTAATCAAGGCAGCGGGTCAAGCGATAATCGGGTTAAGCAACTGCTGCGTTATTTGCAAGTGCATTTTAAAGAGCCAATTGATTGGCTAAAAGTGACGCAGCAGTTTTCGTTATCGTTGCGGTCATTTCATCGCCATGTTAAAAATGAGATAGGTATCACTCCGCAAAAGTATTTAATTAAATTACGTTTAGCCGATGCTTATACTCAACTCATTGATACCGATAAGTCCATAACCACTATTGCACAGGAGTGTGGTTTTAATGATAGCGCTTATTTTTCAACATGTTTTAAACATGAGTTTAATTTTTCACCACAAACGCTACGCAAAGATCCCGATAAGCGTTATCATTAGTGCTGTCATTTTTAGGTCAGGAACAGATTTATGGAGAAGTATTTACGTTTATACAAACAAGACTATTTTATTTCACCGATGAATACTGTTACTGTCGAAAAGCGAGATCATCAACAACCTTTTCCGCTCCATTTTCACGATTTTAATGAAATTGTTATTGTTTGTTCGGGTAATGGTTTACATCATTGGAATGATTATATCTATCCGATTACCAGCGGTGATATTTTGTATATTAATCCAAGTGATATTCACGGTTATGAATCGGTGAATAATTTGAAGTTGATTAATATTTTATATTTAAGGCATCAGCTGTTTTTATCTTCAGCTATTGAGAATTATTTACCTAAACAAACGGCAAAACATACTGAGCGAATATGGCGTATTCATCCTTCTTTTATAAAGCAGGTCTCTCCACTTATTAATCAATTAACTATCGAGTCGCAAAAAAATAACCTAGCATCAATCCACTTATCTGAAGCGCTATTTTTACAGCTGGTTATTTTATTAGATCGTATTAAACAACAGCCTAATGAGCAGTCACCTACGGCGACGCATCAATTAGATATTTTATTTACGGTATTACATAACAGTATTGCCAGTGCGTTTAATTTAGAGATGTTTTGCAAACAATACAATATTGCCGCACGTTCGTTGAGTCGTTTATTTAAAAGTCAAACCGGTATGACCATTAATGAGTATTTGCAAAAATGCCGGTTATGTAAAGCCATGTCTTTACTTCGTAATACCCAGCTTTCAATCAGTATTATCGCTGCTGAGTGCGGTTATAACGATAGTAACTATTTTTCGGCTGTGTTTAAAAAAGAGTTGAAGCAAACACCGTCTATCTATCGGTCTCGATTTCAAGATAAGTTAAAACAGGTTTGATTTATGTCAGCTCTCTTTCATCAATATGAAAGAGAGTTAACTTTATTCGAGGTAAAAAACGCTTGTGAGCGCTTCACTGATCGGGCTATTGTCTGCATTACTCGGCATAATGTCTTGCATAAATGCCCACCATTTTTGACAAGCTTGAGTTTGTGCTACCGCTTGCCAGCGCTCTTCTGATTCGATTTCAACATAAGCAAAAAGTAGGTGGCGTTTACTATCAAGAAAAATTGAGTAGTTGTGCGCACCGTGGTCTTTTAACACTTTAACCAGTTCCGGAAATATTTCATCGTGACGTTTTTTATATTCAGCATGTTTGTCGGGATGAACTTGCATAATTGAGGCTTTTCTTATCATGACAACTCCTTTTTGTTGGATTTTTTTGCAGATGAAACAGACCAATTAATCCGTATCAGTCTGTTTCAAGCGTGCTCATTTGCTAATGGTTATTCATAAATGGCAAGATACAATTTTTCAATGTCCTTTACAGTTGCTTGCCGTGGATTGCCACCGGTGCACACATCATCAAAAGCCGCTTGCGCCAGCGCCGGTATATCTTCCAATTTAACGCCGATCGCTTTTAAAGTGGCGGGGATAGCGACATCTTCATTAAGCTGTTTTACCGCATTAACTGCCGCCACTCTGGCTTGTTCGGTTGTCATGCTGTCCGTGCCGGTAACGCCCATTGCTTTAGCGATATCACGGAATTTATCCGCGGTAAAATCAGCATTGTAAGCCATAATATGGGGTAATAGTACTGCATTTGCTACACCATGTGGTGTGCCATAAAAAGCGCCTAGCGGATGTGCCATACCGTGTACTAAGCCTAATCCAACATTTGAAAAGCCCATACCTGCAATATATTGCCCTAAAGCCATATCTTCGCTCCCTTTAGCGATGCCTTTTACCGAATCACGTAAAGCGCGTGAAATAACTTCAATCGCTTTTAGATGAAACATATCTGACAGCTCCCAAGCACCTTTTGTAATATAACCTTCAATCGCATGAGTTAATGCATCCACGCCGGTTGCCGCTTTTAAGCTTGCGGGCATACTTGCCATCATGTCTGAATCAATAATTGCCACAACGGGTATATCATGCGGATCGACGCAGACAAATTTACGCTTTTTCTCTTCATCGGTGATCACATAGTTAATGGTTACCTCGGCCGCTGTACCGGCGGTTGTCGGTATGGCAATGGTCGGGACGGCAGGCTTTTTGGTTGGCGCGACCCCTTCCAAACTTCGCACATCGGCAAATTCCGGGTTATTGATAATAATACCAATGGCTTTAGCAGTATCTTGCGGTGAACCGCCACCGATAGCAATTAAGTAATCTGCTCCCGATGTTTTAAAAACCTCTACCCCTTTTTGAACAATGCCGATCGTTGGATTTGGTATCACTTCATCAAAAATTTGATAATCAAAGCCGTTGTCATCTAATAATTTGGTGACTTTAGTGGCGACATTGAATTTAATTAAATCTTTATCGGTGACGACAAGCGCTTTTTTAAAACCCCGTTTTTTCACTTCATCAACAATATGGCTGATTGAGCCAGCACCAAAATAAGACGTTTCGTTCAGAATCATGCGATAAGACATAATGTGTTTCCTTTAACTATTTATTTAATTTGCCATGCCTAAACCAACCACGTTGGCGGCAACAATAATCACCAAACAACCCAGACACAATATACGCACAGGTTTACTGCCGGTGCCAAACCACTCTTTTAATACCAATCCAACAATGCCACCACATAGCACATAAAAACTCATGTGTAACATCCAACTCATAAAGCCATAATCAGCCGGGATATTGGCATGTCCCCAAGCATAAAAGAAAAATTGGAAGTACCACATTGCACCGCCCAATATGGCGAACAAGGCATTACTGATTAGTAACGATTTGGCAATAGCGATATCTTTTTTAAAGGAGAGTTCAGGTTGGTAGCAAAGGCGTATAATGCAAAAGCCCAGATTAATAATTGCACCACCGCCCATGATGATGACATAACTAGGTAAGGCGACATAAAGATGATCAACCCCCAGTTCAGCAGCTTTGTTATGCATAGGGACAGCGGCGCTCATGGCAAATGACATGCCGGCAGAAAAAATCCCACACATCACAGCAAGTAACAGCCCTTTTTTCAAGTTAAAATCGGCAACTTGTACCCCAAGCGTTTTCTCTTTTAGTAATCCGGCATAAGTGACAATCGCAACGCCAATAACAGCAATAACAACGCCAAGCAGGGTCATTTTACCGCCGATTGAGGCAATGAGTTCACCAAATTGACCTTGTATAATCGGCGTCATCAGTGTGCCAACAATCAAGGTAATGCCAATTGCAATACCTATGCCCATAGACATACCTAAATAACGCATGGTTAGCCCATAACCGATATTACCAACGCCCCACATAGCGCCGAATAAAAACACCGGAAGTAAAGTATCAAAACCGAATGAGCCGTAGTATCCCAAAAAATCCGGGAGCAAATAATAGCTAATCGACCAAGGAAGGATGATCCAAGAAAAGATACCGGCGATAGACCACATCGTTTCCCAAGACCAATTTTTGACTTTTTTTAGTGGAGCGTAAAAACAGGCGGCAGAAGCGGCACCGATAAAGTGCCAAAAAATGCCTAAAATAATTGAACTACTCATATCTGTATCCTTATATTTATTAAAAGATAATGACATCTATCTTTTGATAAAACAGCTTTTTTACTGCAACGCCTCCTGCATTGGTTTGACATCAAACCTTTGTGCCAATAACTTAAATTGTTCAGTAGTGATAGTTTGGCGTTTGCCGCCCATTGATAAGACTTTGACCAGTATTTGAGCAGACTTTTCAGCGGTATCTATCAGACCAAAGGCTTCATCTAATGTAGCGCCGGTGCCAAAGACGCCATGAAATGCCCATAACACAAGCGTGTGTTTCGCCATTTGTTCGGCAGTTGCGTAGCCGATTTCGTCTTTGCCGGGCACCATCCATGGAACCACGCCTACACCGTCGGGAAAGACAACTAAACATTCCGTACTCATTTCCCATAACAAGCGAGTAATCACCGCTGTATCAAGCTCAAGCACATAAGTTAAAGCAATAAGATTGGTTGCATGACAATGCATAATTACCCGATCTTTACCCTGACTGTGTTCAATACGCACGATATGTGATTGCAAGTGAGCCGCTAGCTCTGAGGTAGGTAATCCACCATTTACCAGTCCCCACATGATGTAATAACCTTTGCCCTGCTCGTCAATTTTGACCACCGCCAACGTGTCGGCAGGATCTAAAATGACATTACGAAAGAATTTACCCGATCCGGTGACAATAAAATATTGGTTAGCTAATTTGCTCACATCTTGCGTTAATGATTCATGGCGAGGATTAGCATAAAAGTCGTTTTGGAATGAAATAATGTCACTTTCTAATAATCTTAAACTGACATTACCGCCGTTACGTTCATCCCAACCTTTTAGCCACATATCATAAGTCGCTTTTACCATTGCTTGGACAAACCAAGAAGATTGAATCTGTTGCATTGTTTTCACCTTATTTACGTTGACTTAATACCGCTGTTTCATATTGACGTACTTCTTCGAGCCATTGGCTGCCGACAGGTACATCGTTTAATTGACAATACTTATCCCAAACCGCCTGCCATGGTAACGATTTTTGCTCTTCTAAAAGCGCCAGTCTTGAGGTAAAGTCTCGTTCACGTTCATACTGTTTGAGTTTTTCGGTCGGCTCAAGCAGGGCTTTTAATAAACATTTTTTCATATTGCGGGTACCTATTACCCAAGCGGCAATACGGTTAATTGAGGCATCAAAGAAATCTAAGCCAATATGTACGCGATCGAATAAGTTGTTACGGATGATCTCACTGGCAATGTTTTGGGTTTCGTCATCAAATAAAACCACATGATCGCTATCCCAACGAACCGGGCGGCTGACGTGTAATAATAAGTGTTCAACAAACGGCATTACTGCGGAGATCTTATCTGAAATCACTTCGGTTGGATGAAAATGCCCGGCATCTAAACATAGCGCCGTTTTACGTGAAGTTGCATAGGCTAAATAAAATTCGTTTGATCCGGCAGTATAAGACTCAAGCCCAATACCAAATAGTTTGCTTTCAACCGCATCAATATGATATTTGGGATCAAGTTTTTCACTGATGATTTCATCAATGGCTTGAACTAAACGTTGTCTAGGCGCAAACTTGTCGACGGTTATATCTTTCATGCCGTCCGGTAGCCAGATATTCATCACCGAAGGGGTGCCAAGCTCTTTGCCAAAATATTCTGAGATTTTACGGCAAGCTTTACCATGATCGATCCAAAACTGACGAATTTCATCATCGACATGGGTTAACGTACCTTCATTACTTAGAGGATGAGAAAAGTAAGTTGGGTTAAAATCAAGTCCAATATGCTGTTGTTTCGCCCAATTTACCCAATTAGCGAAATGTTCCGGTTTAATTTCGTTACGATCGACTTTGTGATCAGCCTCTAAATAGCATGCATGTAAATTTAATCTTTTGGGACCTGGGATCAGGCTAAAGGCTTTATCTAAATCAGCTCTTAACTCATCGGCATTACGTGCTTTACCCGGATAGTTGCCGGTTGCTTGAATGCCGCCTGTTAATTCACCTTCTTGTTTTTCAAAGCCGGCGACATCATCGCCCTGCCAGCAATGCACCGATATCGGTAGCCTTGCCATTGCGGCGATTGCGGCATCGGTATCGACACCTAGCTGCTCAAATCGGTTTTTGGCAATTTGATATGCCTTTTCAACTTCACTCATTTGATGCTCCTTAATTCAATATAAAATCATGTTAATTAATTAGTTAGCCATGTTGCGGGGATAATAAATGTCAGTTTTAAAATTATGCGTGATGATCTGGCGTAGCTGTTTAACATCCGCAATATCACCTAAAGAAATGAGTTGGTAACCAACATTACCCAGTGCAGATGACTCAATCGGTCCGGCAGTAACACTAATTTGGCAAAGATCAGCACATAGCTGATTTAAAAATGCGTTTTGACAACCACCCCCAACAATATGTAACGTTTGGATAGGCTGTTTTATTAAGCTTGATAGTTCGGTTAGGACTTCCCGATATAACAGCGCTAAACTATCGAAAATACAGCGAACCAGTTCTGCTAAGCTTTGCGGCTTAAGGCCGTTATGTTCATGACAGAGTTGTTTTAAGGTTTCAGTCATGGATTCTGGGTTTAATAGTCTGGAATCGTTAGGATTGATAACATGTTTAAAAGCGGGTTGTTGCTCAGCTTGCTTAATCAATGAGCGAATATCATTTATTTGGTGTTCGGCGCAAACGCGTTGAAATAACCATAGTCCCATAATATTTTTTAATACCCGATAAGCGCCATTAACGCCCCCTTCATTGGTGATGTTGGCTTTTAAAGCGTGCGGCTCAGTAAAAGGTTGTGATGATTCAATGCCCATTAATGACCAAGTGCCCGAACACAAATAAGCACTATTGTGATTGTTGATAGGTGCGGCAATCACTGCGCTGGCGGTATCATGACTGGCGACAGCAATCACCGGAATCGGATCGCCTTTGGGGCTTTTCCAAGTGCCGACTTGATTACCCGGCATAGTAATTTCACCAAACCATTTACGGGGTAAACCAAGATAGTTCAGTAATTCATCATCCCAATCATGACGGGTGACGTTAACTAACTGGGTTGTTGTTGCATTGGTGTATTCCCGGTTAAGTTTGCCGGTAAGACGATAGATCAGATAATCGGGGATCATCACTAAATCGGTCACTTGTGCTAACCATGACGGATTTTCATTCATCATGGCTTTTAGTTGATAAAGGGTGTTGAAGGTTAAAAACTGGATGCCGGTTTTTTGATAAATCGCCTCAGCGCCCAATTCAGCTTGAACTTGTTCCATAACGCTATCAGTACGATGATCGCGATAGGCATAAGTTGGCCCAACAATCTCGCCGTTGCTGTCAAGCAAGACATAATCCACTCCCCATGTATCAATCCCGATGCTGTCAAGTTTGATATTTTGCTCAACAATTATGCTTAAGCCGTTTAATATTTCTTGCTCTAAATAATTCAGATCCCAACAGTAATGTTTATCTATCGCTTTAAATCCATTACTAAATCGATGTATTTCACTCAGCGTTAAATCTTCCGTTTGCTGATCAAAACTTGCCAACATTACACGACCGCTTGATGCGCCTAAATCTATTGCAGCAACGTATCGAATTGCCATTAAATCTATCCTCATTATTGGTAATGAGCACAGTTTAGAAAACTAATGTGAGTGACACTTTTAATCGATTGCCATTGTTTTGCACTTATTGGCAAAATATTTAAAATCTATGTGATCTAACGCACAAATTGTCGATTTAAGGGCATTTTATACATTCGTTATAAATATTGTTATAATGAAATATTACTAAACTAATTTGAGAGTTTTCTATGTTAAATCAGTTAAAAGCAATGATTCAGTATCTTCTTCCTAAACAGATGTTAACCGTTATTTTTGGTTGGCTGGCAAAAAAACAGTTGGGCATCGTGACAACGTGGATGATTCAAGGCTTTAGTAAGCTGTATAAAATCGATTTGAGTGAAGCTCAAATCAGCAATGTCAAAGAGTATAAAACCTTCAATGATTTCTTTGCTCGTGAACTAAAACAAGATGCTCGCCCTATTGATGCTTCAACCAATTCAGTGGTTATGCCGGCTGACGGAGTTATCAGCCAATTTGGTACAATTCAAGACAATTTATTGTTACAAGCAAAAGGGCACTTTTACACGTTAGATTCACTGCTTGCCTGTCATCCTGACATGATTAAGTTTTTTAAAAATGGCGCTTTTGCCACCACTTATTTATCGCCAAAAAACTATCACCGCTTTCATATGCCGTGTGACGGAACTTTACGGGAAATGATCTATGTGCCCGGTTCGCTATTTTCGGTCAGTAAAGCAACCACTGAATGTATTGCGAATATCTTTGCTCGTAACGAACGTGTGATTTGCCTGTTCGAAACCGATTTTGGACCTATGGCTCAAATTTTAGTTGGCGCAACCATTGTTGGAAGTATTGAAGTTGCTTGGGAAGGCCTAATCACCCCTCCACGTGACGGAATTATGAAACGCTGGACTTATTCGGGCGAGGTGAAATTGTCCAAAGGCGAAGATATGGGCTGTTTCAAACTTGGTTCAACAGTGATTACGTTATTTGCTTCAAACGCCATTGAATTTGACAGTCATCTTAAAATTGGTGATCAAGTTCGTGTAGGCCAAAAATTAGCAGAAAGGATCTAACTTTATGTCAATGCGTGGTTTTTTATGTTGTTTGTTCCTGCTCTTTTCATCCATTGCTGTTGCTCAAGAGAGTATGTTGGTAATTAATAATGAAGATGAACTTTCTGCTATTATTAATGAATTGAATGAAAAAAACGATGATCTTCGTCAAAATTTGGAGTACCAAAAGACTCACTTAACCAGCATTATTAATGAACAAAACAACATCACCACGCAAATTTCGCATGTTCAAAATACGTTAGCAACCTTAGCTGAACAAGGCGAGTGGTTAAGTTTTTCAACAGCGCTTGGCGAAACCTTACGTCAACAATTATTGCGCCTTCCGGAAAAACCAAAATCACAGCCTTTAGATGCCGAAATTGCTGAAGCTAAAGTTCAGCAACTTAATTACACTAACACCTTATCAGCATTAGCTAACTACCCGACATTAAACGGCTCATTAGCTAATGTAAAAATTGCCAGCCAATATCGACGGCTACTTCGTGAACAAAGTGAGCTTCTCAAAACCTTAATCTCCGGTACCGATACCACGATTCTTGAACTCACTAAATTAAAGATTTCTAACAAACAACTGACCAATGCCATTGATGAAGTGAACGAGGCGGCACACCGCTACTTTTTCTGGGTAGCTGATGTCAACCCTATTTCGCTAAACTTTCCGGTCAATCTTGCTAAAGATGTGGTTTATGTCATTTTTTCAATTGATACGTTAACTCAACTCTATAACGCCAGCAGTGAAGTATTGACGGCACCAAAACCACTCTTTTTATTGGTTTTGTCGCTACTGTTTGTGTTTACCCACTTCAAGATGCGCAATAAATATTACGAATTTTTAAACAAATCAGCTTCACGGGTGGGTAAAGTGACGCAAGATAGTTATTCGTTAACCTTAAAAGTGATTATTTACTCCTTAATTATGGCATTACCTATCCCGATTTTGTGGGCGGTATTTGGTTATGCCTTGCAAATTAATTGGGATTATCCTGTCGCTGTCGCTTTGGGTTATGGGGTTAATGCCGCTGCGCCTATTTTATGGGTGTTTATCATTACTGCCCATTTTGCCGCTAAAAATGGGCTGTTTATTACTCATTTCGGCTGGTCAAAACGAAATGTCCGTGAAGCAATGAAATATTATCAACTTTCGGTTTGGGTCGTGATTCCGTTAGTTATGATTGTGATGAGTTTTGATCAATTTAATAACCGTCAATTTGCCGCAACGATTGGTCGCACTGCATTTATTATTTTATGCTTTGCATTAGTGTTTATGACTAACTCAATTCATCGTGCCGGCGTACCACTTTACATTGATAAAAAAGGTTGTGGTGATAATTTATTAAGCCATATTTTATGGTTTATCTTATTAAGTGCCCCATGGTTAGCCATTATTGCCGCTTGCTTAGGTTATCTATCTACCGCACAGGTTTTATTGGGGCGTCTTGAAGCCTCGGTGATTATCTGGTTTGGTCTGTTAGTTATCTATTTTATGATTCGTCGCTGGATGTGGATTCAAAAACGAAGAATTGAATTTGAACGCACCAAACAGCGCCGGCTAGAAAGAATGCAACGAGCCAAAGGTCAGGAAGAAGAGTTATCTCAGGTCAATAATGACGGTGTCGATGAGCCTGTTATTGATTTGGATGTGATTAGTGCTCAGTCGTTACAATTAGTGAGATCAATTATTATGTTAATTGCTCTCATTAGTATGATACTGCTTTGGTCAGAACTCCATTCAGCGTTCGCCTTTATGAATAACATTAAATTGTGGGGGACGACGATTATTGTTAATGGAACAGAAGCGGAACAATATATTACCCTTGGTGCGGTATTTATTGCGATTTTAGTGATGACAATTACCATTCAACTGGTTAAAAACTTACCGGCTCTTTTAGAGCTGGGCATATTACAGCACTTAGATTTAGCGCCCGGTACCAGTTACGCCATATCGACCGTTTCTAAATATATTATTTTAATGATTGGTAGCATGATTGCTTTTTCATTTATCGGTATTGATTGGTCTAAAATACAATGGCTTATTGCCGCCTTAGGTGTTGGTTTAGGTTTTGGTCTTCAAGAAATATTTGCTAACTTTATCTCAGGCCTAATTATTCTATTTGAAAAGCCGGTACGTATTGGTGATACCGTGACTATTCGTGATTTAACCGGTAACATTACCAAAATTAGCACCCGTGCCATTACTATTGTTGATTGGGATCGCAAAGAGATTGTGATGCCAAATAAGGCGTTTATTACTGAACAGCTCGTCAACTGGTCGCTATCGGATTCCATAACCCGAATTGTACTGACGATTCCCGCAACCATTGATGCAGATAGCGAACTGGTTATAAAACTATTACAGCAAGCATCTGATGAGTGTGAATATGTGCTTAAAGATCCGGAGCCACAAGTATTTTTAGTTGATATTCAAGAAGGTATTCAGTTATTTGAGTTACGTGTTTTTGCCGCTGAAATGGGGCACCGCATGCAACTACGTAGCGCTATACATAAATTGATACTCGAGGCGTATCGTCGTCACCATTTAACATTACCATTCCCACCATTGCAAACCAATTTAGAAGCGCTTGGTCGCAAAAGTGGGCGTCGCAGTTATACCGTTGGCACCATTTAACCAAATAGGGTTTCTAACCAACGCATACCGAAAGCGCCGGGGGCAAGTAACACAAAAGCCCAAATCGGCGCTGAGGTGACATTAGCCAAATTAAATTTTGTCGCTGGCATATGCATCGTACCAGCGATAAGTGGTACTAATGCCCGTAAAGGGCCAAAAAAACGACCGATAAAAACGCCAAATGTGCCGTAACGAGCAAAAAACTGTTCGGCTCGATAAACTAATTTTGGGTGTTTATTCAGTGGCCATGCGTTGATCACTTGCTGATGATAATGTTTACCTAACCAGTAAGAGAGCCAGTCACCAAAAATGGCGCCCAACGATGCCACAATCAACACCGGAACAAATGACATAACACCAGCGCCAACCAGTGCACCGGCACCTAATAAAATTGCAGTTGCCGGCACCAGTAAAGAGATAATCGCCAATGACTCACCAAAAGCTAATAGAAAGATAATCGGCAAAGCCCAGACTTGGTGTTGTTGAATAAACTGCATAATTTCATGGGTAATTTCGTGTATTGACATAAGTTTAGTTGCATTAAAATATTGTTAACGATGCTTCATTTTAACATATTAAACCGTGTACGCATCTCAATAAGTCATTGATTGGTAGAACCTTATTATCTTCAATTTTCGTTGATTATTCCGTACTTTCTATTAATTATATCCTCAGTTATTATATTTAACTTACTAATCTCATTGACAACATCAAGATCAAGAGCCAACTATGACAATCGGTATTGAAACACTTACAGTTAATAAATTTATTGCTGCCAAACAGTTGGCACCTGAGTTAGATCAGTTAGCCATAGAAATGCCGGTAGCCCTGATTTATAACGGTATTTCCCACGTGGTGATGATGGCATCGCCTAAAGACTTAGCGTATTTTGCTATTGGTTTTTCATTAACCGAAAAAATTATTACCGCAGTGACGGATATTTATGGCATTGATATCAACCCTACCCCGCAAGGCATTGAAGTACATATTGAACTCTCATCAAGACGCTTTGCTGAACTAAAAAACAAGCGCCGCCACTTAGCTGGCCGAACCGGTTGTGGAATTTGTGGTAGCGAACAGATCGAACAAGTTTGTCAATTTATCCCAACGTTGCCAAACAATCACCGGATTAACTTATCTGATTTTACAAACTCGCTGGCAAGTTTGGAGCAAGTGCAGCTTGTCGGGCAGCAAACAGGTTGCACTCATGCAGCGGTATGGCTCGATTTACAAGGAAACTTTATTGCCGGGTTTGAAGATATCGGTAGGCATGTGGCGTTAGATAAACTATTGGGCTATCGAGCCAAACAATTACAGCAACAGCCTGATCATCCGGCAGGTGTGATTTTGGTCTCCAGTCGAGCCAGTTATGAAATGGTACAAAAGAGTGCTATTTGTGGTATTGAGATCTTACTTGCTGTGTCAGCAGCAACATCGATGGCTGTAGAGCAAGCCAAACAAAGTAATCTCACATTAATAGGATTTTTTCGAGGTACTAAAGGCGTTGTCTATAGTGGTGGTGAGCGGATTGAGGGGTTTTAAACATAATAAAATCCGTAATTGAATAGATATTTAACAGACAAATCACTATGTGCAGTTAAACTAAATTAATTTTTAGCCTAATAATTTGATTTATATGATTTAATACTTGAAATAGCACAAGGCGAATACGCTTTAAGCAATAATCAACTTCCCTTCTTTTAAGAAGATCATCATAATATACGCCGAAATAATAAATACATTGTTTTTATTATATCTTTTTATGTGATCTTTTTCTCGTTTTGAGAAAAAGCAGATTATTTATATCATTTCTTATGACATACTAAGTGATATTAA
The DNA here is from genome assembly GCF_026536465.1 of Gilliamella sp. B3172. Lineage (NCBI taxonomy): Bacteria > Pseudomonadati > Pseudomonadota > Gammaproteobacteria > Orbales > Orbaceae > Gilliamella > Gilliamella sp. B3172. The sequence goes on along the minus strand of NZ_JAFNOA010000002.1, from coordinate 170,105 downwards.
TAATCATCATTCAAATTGCTAATGTTAAATTTATCTTAATTTAGCATTCTGATTATTTATAAGTTTTAGGTGGTTATTTTTATCACTTAGCGTTATTTATTAGCACATATTAAAAATGAAAAGGTACACTCATGCATCAAACAGCAGATATACAACAAGCGGTTAACTATATTCAACAACACACCGATAAAAAACCAACTATCGGCATTATTTTAGGCTCTGGTTTAGGTCCATTTGCTGATACTCTTGAAGATGCCGTTCGCATAGCATATGACAATATCCCACATTTTGCTCAATCGGCTGCGGTCGGTCATGCTAATGAATTAGTCATTGGTAAAAGCGGCGGTAAAACAGTGGTTGCGATGAAAGGACGTTTCCATTATTACGAAGGGTTTTCTTTAGATCAAGTGACTTTTCCTGTTCGTGCAATGAAAATGCTGGGCGTTGAAAAGTTAATTATTACTAATGCCTGTGGTGCCGTTAATACCAGCTTTAAACCCGGCGAACTGATGTTAATTACCGATCATATTAATTTAACTGCCAATAATCCATTAATTGGTCCAAATAACCCTGAGTTAGGGGTACGCTTTTTAGATGTTAGCGAACTTTACAACAAACAGTTACGCGCTACCGTCCTTGACGTTGCTAAAGAACTCAATATTACTTTACAACAAGGTGTCTATGCTTGGTGGACGGGTCCAACTTACGAAACGCCGGCTGAAATTAGAATGATTCGTGTGTTAGGCGCTGATGCTGTGGGTATGTCAACCGTACCGGAAGCAATTGTTGCTCACCATTCAGGTATCAAAACTATTGGTATTTCGTGCTTAACCAATATGGCTTGTGGCATTTTAGATCAGCCATTAGGGCATGAAGAGGTGATTGAAACAGCCGAACGTGTTAAAGCAACTTTCTTACAATTAATTACCAAAACTATCGAACGTTTTTAATTATTCGTTTTTATTATTTTGAGTGGTACAAGCCGTACACACTTATATTATGGATAGCAAACATGAACATAAAAGATAGATTAAAAATAATGTTGTTTTTCCAATATTTTATTTGGGGAAGCTGGTTAGTTACTTTTGGCTCCTATCTGTTTAAGACTTTACACTTTTCAGGTACGGAAGTCGGGATGATTTTTAGCACAAAAGGATTAGCTGCGTTGATTATGCCATGTATTATTGGGATTATTGCCGATAAATTTGTTCAAGCAAAATATCTCTATATGCTTTGTCATTCAATTTGTGCAATAGCGCTTTTTTATGCTGCTTCGGTCGATAATTCCACTGTATTATTTTGGGTCATGCTGTGTAATGCCCTTGCTTTTATGCCAACTATCGCCCTTTCAAACTCGATTAGCTATCATTGTTTAGATAATAGTAAGCTTGATACGGTTACTGTTTTTCCTAAAATAAGAGTGTACGGCACCATTGGTTTTATTATCGCCATGTGGATGATAAGTTTACTCAAATTTGAACTTAGCAATGCACAACTTTATGTCGCATGTGCGGCATCGGTAATACTGGTATTGTATAGTGCAACCTTGCCAGACATTGCAATTAAAAAAGATCCTAAGCAGTCATGGGCTGCTCGATTAGGTTTTGATGCTTTCGTTTTATTCAAGAAGCCGACGATGGCGGTGTTTTTTCTGTTTGCCATGTTACTCGGTGCGATATTACAAATCACTAACACTTATGGTGGCGCTTTCTTGCACGATTTTGATAGAATACCGGAATTTAAAGATAGCTTGATTGTACAATATCCGGCTATTTTACTTTCGGTATCTCAAATGGCGGAAGTCGCTTTTATTTTGACGATCCCATTTTTCCTTAAAAAATTTGGCATCAAAAAAGTAATAATGATCAGCATCATTGCTTGGACTTTAAGATTTGGTCTTTTTGCATTTGGTGATCCAACACCATTTGGCTTTGTGCTTTTGATGTTATCGATGATTGTTTATGGTTGCGCTTTTGACTTTTTTAATATTTCCGGTTCGATATTTATCGAAAAGGAAGTGAGTTCGAATATTCGGGCGAGTGCGCAAGGATTATATATGACAATGGTCAATGGTATTGGCGCTTATTTAGGTTCTATTTTAAGCGGTATTGTCATTGATATGTATACGCATGATGGTGTTAAAGATTGGCAATCAATATGGCTAATTTTCGCTTCTTATGCGCTGATTTTAGGTATTATATTTTATTTTACATTCAACTATGACCATAAGAAAACTGAAACTGCGTTGTAATAACTTCCCAGTCAAATTATTGCGCTAAGCGCAATTGCTTATATTCTATTGTGATCATTTAGGATTAATTTATTAATTATTTTAGAGCTACAGAGGCATCCTCTGTAGGCTCTTATTTGTTTGTGTGTCGAAAATGTTATCGGCAATGTGTTAAAAGTACCGTTTTATAAGTACAGTTTTTGAAATATAGAGTTTTTTAAAGTAACGAGATTTAACTATGAAAGAAAAATTTTTAGGAGGACTATTAGTATTTTTAGGCGCTTGTAGTTTTGGTGTGCTCTCTTCGATTGTAAAAACCGCGTATAAAGCGGGTTATTCATTGGGTGAAGTAACTGGTGTACAATGTTTTTTAGGAATGCTAATTTTGTGGGGTATTCACCTTATAGTCAAAACACTTCACAAATCTAAATCCAATTCAGAAAAAGAACTAAATCAGCCATTAACCAAAAAATGGAAAGTTTGTGCGGTGGGGATTTTCCCTGGTTTAGTCGGTATTTGTTATTATCAATGCGTTCAATTGGTACCCGCTTCGATTGCTATCATTTTGTTAATGCAGTATCTATGGATCAGCGTGATTATTGATTTTGTCATTTTCAAAAATAAACCATCATTTATTCAAATTGTCACTGTCATTGTCATTATTGCTGGAAGCGCTTTAGCAGCAGGTATTTTTAATGAAGATATTCGATTAAACTTGTTTGGTTGTATGTTTGGGCTATTAGCCGCCATTATGTACTCCTTATTTATTACTACCAGCAGTAATATTGGCAATGAATTACCTAAGCTTGAAAAAAGTGCATTGATGATTACCGGTGCTTGCATTGTGACGTTTTTGATTTTTCCGCCGATGTTCTTTTTCAAAATTAATATTCATGATCAACTCTATCAATTAGGTTTTTTACTAGCTTTACTCGGCACAGTACTACCCCCTTTTCTGTTTTCGGTGGGCATTCCCAAAATTGGGATTTCATTTAGTGCGATTTTATCAGCGGCTGAATTGCCGGTTGCGGTAACCTGTTCTTATTTCTACTTGAAAGAGTCAGTTTATTTTAATCAGTGGGTAGGCGTGTTAATTATTTTATTGGCTATCGCCTTACCTAACTTAATCCATATCAAAAAAAGACCCTAATTAAACAGCTTTAAGTGTGGTTAATCAAACCACACTTATTACTGGAATCTTACCTTAATCATTTGCAGCAACCACATTAGCGCTCAATCAATAATGATAGGGGTGATTGTTTGAACTGATTTTTTAACCAATTGATAAAAATATCAACTTTTGGATTATATTTGCCCTGTGATTTACAGACATAATAGCGCTGAGAACAAGGAGCTTCCATATTTGGAAAAGGCGAAATTAATTGACCTGTTTGAAGATATTTTTGGACAAGGAGTTTTCGCCCCATTGCGATTCCAACATGATTTAAGGCTGCGGTTATTGCATAATCTGATCGGTCAAATAGCATATTTTGCATTTTGTTTAAATCACAAGCTAGCGAGAAATAGTTAGTCCACGCCTCCCACTCGGCAAAATTGGAATCGTAGCCATTATTTTGGTTGTCATGTAAAAATATGCATTTGTGAAGATTATCAATGTTTTCATGTAAGTCATGTTTGACTGCATAAGACGGCGTACAAACCGGCAAAATACTTTCGTTCATAAGATGTTCACAAAGCAATTCATCATAATGGAGATCATCATAATAAATTGTAAGATCAACTCGATGCTGGCTAAAGTTAAGAATCTTATTTCCCGATAAAATATTCAACGAAATATAGGGATAATCTTCAATAAACATCGATAATTTAGGGATTAGCCACTCTTGAGCAAAAGACGGACTGGAATAGATAGTTAGCGCGCCAGAGAGTTCTTGATTTTTAATCTCTAATATTTCTTGATTTAGATTATTGAGTGAACTTTTTACTACGTTAAATAAATTATTTCCATCGCGAGTGAGCGATATTCGGCGATGAAATCGTTTAAATAATTTGAAGTTAAGTTCTTCTTCTAATTTATTAATTTGATGACTTACCGCACTTGGGCTGATACATAGTTCTTCAGCTGCCAATGCAAACGATAGGTGCCTTGCGGCTGATTCGAAAGTATGTAACTTTGATAATTGATAGCGGTTGATAACACGATTCTTATTCAGATATTTATCTTCATCGTACATTTACAGCACTCCTATTAGAGCATTATAAAAAATATTACCTAAAAACCTCTTATCCTTACTTAGATACCTACACTAATTTCTTCATGTTGAAGCGTGAGTTAATTTTATGATCTAGATCACATATTTGAAACAATCTAGTTCATGTTAAGTTCATAATTGATCATTTGTCAAATACTGGACAAAAACTTGTAAAAACACTAGCATTTATAAACTAGAAAGATAACATTTTTAATAAAAAAACTTAACTGAGATTTGATTATTTTTTGTATTATCTTTTAGTGAAATTCAGTCTTTAAATATAGCTTCACCTTAGTTTATAAGTATTGTTATCGAGTGTTATTCAATAAAATAAAAAGGAATGAAGTAATGTCACCAGTAGGTATTGAAAAGTTAATACGCCGTCCCCACATAATAAATAATCTTTTATTTTTAGAAGAACTTGTTTTATTCTGTCAAAAACAAGCAAACAAAATTAAAGTTGTTTATTTTTACATTTTTTTGAAATATTGCTTTAATTTTTATTTTATAATTCAAAGAAGCTCATTCAATATTTTATTAACAAATTCAGGAAGAAGAGATAATAAAATGGATTGCACCCTAAATGCTCAATTTCCTAAAAATTTTTACTGTTTAAAACAATTTTATTTGTTTTGAAACGCGATATTTTTATTTGTTAATTAGTCTCTTAATTGACTGTTTACAAGCTGCTTTGAAATAGTAATAAATGTAATAACCTATTAAATTATGAGTAAATGATTAGTTTGATAGCATGATTTTCTAAATTTAATACGGATGTTTTTGTTAGCTTAATTTTGTACAGTTAATGTCTAAGATATGTGCAATAAGAAATTCAATTATTGTGTGTATAGATATCAATGTTTAATTTGTTTTAGTTAGATTCTCGTTAAGTCGTAGTTTTAATGTAGTTAGGACAAATTCAAACGGAGTTGTAAACACATGTTTTAAACATCATCTGCTTGTAGCAAAACAGGCAATTAATAGCATTAATTAATGGAGGGTATTGAGGAACAATTTATTTCTGTTTAATTTTTTTAAGTTGGGTTGTAACGGTAATTAAAGTGGTTTGTTAATCGATGTTATGAACCACCATTAGTTCTAATTTCTAAAAGTAAATAGTAGTTAATTTTGAAATCTTGATTGATTTCATACTGAAACGTTATGTAAAACTGAAACATCTTTACCTAAAAGTAACAATTTTTATTCAATATATTGTTGTTATTTTTATACAATATTAAAAAGGAAGTTACAGAATGAAGACACAGAAAAAACCTTTATTTACGTTAGTACATAGTAATGATGCAATTCCTGAACACAAAACCTTAGCCTATTTAGATCCAACGCTAAATTATTATACTGATCATATTGATGAGATTATTGGGTTACGTATTAAGGAGCTGAAATTACGTCATTCTGAATACAAGGAGTATCATGATAGTAACAGCTCAAATAACAGTGGCGGGTTTTCGTTTATCTTTCGTGAAATATTTGAGTCTGAACACCATGCTAAACAAATTGGCATGCTAAAAGATGAAATTGCAATTGAAAACGAATCGAATAAGGTTAAGCAATTACTTAATACTCGATTAAAAGAGTTAGCAAAAGCTTATCCGGAATTACAACTTAATCTTAATGATGTGGATGTGATACCCACTAAGATTAAAGAGTATCTTTTTGCTCCACCATTAATTTTAACCGAAGACAATGCAATTATGCTTTGGGACGATTAAAAATTTATATCAGTAACAATACAACAATTGTTATAAATCATAATCTACAGCAATAATATGCTGTAGATTATTTAAATAGTGAATCTTTTGTTACTCATATTCAATTAACTATTAAATGCACTTTCACCATGACTATTGATATCCAATCCTTCACGCTCTTGCTCTTCAGGAACACGTAAGCCGACGCAAAGATCAGCGATTTTATACGCGATAAAGGCAACCACGGATGTCCATATAACACAGGTGATAATACTCATCAATTGAACACCCACTTGGCTTAACATATTGGTATCTTCGCTATAACCTAATCCACCTAATGATTCTGATGTGAAAATTCCGGTTAGTAAACAACCGACGATCCCACACACCCCATGTACACCAAAGACATCACAGGTATCATCAACTTTTAAGATACGTTTTAGTGATGAAACGCCCCATACACCGGCAAATCCACAAATAAGACCAATCAGCATTGCTCCGCCAACACCGACAAAGCCGGCCGCTGGAGTTATCCCGACTAATCCGGCAATGACACCGGATACTGCGCCTAAACATGAAGGTTTGCCACGTAATACCCATTCGGCTACCGACCATGCTAAAACCGCTGCGGCGGTGGCAGCTACCGTATTGATAAAGGCAAGACCGGCTATTTCATCTGCATGAGTTGACGATCCGGCGTTGAATCCAAACCAGCCAATATATAAGATTGCAGCCCCCAGATAAACATAAGGTAAATTGAACGGTTTAAGTGGTTCACGGTTATAACCGATTCGATTTTTAATCAGATATGCGCCTATCAAACCGGCAACGGCAGCATTTATGTGTACCACCGTGCCACCGGCAAAATCTAATGCGCCTTCATCACCTAATATTCCGCCGCCCCAAACCATATGTGCCATTGGGATATAAGAGAAGGTGAACCATAAAACAGTAAAAATTAATACGGCTGAAAAACGGATCCGTTCAGCAAACGCGCCTAAAATTAAACAACAGGTTATACAAGCAAATGAGCCTTGAAAAGCAATCCAAATAAGTTCAAAAATGGAACCGGAGATATCGGTAATCCCGACACCAATTAATAAAAAGTGCTCGAAATTGCCAAAAAACCAGTTACCTTCACCAAATGCTAAACTATATCCGTAAACAATCCAAAGTACTGCAATTAACGAAAAACTGACTAATACTTGTGATAACATCGATAGCACATTTTTAGAACGCAGTAATCCTCCATAAAATAGCGCTATTCCCGGAACAGACATAAACAGTACCAGTGCAGTACAGATCATCATAAATGCATTGTCCGCTTTATCGACTATCAAAATTTCATCAGCAAAGGCAGGACAGGAAAGCAATAACCCAATTGGAAAAATCAACTTTTTTAACATAACAATATCCTTAACAATGACTAAAGTGCTGCTTCATCGGTTTCACCGGTACGAATTCGTACCACATGTTCAAGAGCGGTAACAAAAATCTTACCGTCGCCTATTTTGCCGGTATGTGCCGCTTTAGAAATGGTGCTTATCACCTCTTCTAACTGCTCATCATTAATGGCTAGTTCTATTTTGACTTTTGGCAGGAAGTTAACATTGTATTCTGCGCCTCGATACAATTCAGCATGCCCTTTTTGGCGACCAAAACCTTTAACTTCGGTCACCGTTAAGCCTGTTATACCTATGTTGGACAGTGATTCTCGGACTTCTTCTAACTTGAATGGTTTAATAATGACGGTAACTAATTTCATTCATTGCTCCTCATAAATATGATAGATAAGCAATGTAATGCAAAGTACATGCCATAAATTAATGTGCTTTATCTTTGCCAGAAATAGCAGGATATATTGATATCAAGTTAGCTTGCTATTTCGCCAATGAGGCAGATATGCAAGTTTACTACGTTAGAAAGCTAAAGCTGCGGCTTTAGCTTGATCGTGAGTTTTATTTGCGCACTAATATAGTGCAGTGCTGTTTTTTGGTGCCCACTAAAATCAATTTATTTAGAACGTCACCATTAATTTACGATATTCATCATAGGCAAAGTGGTCTGTCATCCCACTGATATAGTCTTGAATCAATCGGCAACGATAATAAAATTCCCAGCAAGCATAATCTGGCTGTTTGATATTGTGTTTTGTCACAGCTTGTTGATAAGCGACACGATGTTTTGATGATAATTTATGATACAAGCGTGTTTCGATAGGATATTTTTTGTGATTGCCATCTTGAACCAGTTTTGTAAAATCGTCGGTTGGCATATCGAGTAAAGGGCTGTAGATATCTAATAATCCGCTTATAATTCGATAGCCTTGCAGTTCAATATTTTCCACTGATTCATGATTAAAAATATGTTCAACCCCAACAGTTTTAAAAATATTAAGCAGTTTATATTCGGCATCATGATCTTCCAGTAAAGCATGATTAAATGAGCCGTGATAGATTGCTTCGATATTTTCAATGAAACGTTCAGCGGCATGCGGAACAAGTCTACCTATTGTATTGACACGTAAATACATAAAGAATTGATCTATGCCTATGGCTTCAAATTGGTTTTGTTTTAGGTTTTCATAAGGGCGGTTTACCACATAATCGAAGAGATCGCCTTTTTTAACAGGCCCCCACGCCTCTTTTAAAGAGTGATATAACTGTTGTACCGTTAAAATTTTCTTTTCAACGGCATCTTCCAAATCAGCAATACAGTATGAGATATCATCGGCTGCTTCCATAATATAGGTAAGCGGATAACGATGAAATGGCTGGATATCTAACTGCTTTGACATCTCTAAGATAAAAGGTTCTTCAGATAAGTAATAACCGGGCTTTTTCATTAAATAGGCAAACTTATCGGGTACTGGTGATGACCAATATGCCGGCTTAGAATATTTAAGTATGGAAGCAATTTGCGAATAAGTTAAATTGAGTTTTAATATTGTGTGAACTAAACGGATCGCTTGAGCATTACCTTCAAAATGGCAGAGATCTTGACGAATCTTTTGTTTTAGTTGGCGGATGTCTTCATTGTCACTGGCATACTCTTCAAGCACTTTATAACGGCTCTGTTTATCGATGCCTAAACGTTGTGTAAACCATTGGTTAATCGCCGCTTCACCAAAATGACCAAATGGTGGGTTACCAATGTCATGCATTAAACACGCCATTTCAACCAGCGTTTCAATCGACATAATCGATTTATCAAGCCCGTATTTTTTCAATTGCCCGGATTTATTTAAACGATCAAGTATCTCTTTGACTATGTAACGCCCAACCTGTTGGACTTCCATTGAGTGAGTTAACCTTGTACGCACAACCGAATTACGTTCTAATGGAAATACTTGAGTTTTTTGTTGTAGGCGTCGTATAGCCGCCGAGTTGATAATTCGACCACGATCACTTTCAAATCGACGTAATACAGCATACTCATCGTTTAGCGTTTCACACTGTTTGCTACTATATCGTTGGTAATTAATTTTTTGATTGAAGTCGATCATGGTACATTCCTTTGAATTAAATTGATAACTTTGTTACACATCAAACCGTTATAACCATTGCTTGGCCCATTCGATCGGAATTTGATAATCAGCCGGCAATAATGGAATAAGTTTATCTAAAGAACGTATTAATTTTTCTGGCTGATTATGCGTTAAGTTAAGATGCCCTACTTTACGTCCTGCCCTTACCTCTTTTTCATACCAATGCAGGTGAACTAACTCATCAGTCAACCAATTGTAATTGAGGTCAGTACCAATTAAATTAACCATAACCGCCGGACTTGAAACATCAGGTTTAGGCATAGGTAAGTTTAATATCGCTCTCAGATGCAATTCAAATTGGCTGATAGATGCGCCATTTTGAGTCCAATGACCACTATTATGTACACGAGGTGCCAGCTCATTAATGAGTAGCTCATCACCTTTAACAAAACACTCCATCGCCATAACCCCAATATAGTTGAGTTTATGCATGATAGTTGCAAGCATTGTTTCTGCTTTAGTTTGTAGCTCCGGCGCTTGCTCCGCCAGTGCAACACTCATTTTTAATATGCCGTCTTGATGTAGGTTGTTGGTCAGTGGATAGAAGACAGTTTCACCTTGGGCATTACGGGCACCAATTAATGACATCTCTTTTTCAAATAAAATCGCTTGTTCAACGATAGCATGTTGATATATATCATCCGGTATATCTATTTCACTATTGATCCCAATGCGCCACTGTCCTCGACCGTCATAACCGCCGATTCGACGTTTTACAATTAGTCGTTCACCCAACTGATTAAACAGTGTTTGCCAGTCCTGTTTATCATTAAGTGGGCACCATTTTGCTGTGGGTAATCCTAGTTCATCCAGTAGTTGTTTTTGGGTTAGGCGATCAGCAATAATTGGGAAGATATTTCGATTAATAAACTGGGGATGATTGGCTAATAGCTGCGTAAAAGGGGTATCTGGCCAGCGTTCAATTTCAGCCGTAATGACTGAATGTTGATAAGGAATCGTATTTGGGTCATCATCTAGCCCCACAGGAAAGACTTTAATACCTAATGGTTCGCCAGCTTGTCTGAGCATGCGCCCTAATTGACCGTTGCCAAGCACACATACAGTTTGAGTTGTCATTTTATGCTTCTACTCTTGGATCAGGATTATTTAATACTTCATCGGTTTGGCTTAAGCGCCATGTCGATAATCGTTGATAAATGTCTTTATCATGTAATGCCAAAATTTGAGCCGCCAATAATGCTGCATTTGCTGCACCCGCTTTACCGATAGCTAATGTGCCAACCGGAATGCCTTTTGGCATTTGAACAATGGAATATAAACTATCTAAGCCACTTAATGCTGCGCTTTGTACCGGCACGCCCAATACCGGCACAAGCGTTTTTGCCGCTAACATACCGGGCAGATGAGCAGCTCCGCCAGCCCCGGCAATAATTACTTCAAATCCTCGTTGCTTTGCATCTTGAGCAAATTGAAATAATTTATCGGGTGTACGATGTGCTGAGACAATTTCGACATGATAAGTAATGGCTAATGCATCAAGGATATCAGCCGCATGTTGCATTGTGTTCCAATCACTTTTAGAGCCCATGACAATGGCTATTTTAGGTTGAATATGCATAGATATAGATGTGAAGATATCAAGTGTTAAGTGTACGAAAGTATACACTAAAATTTAATTATTGAGGATAAAAAAAAGCCAGTATTTGGGGGTAACTATATTTGATTGGACAAACGTAACTTGTTCACCGTTTACGTTTTAGGGACTTTGCCGTTAATTGATTATGAAACGATAAATAGCCCAATAGGGTTGATATCCGCCGACAGCCGTCGGCGGCAGTTGTTTTTAAATTACGGTTTTATTGCGGCAACAATTTTGATTTCAATTAAGTATTCATCTTTCATTAATCCAGCCTGTACGGTACAGCGAACTGGTGCACTTCCTTTTGCCACCCATTCATCCCATGCTTTATTCATAGCGGCGAAATCACTTTTGTTCACTAAAAAAATGGTTACATCTAAAAGTTGTGATTTGTCGCTATTAGCTCTTGCTAAGATTTGATCAATCTCTGCTAATGCGCTTTTGGTTTGCGCATAAGCATCATTAATCAAGTCACTCGGTACACTGGTGTAATAAATAACATTATTGTGGATCACCGCTTCAGACCAGCGATCAGCCGGGTCAATTCGTTTTATGGTCATCATATTTTCCTTTTTTGATGAATAATTAAGAGACTTTAATAAAATCGGCTCGCAATTGTTTTATCTCATCACGTAGTACGCCGGCTTTTTCAAACTCAAGATTTTGTGCTGCTTCGTACATCATCGCTTCAAGCTCTTTGACTCTTGCTTGAACTTCTTTCACCGATACATAGTTATACGATTTACCCGGTTCGAAGGCCTGTACTTTAGCAGTAGATTTTTTAGTGCTCAATCCGGCATCTAAAATATCTTTGATCTCTTTACGGACTGATTTTGGTGTTATGCCATGTTCAGTGTTGAAATCTTCCTGTTTTTTACGACGACGAGCGGTTTCATCAATGGTTTTTTGCATAGCTGGCGTAATTTTGTCCGCATATAATATTGCTCGACCATTAACATTACGAGCGGCACGGCCTACCGTTTGTATCAATGAACTTTCCGAACGTAAAAAGCCTTCTCTGTCAGCATCAAGTATTGCGATAAGGGAAACTTCAGGAATATCGAGCCCTTCTCGTAATAAGTTAATACCCACTAAAACATCAACTTTACCCAGACGTAAATCACGAATAATCTCCATTCGTTCAACAGTATTGATATCTGAGTGTAGATATTTAACTTTAACATTATGCTCAGAAAGATAATCAGTTAAGTTTTCTGCCATACGTTTAGTTAAGGTTGTCACCAGCACGCGTTCATCGTTACGCATCCGGATTTTGATTTCAGATAGTAGATCATCGACCTGAGTCGCAACCGGTCTAACCTCGATAATAGGATCAAGTAGTCCGGTTGGTCTAACCACCTGTTCAATAATCTCTCCACCAGATTTTTCAATTTCATATTTCGCTGGCGTTGCCGATACATAGATCGTTTGTGGCATTATATTTTCAAATTCTGAAAATTTTAATGGTCGATTATCTAATGCAGAAGGTAGACGAAAACCGTACTCAACCAAATTGAGCTTACGCGATCGGTCACCATTATACATAGCCCCTAACTGCGGTATCGCAACATGCGATTCATCAATAAATAATAAACCGTCAGCGGGTAGATAATCAAATAATGTTGCTGGCGGATCGCCCGGATTCCGTTGTGCCAAAAAGCGGGAATAGTTTTCTATCCCGGAACAGTATCCCAATTCGGTCATCATTTCGATATCAAATAAGGTACGTTGAGTTAATCGTTGTTCTTCTAAAAGACGATTATTATCTAATAGCACCTTTTGACGCTCTTTAAGCTCTTGCTTAATTTGCGCAATGGCATTATCCATGATATTTCTTGGCGTAACATAGTGCGTTTTTGGATAAATAGTAATGCGCGGCACTTCATTGATACTATTGCCAGTTAATGGATCGAACATGACTATCTTTTCAACTTCATCATCAAACAGTTCTACTCTTACCGCCAGTTCATCAGAATCAGCTGGGAAAATATCGATAACATCGCCTCTTACCCGAAACGTACCACGACTAAATCCGAGTTCATTTCGAGTATATTGCAACTCTGCTAATCGATTTAAGATTGAACGTTGATCGGTGATTGTTCCTCGAGTTAAATGCAAAATCATTGACATGTAAGTTTCAGGCGCACCTAACCCGTAAATAGCTGAAACCGAAGCAACAATTACCACATCACGTCTTTCTAATAGTGATTTGGTGGCAGAAAGGCGCATTTGTTCAATGTGCTCATTAATAGAAGCATCTTTTTCAATAAACGTATCTGTCGACGGTACATACGATTCAGGCTGATAATAATCATAGTAAGACACAAAATATTCAACGGCATTTTCTGGAAAGAAAGCTTTCATTTCGCCATAAAGTTGCGCTGCTAATGTTTTATTTGGCGCAAGAATTATTGTTGGGCGATTATGTTTAGCTATCACATTGGCCATGGTGAATGTTTTACCTGAACCTGTAACACCTAACAATGTTTGATGTGCAATTCCGTCATCAAGGTTTTGATTAATCCTACTTATTGCTGCTGGTTGATCACCAGCAGGTTTGAAATCGGAACATAATTTAAATTTTCTCATTACATCGCAACCTAATATTTTACCTATTAATAAAAATTATCCCCAAAAAGACTTGACCTTTTCAAATCTTATATTTTTTGTGCATTTGATATAAAAACGCATAAGAATAATAACGAAATGATAACTTGATTTATGCTAACTTATTGATAAATAACAATTTCACACTTCATGATTAAGTTGTAACCAAACCGAGTTAAAACCTGTTAGCCATTGAGGTCAGCACACTTTTCAATAATCTATTCACAGAGTTATCCACAGGCATCGGGGATAACTTCATAAGTATAACCTTTATAAACTTTTTTCATTTTTTCCGGTAAAATTTAACCATGACAAAAAAGTTTTTTTGATGATTTTTCCTATTTTTCAATTTCGGTTCAATAGGTTTTACCAAATACTTAATTTAATTTTTCAATTTTATATTGATAGCTAAAATCAACCTTGGGCACAAAAGTTAGTCGATGAGTGATGCATTTTGGCGCATCCTCGGCATGATGTGATACAAATAACAATTGTGTGTGTCCGTTATTGATTAAGCGATCAATCCAACGTTTAACTAATTCTCGATTTAAATGGTCAAGCCCCTGTAAAGGCTCATCCAAAATCAATAATGTTGGATGCTTCACCAGTGCTCGAGCAATTAATACCAGCCGTTGTTGCCCCCAAGACAGTGATTGAAACGGTTTATCCGCTTGCTGTGTTAATCCTAAAATTGATAACCACTCATCTGCCAGTTTCGACTGCTTATCACTAATAGCTTGATATACGCCAATTGAATCAAAATAGCCGGAAACTAATACATTTTTGACACTTGAACTAACACGATAGTCCAGGTGTAAACTGCTACTCACATAACCAATATGACGTTTAATATCCCAAATCGTTTCACCGGTTCCCCGTTTACGACCAAATAAAGTCAGATCATTATTATATCCCTGAGGATGATCACCGGTAACTAAACTTAACAACGTTGACTTACCCGCACCATTAGGGCCAACAATTTGCCAATTTTCATGAGCTTTAACTTGCCAGTTTAAACCTGCTATGATGACTTTGTCGTCATATTGAACATGTCCATTAATCAGATTAATACGATCTAAGGTATCGGATAGCGGTGCAGGTGATTGCTCGGGATCGGGCAAATCTGCGTTAGGCAAACTTTCAAGATCAGCCAGTAGTTTTACTGTTTCATCGTCTAATATTGTGTCTTTTAGTCCAAATTTCAATAGCTGGCAATCGGCTAATAAGCCAATATAGTTAACAAAAAGAGGGATTTCATTAAAGCGATTTAAAATCAATATGATAGTAATGCCTTGCTTAGATAACTCGCTTAACTTTTCTGCTAAATTTTCTCGGGATAATTGATCCAGTCCATCAAATGGCTCATCTAAAATTAATAATTCAGGCTTTGACATTAATGTTCGGCATATTAAGATTTTACGTGTTTCACCGGTGGATAGGTATTTAAAACGTCTATCTAAAAGATGAGCAATGCCAAATTGTTCTGCTAATTGCTGACAAAGTTTATCATCAACTGTTTTTTCTTGAATAATTTGCGCGGTAGTGAGTCCTGTATCATCCTCCCCTTCACTTAACATATCGGTATTATTACGTTTCCACTCCTCATCGATCAGTTTTTGTAGCTGTTCAAAAGAGATATGCGCTGAGGACTTAAATTGATTGTTAACCTGCCCGGACAATAATGATTGTTCAGAAGCTAGCGCTTTTGCCAGTACTGATTTGCCACTGCCATTACGCCCAACAAAAGCAACACTGGTTCCTTTATCGATTGTTAAAGATTCGATGATAAACACTTTATAATCATTGATTTTATAGTGTGCATTTTCAATATGTAACATAACTACCTCAATAAACTAAACTAATGTTGCGACAATAATGTGTTGGGGATCAATAGATAACGTGATTTGTTTGCCTACCGTTAAAGCGAGAGGTTCAATTTCACAGGTTAATTTACTGGCATAGAGCATTAAACCCGACGGTAATGAAATAGCAATTTCGCTCCACTGCCCCTCTTTGGTTATCGTTTCTACTTTACCGAGTAGACAATTTTGGTTGCTATCATTAAATTCAATTAAAGGCGCTTTAATTAATAAAAGAACAGATTTATCAATGCTTAATTTCAATCGTTCAATACTTTGCTGGGTGATATAAGCTTTTAACTCTGTCTGTTTATCATTCAACTTAACATCGATAAAGCCAGCAATAGTGTTCGTTTCAATCTGCTGCACGCTACCATATAATTGGTTACGCGCACTGGTTTGTAAGGATAATTTTGCCGTTGTCTTTAAAATATCATCAAGCGGTATCTCATCATCACTTAATATTTGAAAAGCGTTATGCTGAAGTTGTGTCAGCAGATCATAAAGTTGAATAAACCTAACGCCATAAGCGCTTAATTTTGTCCCGCCACCATTTTTACCACCAGTTGCGGTAATCAAAAAAGGTTTAGGGGCTAATTGATTGATTTCATTGATAGCATCCCAGGCAGTTCTGTAGCTAATGCCAATTGATTTTGCCGCCTGACTTAGAGAGCCAGTGTGCTCTATCGCTTTTAATAATGCAATACGTCTTGCATCAGTAAATAATTGCTGATTGAGTTTTAATGTTAATAATATTTCTGGCGAGAACATCTTGCTAACCCTTGATAAGCTTTACAGCGACTTTTTGCCTACAGATTAATCTATTTTAGACGCTTTTTGCCTAGGGTTCAAAGTCTGTACTTGTTGTTGGTCATTATATGATAATTTGGTAAATATTGTTTTATTTATTCAATTTGATTAACTATTGATCTTTAATTGTACTTTATAAATTTTTTTGATAGCATCGTTATGTATTATTTTATATAACGATGCTGTGGTTAAGTGATTAATCAATTTTATCGTTAAATTGTTGTCATCATGGAATTTGTGAGAGATTAAATGAAAACATTAACTGGATTTATTTTTGGATTGACAGCTTTGATACTGTCGTTTTCGGCTCTAGCTACACAAAAAGTAACGGTTTTTGCCGCTGCTTCGTTAACTAATGCTATGCAAGATATTGCTACAGCCTATAAAGCAGAGCATCAAGATGCAGAAATTGTCTTTTCATTTGCTTCCTCTTCAGTTTTAGCTAAGCAGATTGAACAAGGTGCCCCAGCCGATATTTTTATGTCAGCAGATCAAAAATGGATGACATATCTTATCGATCATCAGTTAACCAAAAATAAAGAAGATCTATTAAAAAATAGTTTAGTTCTTATTGCACCAAAGCAAGCGAAAATTGATCAAGTCGATATTAATAAAGATACTAATTGGCAAGCCATTTTACCCAAAGGCGAAAGATTAGCTATTGGTGATCCTCAACATGTGCCAGCCGGACTTTATGCTAAAGAGTCGTTAACTCATTTAGGTGTGTATGATAAGCTAGCGCCACAATTTGCCCCTGCCAGTAATGTCCGTGATGCATTAATGTTAGTTGAACGCAATGAAGCAGCTTTAGGTATTGTTTATAGTACGGATGCTAAAGTAAGTGATAAAGTGAAAATTGTTGGTACTTTCCCGGCTGATACTTTTGAATCGATTGAATATCCTATAACAATGTTAAAATCGGAAGCTAATGATTTTTATCAGTACTTAAAATCACCACAGGCTAAGGCGATTTTCGAAAAATATGGATTTATCACTAAATAATCTATTTTATTATGATATTAACGCAATTTGAATGGCAAACCTTACTGCTAAGCTTGAAAGTTGCCGGTGCGGCAATTTTATTTAGTCTGCCACTAGGCATTTTAACAGCTTGGATTTTAGCCCGCTGTCAATTTTGGGGAAAATCTCTCTTTGATAGCGTTGTCCATCTACCTTTAGTTTTGCCACCTGTTGTGTTAGGTTATCTGTTACTTTTGACAATGGGGCGTCATGGGGTAATTGGCGAGTGGTTAAATCATTTTTTCCATATTAGTTTCAGTTTTAATTGGCAAGGTGCAGCGTTGGCCTCTGCAGTGGTTGCTTTCCCGTTAATGGTACGGTCTATACGTTTAGCCATTGAATCTATCGATATTCGTTTAGAAAATGTAGCACGTACATTAGGCGCTAGCTCGTTACGTGTATTTGTTACAATCACCTTACCCTTAGCTTTTCCCGGTGTTTTAATGGGTATTGTTCTCGGGTTTGCTCGCTGTTTAGGTGAGTTTGGTGCGACCATAACTTTTGTCTCAAATATTCAGGGCGAAACACGAACTTTACCATTAGCTATGTATACCTTGCTGCAAATGCCTAATGGTGAATCAGCCGCACTGAGGTTGTGCATTATCTCGATAGTGTTATCACTGGTTGCCCTATTCTTATCTGAAATGTTAAACCGCTGGCATAAAAAGAAGCTGGCAGGGTGATCGGTTATGTTAAAATTAGCAGTGAGCAAACGACTCTCTTCATTTATTTTTGAATTTAACCATACCATAAACTGCCAAGGCGTAACTGCTGTTTTAGGCGTTTCAGGTTCGGGAAAATCAACCTTAATCAATCTTATTAACGGGTTAATCAAACCCGATCAGGGCTTTATTCAACTGAATGATGAAACATTAGTTGATATTGAACAACGACAGTTTATCTTACCGAATAAACGAGATATCGGTACGGTTTTTCAAGATGCTTTGCTTTTTCCCCATTTTACAGTTTCAAAAAATCTGACCTATGGCGCTAAAGGGATTAAGTCGCCCAAATTTGATGAAATTGTTGATGTGCTCAATATCAGCTCCCTATTAGATCGTTATCCGGCAATGTTATCAGGCGGTGAAAAACAGCGTGTTGCCATTGGGCGAGCATTACTTACTAATCCCAAATTACTGCTAATGGACGAGCCACTATCAGCATTGGATATGCCACGTAAAAGAGAATTATTGAGTTATATTGCCAAATTGGTTAGTGATTTTAATATACCTATTATCTATGTCACACATAATATCAACGAAGTGAAGTGTATAGCAGATGAAGTCGTCATTTTAGATCAGGGTCAATTACTTAATTTTGGAAAAACTGATGATATATTGCAAAGTGATTATTTAAAAGCGTGGTTATAAAGTGATACAGTTTCGCTGTTACTCTCTTGCTTAATGTACGAAACACCGTCATGCCAAGCGCCTAGAACGATTCTGCTAGCTTGACGACCATTAATTAAAAAGTGATGCGTAGCAGGTTTATGGGTATGGCCATGTATCATAATATTGGCGTTATGCTGTTTCATCATTGCTTCAACCGCTTGCTGGTTAACATCCATAATGTTTTCAGACTTGACTTGATTATGCGCACTGCTTTCTTGCCGTAATTTTCCGGCGATTTTCGTGCGAATCGTGCGTGGTAACAGTAAAAAGAGCTTTTGCAACCACTTATTATGCATCACTTTACGGAATTTTTGATATTGCCGATCGTCAATACAGAGTAGATCACCATGCAAAAAAAGGATATTTTGGTTTTGATTATCAATACAATTTACATCAGGCAATATCGTCATATCACACATTTTGGCGTACTTTTTTCCTAACAGAAAATCACGATTACCATGGACAAAAAATTTTTTGATATGGCGTTCTGTCAGAGATTGTAATGCGTCAGCCACTTTTTGATGTAACGGTGTATTGACATCATCACCAATCCAATAATCAAATAGATCGCCGAGTATGTAGAGTTCACAATGATCGGGGAGCTGCTCTAAGAAAGACAAAAAGCCTGCGGTGATATCGAAACAACCGCAGGCAGATGTATTGTCAGCAAGATGAATATCTGCAATAAAAAAGCGTGTTGGATTATTCAACCGTAACACTCTTGATTAAAACCTCTTCCACAGGAACATCAGAATGCATACCGGAACGCCCTGTTTTGACAGCTTTAATTTTATCAACAACATCCATACCGTCTACAACTTCCGCAAAAACGCAGTAGCCATAGCCATTGACATCAGATGAACGGTAATTGAGGTAGTCATTATCGACCACATTGATAAAAAATTGCGCCGTAGCAGAATGTGGATCAGAAGTACGCGCCATAGCTAATGTACCACGATTATTTTTTAAACCATTATCAGCTTCGTTTTTGATTGGCGCTTTGGTTTTCTTTTGTTGCATATCCGGCCCGAAACCACCACCTTGAATCATGAAATTATTAATCACTCGGTGGAAGATTGTATTATCGTAAAAACCCTCTTTGCAGTATTCAATAAAATTTTTTACCGTTTCCGGTGCTTTATCTTCATGGGTTTTAATTTTGATATCACCGTATGAAGTGTGAAATATAACCATAAAATGTTCCTTATTTTCATTTTTATTTTATTTTACATCTAAAAAATCTGAAATCTTGTGACATGGTATTGCCCTATCGACTAACTAAACTTTTCACAAGCTTCGAATGTGTTACTCATCAACATCGCTACTGTCATTGGGCCGACTCCACCAGGAACTGGGGTAATCCAACCTGCACGTTTAGCAGCTTCATCAAACTCGACATCCCCCACCAATTTACCATTGGCTAATCGGTTAATACCAACATCGATAACAATTGCACCCGGCTTAATCCATTCGCCTTTCACGTAATTGGCAATTCCCACTCCTGCAACAACAATATCAGCATTGCTGACATGTTTTGCTAAATCAACAGTGCGAGAATGAGTGATAGTTGTTGTACATCCTAATAATAATAACTCCAGTGCCATTGGGCGCCCGACGATACTTGAGGCACCCACTACCGTTGCATTAAGACCCGATAGGTTTACTCCGGTTGATTCTAACATCTTAACAACACCATAAGGGGTGCATGGGCGTAAAATAGGGTCTCGCTGTAATAAATGACCAATATTATAAGGGTGAAAACCATCGACATCTTTACGTGGATCTATGCGTTCAAGCACCTTAGTTTTATCAATATTGTCCGGTAATGGGAGTTGAACTAAAATACCATGTACCTCAGGACGTTGATTAAGTTCATCAATTAGCGCTAATAAATCAGCTTTTGTAGAGCTTGGAAAATCATAAGCAAATGAAGCAAAACCAACATCATCACAAGCTTTTTGCTTATTACTGACATAAATTTTAGATGCAGGGTCGGAGCCTACCTGTATAACTGCTAGCCCCGGAGGAGTTAATCCTTTTTCAACACGTGCTTTAACTTTACTCGCTATGTCATTGCGGATTTGTTGCGATAACGCTTTTCCATCAATTATTTGTGCACTCATAAGTCTTCATTTCTATGTTTACTGAAAATATTATTCTCGCAAAAGTTTTTATTAATGTCTATTCAGTTATGGTTGATTGGTTAAGTTCAGTCAATATTTGTTTATAATTTTGGTCAAAATTGGTTATAACTGAACAAATATTGGCTTCAAAAGCTTTAAGTTTAGGCTTTTGCGCCTTCCATTCGTTTTTGGAAATCTCTTTAATTGCACCCATATTTTTGAAAAAATTAAAATGCAAAATACTGCCACCGACCACATTATAAAAAATACGTTCGCCAATATCTTGTCCTTCTTTTTTTAGATTATTAAAATTTTCAAAGTGAAATTGAGTATTACCTTGTTCAGTGATAATGGCAGTATGAAGCAACTTGACCAAGCGTTTATACAATTTATTTAATTCACTTTTCAGCTCACTATCATCACTTAATTGATTTATTATAGCTTGATCAAAACTTGTCTTTATTTCAAGTAAAAGGTCTAAAGATTGTTGTTCAAGCTTAGGTAGCTGAATCCGAAAATCCTTTTGAAATTGGATTAATTTTTTTTGTAAGGCACGATTTGGCGTTATCGATTTTTGATTTAATATTACATTACCGTTTGGCAAAATAATCAAATCATCCTTTTTATTGTAAATATGCACACTCTCTTTGCTGATAGAGATGTCATAACTGGGTTTAACAGCACACTCTTTTTTAGCAGCATAGACACTCATGGGTAATAACAAAACGATTAATAATATTTTTTTTAACATATTTATATCCAATTAGTTAATTACAACCGATTATAGCTTTCGCTTATCAATAAACATAATAAATAATATTTATTTTTGCTATTTCAAGAAAAGTTTAGTTATAACAGGCTGACTAAAAAACAGTCTTTATTCTCTAATAATATAATCATATTATAAAAATAATGTTGCTGGCTGTTTCAAAAGTGCGATGAAATATATGAAAAAATAAGCAATCTAATTTTGGTGATCCACCTTAAGGCCTTTTTAACTTTCCAATTTGATTATCAATAGATATAATCTATTTAAACAAATATGTTTAACAACTTTTTTTTCTTCAAAACTAAAGTATAGTGAACATATCATTAATATCAATGAAAGAGGTGACAAATGTATACTGTAATTTTTGGTCGTCAAGGCTGTCCGTATTGCGTACGAGCGAAAGAGTTAGCCGAAAAATTATCGCAAGAACGTGATGATTTTTCTTATCGTTATGTCGACATTAATGCAGAAGGCATTACTAAAGAAGATCTTTCTAAAAGTGTGGGCAAGCCAGTTGAAACTGTGCCACAAATCTTTATTGATGAAAAACCAATTGGTGGATGCACTGACTTTGAAGCTTATGCTAAAGAGCATTTAGGTCTTTTCAAAGAGTAATCTTTCATCATCAAATTCTATTTAAAAGCCACTTAATTGTGGCTTTTTTTATCGCCCCAGTAACTTTTTCCATGTTACTTCGTTTCGTAAATAGGTGGGTTCAGCATCCTGTACATTTAGCCACTCATTGTTTTGCCATTTTTGTTCAGCAATGACAATCAAATCTTGAGCATCGGGCAGTAAAACATCACTTTGTTTAATGTTCGTTAACATATCCGGATAAGTTTGCCAGCCAGTACCTGCACAATAAGCTGAGCTGGTTATCGTTTGTATTTTGTCACCGACTTTTTCAGGTGCAACAACGCAAGGAGTGATAACCGCTTGCCATTGATCATCTATATAATGGTATTGTCCTAAGTAGACCTCGTTCATTCTGGCATCGATTGCTGCAATTACATCGGTTGCTTGTTTGTTACGATATGCCCCTTGAGCTAAAGTCATTAACGTTGATACACCTATCATTGGTTTATCAAGCCCCAATGCTAAACCTTGGGCGACCCCAATGCCAATTCGAACACCGGTAAAACTTCCGGGGCCTTGGCCAAAAGCAATAGCATCAACTTGAGAGAGTGAGCAGTCAGATTGGTGCAATATTTTATCTACCATAGGTAGTATTTGCTTAGTATGGTCTCTGGCTGAGATCATAAAATCAGAAGTGATTTCATTACGATAAAGTAAAGCGACCGAACAAGCTTCAGTTGAAGTATCAATTGCTAATATAGTACTCATTTTTTTCCCAAAAATTTTTGTCTTTTGTTAGTTCTTTGATAATAAGAAATTAATTACTTTATTTATATCTCGTGTTCTGGGTGAAGGCGGTAAACTATTAATAAATGTTGCACCGTATGGTCGCATGACCAGACGATTATCACAAATAATAATTGCACCACGATCATTATGGTGACGTATCAAGCGCCCGACACCTTGTTTTAAGGTGATCACCGCTTCTGGTAGTTGTACATCATTAAACGCATCGCCACCTTGCATTTGACAATCCTCCATACGCGCTTTAATAAGTGGATCGTCCGGAGATGTAAATGGTAACTTATCTATGATAACACATGATAGGGTATCGCCTCTAACATCTATCCCCTCCCAAAAGCTACTGGTAGCGATTAACAGTGCATTACCGCTGGCAACAAACTGATCTAATAATTTTACTTTGCTGGTTTCACCTTGAACCAGTACGGGTAATTGGGTCAGCTCTCTAAACTGCTTAGCCAATGCATTCATCATTGCATAAGAGGTACATAAAAAGAAACATCGCCCATTATTTGCTTCAATCACCGGCAATAGAATATTGACCAGTTTTTCCGCATTACCTTGTTCATTAGGTGAAGGAATATAGCGAGGCACACACATTATGGTTTGATGAGCATAATCAAAAGGGCTTTCTAGTATTAATGAGTCAGCATTGGTTAAGCCTAAACGTTTAGTAAAATAATCTAATTGATTATTGACTGACAAAGTAGCAGAGGTAAATATCCAACTGCCTTTTCGTTCCGCTAATAATTCGGTGAACTTATCAGCAACCGATAATGGTGTTAATGCAAAGAGAAAGTAGTTAAGACTACTTTCATACCAATAACTATAGCCGGTGGTGTTGATCTCTTGAAGTCGTTTTAACAGCAAAGTATATTGGCTTACTCTATCAAAACAGTTATCGAGCGTTGAAGAACGACCAATAGCTAATAACATCACTTCGTGACAAAAGTTTAGCGCATCAAAAAGATAAGATAATTCTTGTTTTACAGCAGGTTGATTAAATAAAGTACGTAAATTACCTTTGGGTGCTTGCTGATTAATGACCAACCGTAAATCTTGAGTGCATTTTTGAAGTTTATCGGCACACTGTTGTAGTTGAGCCATGTCTTTGACTTCGGTACGATAACAAAGGGTAATTTCTTTGGCTAAATCAAAAAGTTGTCTACTTGTTAATTGTTCGCCGAAATAATGACAAGCTAAATCTGGAAGTTGATGCGCTTCATCAAAAATCATCACATCAGCTTTAGGTATGAGTTCGCCAAATCCCGTGTCTTTTACTACCACATCCGCTAAAAATAGATGATGATTGACAACAACAACATCCGCATTTAATGCTCGCTTTCGGGCTTTGACGACATAGCAATCGTTATAATGTTCACAATCACTTCCAAGACAACTATCATTAGTGCTGGTTAAAATAGGCCAAATCGGATTACCCTCAGTAACCGTGGTGCATTTACTGATATCGCCATCTTTGGTTTTAATCGACCAGTTTTTGACCCTAGCCAAATCAACACGTAAATCTTTATTGAGATCACCGGCGGCGGCATATTGATGATACAAACGTTCTAAACAAAGATAGTTCGATCTCCCTTTCAGTAACGAGATTTTACCCGTGTAATTTAATGCCTTTTTGATAATCGGTAGATCTTTACTAAATAGTTGTTCTTGTAAGTTTTTAGATCCTGTTGAAAGTATCACTTTCTTTTCACTGCGCAAGGCAGGTACAAGATAAGCGAAAGTTTTACCCGTTCCGGTACCTGCTTCAACCACAAGAGCATGCTGTTTTTCTATCGATTCGGAAACTTTACTCGCCATGTTGCGTTGTGGCTCTCTTGCCACAAAGCCGTCTATCGCTTTAGCCAGTAAACCATTTTCTGCAAAATCATCAATCACTTAACATGCACCTGATAAAAAGATAAATTCAACACATTAATCAAAATAAGAAAATCTATTTAGGAATATTAAAACGCAATGAAAGTTTAGTACTTTCATTTATGCTGATATGAATTTATTTTATAGAATTGAACAATTAACCACTTAAATAAGTGGCATACTATACCAATAACCGAAAGAAAAAGATATACAGGATTAGTTTACACATCGACTAAATCATATTTTTATGCCTAATAATCAATTGATTAAATATTACTGAAAGATGAATAATCGTTAAATCATAAACGTTTGGATAAGCCAATATTGATTAATATTTCAATTAATTTTTCTCAGAGAGAGAATCGCATTTTATTTCAGCAATTTGGTTTTTAAATAGATCAAATAGTGACCTATCCCGGACAAATATTTTTTTTGTTTAAACATCAATCGAGAGTAAGCCCGTATTGATGAGGTTTTCTTTGCACAGTAGAGTGGTAAACAATCATTTCGCCATGGGGATTGTTCTAAATAGTTGTCAAACAATCTGGAGCGATATGGCTGATGCCATGGCTTATTTTTAGTGATGTAATGGATAAGAACCGTATCTTGTGGCACATTGGCATCTTCATTACCATTAACCGATAATGCAAGCAAATTATTATACTTTTGCGGCAAGATAAATCTTTTTTCACCAATAGCAATATTTAACACATCTTGATCAGGAAATTGGTATTTTTCACCACTATTTAAAAGTTTTAATGTCTTAGATGTGATATCTTGCTGACACCAAAGTGGCACATTAATTAACATAACACCTGAATTGAAATACGTGCCAAATATAACATCATATTTAGCGCATTGTGATTGTTGCATATAGGGCATATCAGCAACGGCTGCTACAATAATAGAATCTAAATTAATTTGTTCAATTAAATCCAATTTTTTAATACAAAGCGTATCACTATCAATATACAATAATTTGGTAGCAATATCTTTTAAGATCATTGGCGCTATCAATCTGACGCAAGCGGCAATAGGAAATTGTTCGGTATTTTTTTTATCAATTTTAAACTGATCATTAATCACATATTCAGTTATAGCAACATCATTAGCTTTGATAAGAGAGAGTTTCTTTCTATTTTCATCATTTAGATTATGGGTAAAAAGATGAAAATGAATTGGCTGTTTTTGATTATTTTCAATAACCGAAATAATATCGACTCCAGCAGATAAAGCGTAGTTATCATCAAAACATAAAAGAATATGCAATACGTGTTTAGCATCTGAAAAAGCACAAGACAATAATTCATTTTTTTTATTAATAAATGCATCAACATTAATCACAATCTAACCCTTAATGTTTTTTACAAGCTTTATGTTTTAGATAAAGGAGATAATATTTAATAGCGGCAAAATATTTGTGTTGACTGGCAAGTAATTTTGCATATCGTCTGGTTGTAGAAGGTGCATTTTCATTCGCTACTAATAATTTATCGTTTGCCCACGGTGAGGATGACAAATATCGTTGATAAAGTGGTGTTAAATATAATTGGTACCATGGTTTATTGCCAGTCACATAATGAATTATCACCCCATCATTACCGATCATATTATCTTCTTTTCCGCCTACCGTTAATGAGGTAAGAATATTAAAACGTTTAGGTAAAAATACTGTTTTACCTTGCATCAAAATATTTAATACATCTTGATCAGCAAACTTATATACTTTACCGCTATTTATCATAGCAAACGCTTTATCGGTAAGATTATTATCTACCCACATATCAGTATTAATATAGATCATTCCGGCATTAAAATATTCACCGTAAGGGATATCACAAGCTGGGCATTGCTTTTCCTGTGTTTTATCAACATCAGGTACGACTGCTGCATATTTATCACTTAAATCAGTGTGAATTAATTCATTGAGATTATTTGTACAAAGTACATCGCAATCTAAATATAAAACTCGCGAAGTCACTTTATTTAATATCTGAGGAACGACAAATCGTAAGCAGGTTGAGGCTGATACATGCAATACTAATGTATCAGGATTAATCGAAAAATCATCCCCAATTTCATAACAAATTATGCTAACATTATCGTTGTTTAGTTGATTAAATCTTGATATTTTTTCATTAGTTACATTATTAGCAAACAAATGGAATACCAGATTCTTATCCAAATTATTTGAGATAACCGAAGACATCGCTATTCCTGCTGGCATTGCATAATTGTCATCAAAACAAAATGCAATATGTGTGGTTTCTAAAGATGCTTGAGCATTTTCAAATAATGTAGTGATTTTTTTGATAAAAAGATTTTCTTTCATTTTTTACTAATATTTAAGGATGATTTTAGAAAATTTGAAATAACATTGTAACATACGTTAAATTAAACAATGAAGTAATAATCAATTTTATATTGACATATTAATTGGGTAATGACTAAATATCATAATAGGTTATTTAAGAGTGTCTGAAATGAATAATATTATTAATATCGCATATTGTACTGATTCAAATTATCTTGAACATGTAGGCGTGTCGATAAGCTCTATAGTACATAATAATCTCAATAATAATATTCATTTTCATGTTTTTTTGTATGATGTTTCGCAAGAGGAACAACAGAAGTTACAACAACTTAGCTCTTCAATTACGCTATATTCAATTCCTGTAGAAGAGTTGACAAAATATTCTGATACTCAAAATAACAAAGTCAAACATATCAATCGGTCGATGTATATACGACTATCAGTTCCCAGACTATTAAATGGTATTGTTGATAAATTCATTTATCTTGATGCCGATACTTTATGTTTTGCTGATATTTCTTCAATTTTAGATATCAATATAGATTCAGTGATATGTGCTGTAACGCCCGATTCATTGGATAAACAAAATATGTTGAAAAATCAGGAAAGACTTCAACTTAATTCAACCAAATATTTTAACTCGGGCCTTTTATATATTAATGTTCATAAGTGGATTGAGTTTGATATTGAAAACAAAGTTAATCAGATACTACTTTCTTCTGAAAACAAAAATCTAGTCTATCCTGATCAAGATGCTTTAAATATCGTATTAGAAAATCAAGTTTTATGGATAGATCCAAAATGGAATTATTTATTTACCTGGATGAATGATAAGCAAAAAGAGACATTTTTTTACGATAAAGCGTCTTTACCGTGCATAATTCATTTCACTGGTGCAAGGAAGATGTGGTATCAAGAACACACCGGACTTGCACAAAATTTGTATAATTTTTATAAATACTTCACCCCTTGGGCAAATACCCCTCTTAAAAGTTATAAGCATAAAATGCGGGTTAATGATTATCGTATTTATGCTAAGTCCTTTTTTAAGAAAGGGCAATTTTTTACAAGCCTAAAGTATTTTCTTACTTATATTAAGTTAAAAATAGTGAAAAATAATTAAACTAGTTTTCTTAACAAATATAAATAATAGAATTTAATCGATAAGCTAAATTGTTTTTCTTTGAAACAGTGTTTTGCATAATTGCGTAACCATGATTTCTTTAATGCAAGCGGTCGAGGAGTATTGTTCCAAGGCGATAGAGCATGATAGCTTTGAAATAACTGAGAGTTAAATGTCTGATACCATGGCTTGTATCCAGTAACATAGTGTAATAACACGGTGTAAGGTGCTATCGCTTTTTCTTCATTACAAGGGAAAGTAATATGAATTTTAGTATTATATTTGATAGGTAATAATAATGTTTTATTCTCTAGCAGAATATTTAAAACGTCCTGATCGGCAAAGTGATAAATATTTCCGTCGTTGACCTTCTCAATACATTTATTAGTAAGATCATCTTGCATCCATTTTTCAGAATTTATCAATAAAACTCCTGAATTAAAGTATCTTTCAGAATCAATATTATATAATTGCTTTATTTTGTTTTGCATCGGCTTATCATCGGATATCACCGCAGCAACATAATTTGAAATATCAGTATTATATAATTCTGAAATAGGCTTCAAACAAAGAATATCACTATCGATATAGAGAAATTTCTTAGTTTGTGAATACAATAAAGCTGGTAAAATAAAACGAACACAGGATACAGCTGATAAATAACCAAGTACTAATGTATTGGGATTAATTTCAAAATTATCATTTAAATAATAGATTTTAATAGTGACTTGTTGATTAACTAATTCTTTAAACTTATTTATATTTTCTAATGAAACATTATCGACTAAAAGATGAAAACAAAAACATGAAGAGCTATTGTTTTTTATCACAGAAGTTATTGTTACCCCAGCAGGCATTGCATAATTATCATCAAAGGCTAATGCTATGTGCAACATATTTGAATTTGGTTCATTACTTTCTGAAAAAGTCTCCATTTTATTTACAAATTTCTTCCAATCAAACATACATCATTCTCAATTAATTTTTCTATCTGAATAAAGTTCTTACCACTTATAAATAATCGTTTAAAATAAATTGATAATTTATAGAAAGGATTTTTACATTGTGCTAATATTTTAGAATATAAAGTGAACATTTGAAACCATGCTATCATACAAAGTTACAAAAGAAATAATAAAAATCATAACTTTTCCTATTTTTCTATCTCCGGTTAGAAAAAAAGTTAAAAATTACCTAAAAAACGAAGTTTTTAATCTGCCTTATCGTAAGCAGAAAGAATTTTATGATCATATTGTTAAATATTGTAGTCATACTGCTCAAATGAATTGCGAAGCAGCTTTTACCCCTCCGGAGCAATTACCGATATGGCAAATTTGGTTTCAAGGTGAAGCTAGCGCACCAAATATTGTTAAATTGTGTTTCGAAAGCGTGGAAAAGTATGCTGGCGACCGTAAAATTATTCGGCTAACAGAAGAAAATTATCTTGATTATATTGAGTTGCCAGAATATATCATTGAAAAATATAAAAAAGGCATTATCACGCCAGTACATTTATCAGATATTATTCGAGTTTGCTTATTGGCAAAATATGGCGGTACTTGGATTGATGCGACAGTTTTATTAACTCATAAGATACCACCCCAAATTCTTCAATCCAATTTTTTTGCTTTTCGCATTACTAAAGACAGTGCTTGGTTTGATTGCCACACATATCTGGCATTTGCTAGTTGGTTTATGCATTCTCAACCTAATAATAACTTAATGTGTAGTGTGAGAAACGCCCTTTTTGATTATTGGAAAAATGAAGATAAAATTATTGATTACTTTCTAATATATTTTATTTTTAGATGCCTCATTGATGAGCACAAATGTTTAGCAGATGAATGGAATGCCTCAATTAACTTAATTGAAGAACCGACTCACCTAATGCAATTATCTTTTAATGAAGACTTTTGCTTAGAAAAATTAGAAGAAATCAAAAATAAATCTTCTATACATAAATTAACCTATCGTTATAAAGATAAAGTTAATGGCTCATTTTTAGATAGGTTTTTTAAAGAAAAAGATCTGTTTTATTAAATCTTTCTTGCTCCTAATCTTATTTTTTAGCTATTGATTTTAGGATATAATAACGATAAATAACTATTAATAATTTATTGATATGTATAATATACAAAGCTTCATTGCATCAACTGAGACTATTGCTAAAGCCTCAAACCCAAATTTTTCAACTTTACACATTGCGTTAGGATTCGATGATAATTATGCTATGCCAGCTGGCATAACGATCACTTCAGTAATTAATAATACTTTAGATGTTAATTTGCACTTTCATTTATTTATTGATCAAGTAAGCGAATCAAATATTGAAAAATTTAAACAGCTAGCCGGAGATCGAATTACAATTACAATTTATAGGATTAATAATAATTTTGTCATAAATCCTAAAACTTTAGTTCTTCATATTTCGAATGCTTCAACATGTATTCGTTTTATCATACCGGAATTGTTAAATTCAGTAACAGATAAAGTCATTTACCTTGATAGCGACACGATTTGCTTGAAATCATTAGTACCCCTTGCTAATTATAATATTGATGATTATATAGCCGGCGTAATAAGTGATAGCAAAGATATGCAAGAAGCAATCAGCAAAATGTATAGTTTAGATTCAAGCAAATATTTTAATGCGGGTGTATTATTAATTAATACTAAAAATTGGTGTGAAGCGGGTATTACCGAAAAAGCGCTAAATTTGATTAATGACGGTAATGTTTATAAATTTGCTGATCAAGATGTCTTAAATATTTTGTTGGAAAAGAAAACTTTATTATTACCTATTAAGTTCAATACTAAAATAAAGATTTCAATTGACGCGCATCAAGAAAAAAATATAAAACCTTATACGGTGGTATTACATTATATCTCGCAAAACAAACCTTGGTATAAAGTTTACCAGTCGGAAATTTTCCAGCACTATTTACAGCAATCGCCATGGAAAGATGTAGAATTGCCTTTAAGTGGTAATAGTTCTTCTGTTAGAAATTATGCGAAGTATTTGATGAAACTAGGTAAGTATACATCAGCTTTTTATTACTATATCATATATTTGATATACAAATTCTATAATAAAAAATAAAAGGGATAATTTAGCAATGATTGTGAAGAACACTAATTTAACAGTTATTATACCCTGTTACAATGTTGAGTCATATATTGCTAATTGTTTAGATTCTTTAGTTAATCAGACTTGTTTACCAGAAGAAATAATTTGCGTAGATGATGGTTCAACAGACAAAACTGAAGAAATACTAGTTACATATGCTGCTAAGCATAAGCAAATAAAAATAATTTCTCAACCTAATTTAGGTGTAAGTGCTGCTAGAAATACAGGTATTGAAGCTGCTTCTAAAGATTATGTAATGTTTGTTGATTCAGATGATATAGTTAATACGAACTTATTTAATGAATTTAAAACATCACTAAAAAATAATCCTGAATTAGAATTATTTTACTTTAACTATACATCTTTCAAAGATGAGAAATCTTTGCCTTTGCTTACTGATCTGTCACTAATTGAAACCCCTAAAAAATATTTTGATAGTGGTATAGAGTTATTAGATTTTTTGCTAGAAAAAGAAAATTACTCAGGGGTGACCTGGCAATATATTTTTAAACGTTATTTATTTAAAGAAAAATTCACCGGGAGAATACACGAAGATCACAAAGTTTCTTTAGCGATTCTTAAAAACGCTCATATTTCATGTTATTTTATGAGCAAATTAGCCTATTTGCATAGAAGTCGCCTTTGTTCGCTGTCATCTAATCAACATGTAGATTATAAAAATACTTGTATTTTAAGGGATGTATTGGTTGATTGTTTTGATACGATTAAAAACCTTCCTATATCATCTAATGCCAAAAATAACTACTTTTTTCGGATGAATGTGACTTATTTAGAATTATTACTTAAATCGAGTTACAATTATTCCATACAAGAAAGAGAGAGTATAAAAAAAGATTTAGGTTTATTAAAAATTACTATTAGAATGCATAGAAATAATAAAAGAAAAATAATTCAAAACATTTGCTATGCAATTAAATTTTCCCAAAAAAATAGGTGTTCAATAAATACGAAATTAATATTATTAAAATATGCCGTAACTAAAAAACACCCATATACTAATATTGATAATGAAAATTTTTATTATTCAACATTAAGCCAATATTAATTTATTAATTCAGACCTATTTTTCAAATTGTATAGATTTTTGTAGACCCCATTTTTATTAATGAGTTCATTATGGTTACCTTGCTCTACAATTTGACCATTATCAATGACTAATATAATATCAGCATTTTCAATTGTAGATAGTCTATGCGCAATAACTATTGCGGTTCTCCCAATTTGTAAGGCATCTAAAGCTTTTTGTATAACCTGCTCTGATTCTGTATCCAATGCTGATGTAGCTTCATCTAAAATCAATATAGGACTATTTCTTAAAAGTGCTCTAGCTATTGAAATTCTCTGTCTTTGACCGCCTGACAATAATATACCGCCTTCCCCGACCTTAGTATTAAATCCATCTTTAAATTCCATAATAAAATCATATGCGTAGGCTTTCTTCGCTGCTTCTTCAATTTCTTCTTGAGTATATTCACCAATTTTGCCATAAGCAATATTATTGGTTATCGTATCATTAAATAAGTGAACATTTTGGGATACTAGTCCTATTTGATTTCGTAAACAATATAATGTTAAATCTTGGATATTATAGCCATCAATTAAAATTTCCCCTTCAGTAATATCATAGAATCGGGTTAATAAGCTAGCTATAGTTGTTTTACCTGATCCGGAACGACCAACCAACGCAACTGTGTCGCCCGCTTTTATATTAAAATTAATGTTACGTAGAGCTAAGTCTTGTCTAGTTTCATAACCAAATGAGACATTATTAAAAATGATTTCACCTTTAACTCTTTCAATATCAATTGTACCTTTATCATCTTCTATAGGCTGTTCTAAAATAGCAAATAATGTCTGACAAGCTGCCATTCCTTTTTGGAAGCCGGCATTAACACTAGTTAGATTTTTAATTGGTTGCATTAGTGCAACTAGAGAAGAAAACACTACAGTAAACTCACCAGGAGTAATATTTAAATCAGGATTACTTGCTGTTACAAGAACAAAAGCAATAGCAAAAGAAATAACTAATTGAACAATAGGAGTTGATAAAGCAGATATGGAAGTTAATTTCATTCCATCCCTACGGAATTTGTTATTCACTTTATTAAAGTTTTTTGATTCTTCTTCTTGAGCGCCAAAGACTATGATTTCTCGGTGCCCTTTTAACATTTGCTCAACAGACATAGTTACATTGCCCATTGAGTTTTGCATATTTTTTGCTAGCTTCCTAAATTTCACCGATATAAAAGTAATTAATCCAATTACGACAGGCGTAATAATGATCAAAGACAAGGATAACTGCCAACTGTTATAAAACATAGTATAAAATAGGCCGCAAATAAAAGCTGATTCACGAATAATTGTAATTAATGCATCTGACGATGAAGCAGCCACCTGATCTGTATCATAAATAATTCGGGATAATAATCGTCCTGTTGAATTTTTATCATAATAACTGACTGGAGCATCAACGAAATGGTTAAATAACTTTTGGCGGATTTTCATTACAATTTTTCCAGAAACAAAAGCGAGAAAAACAGAATAACCATAATTTGCAACGCCTCGTAAAAATACCAAACCCAAGATATAAATAGGTGCCATAAATAAAAAATCTTTATCATTCATGGTGAAACCTTTATCAAGTAACGGACGTAATAAAGCAATTAATGAAGTATCAGCGAATGCACTAACAATTAATAAAATAACTGATAAAAATAAAACAAATTTATATCTTAAGATATAAGGAAAAAGTTTTAAAAAAGTTTTCCAAGTTGATGAGTCTTTATCAATATCGCTATACTTGTCATGATTATTTTGATTTGTATTCTGTTTCATTAGTCATTTTTTCAAATTATGAGTTAAATTGCATTTTATGCATTTGTGCATAAATTCCATCTAAATCGATCAATGATATATGATTGCCATCTTCAACAACTTTTCCATCATCAATCACTAGAATTCTATCTGCCTTTTCAATTGTTGATAAACGATGGGCGATTATAATTGACGTACGATTTTTTTGAAGGATTTCAATCGCATCTTGAACTAACTTTTCGGATTCATTATCTAAAGCTGAAGTTGCTTCATCGAGAATTAATATAGGATTATTTCGTAAAAGTACTCGAGCAATAGCTATTCTTTGTCTTTGCCCACCTGATAAAAGAATCCCATTATCACCAACTTCTGTATCTATACCTGATTCTAATTTATCGATAAACTCCATTGCATTGGCTAATTTAGCTGCTTGAATAATATCTTCACGACTATATTTATCTTTTTCGCCATAGCTAATATTTTCTGCAATAGTCCCATTAAACAAATGTACCCGTTGGGAGACATAACCAATTTGATGACGCAGCGACTTTAACGTATATTCTTTAATATCAATTGAATCTAAAAGAATTTCACCTTGTGATACATCATAAAATCGTGGAATTAGGTTTGCGATAGTAGATTTACCTGCACCTGAACGCCCAACTAAAGCAATTGTTTGCCCAGCTTGTATATTTAGAGAAATATCATTTAGTGCAGGAGTATTTCGAGTCGGATATGTAAAAGTTACATGTTTAAATTCAATATTGCCTTTTATATTATTAGCTACAATAGTTCCCTTATCATCTTCTAATGGAGAATTCAAAAGTCCAAATAATGACTCGCAGGCCATCGAACCTTTTTGTAACTCCACATGTAAACTGGTTAATTCTCGTAATGGGCGCATAACAGCCACCATAGCAGAGAAAACAACAGTAAACGATCCCGGTGTAATATCTAAGCTTTGATTAGCAACTAAATATAATACAAAACCTAATCCTAATGTGGCAATCAATTGTATAAGAGGTGTCGATAATCTGGATATAACTTCAATTTTTAACATTCCTCTACGAAAACCGTCATTAAGTTTATAAAAATTATTTTTTTCGTATTTTTTTGCATTAAATATTAAAATTTCTTTGTGTCCTTTCAACATTTCATCACTTGCAATCGAGATTTGCCCCATACCTTGTTGCATAGATGCAATAGTTTTTCTGAATCGTTTAGCAATGAATTGAGCAATAAAAATAATTAAAGGCACAAGAATAATAAGTACTGATGCTAACTTCCAACTACCATAAAGCATAACGATACATAATCCAACTGCATAAGCTATCTCACGGATAAGTATTATTAATGCATCTGAAGAAGCCTTTGATAACATTTGTGTATTATATGTGATAACAGAAACAAGCCCGCCAACAGATTGTTGATCATGAAAACTAACCGGGCTTTTTACTAAATGATCAAATATCATCTGTCTAAAATTTGTTATTACTTTACCTGATAACCACGAAAGGCAATAAGTAGAAGCGTAATTAGAAATTCCTCTTAATCCAATCAAGCCAATAATACCAAAAGCAATAGTTATCAATAGTGCATAATTTTTTCCCATTAGCCCGTTGTCTAATAATGGTTTAGTTAATGATATTAAAGTAGCATCGGTTGCAGCATTTAGTAGCAACCCGAAAATAGCTACAAACAATGCTTTTCTATAAGGTTTAATGAATGGCCAAAGCTTTTTAAGAGTCGTGTAAGAGTTATATTTTTGAGACATTGCGAACACTATGACGTAATAACAATTATATTTATTATACTATAAATGTAACTATTGAAGTTAGTTTTATTAAAAATTTCGTATTTATAATTAGATAAAGAATATTAAAAAAAGTTTATATCTTCGCATTATTTATATTTAACAACAAAAAAAGCTATAGAGTGTAAATATAAATTTCTATATAGCAATATATTATAATTAACAAGTTAAGGTTAGAAGTTAGAACTATTAATAAATGAGTTAGTGATTATCTAATGCCAAATTTTATTAAAGAGTTTATTAATCGGTTTATCAAGATATTTAATATAAATAGCAGATATAAGGAAAGATACAAATAGAGCAATAAAAATTGTCATACCATAACCAATAATTTCGCGAGTGAACGGATATTTATCCCATAATAAACGCTCAAATATCGCATGAGACCAAAAACCGATATCAGAATGAATTAAATATAAAGGATAAGTCATTGCACCTAAAAACTTGATCAAATTATAATATTTGCCTACGCCATTTAAGTTAGAAGCATACCAAACTAACGAGACTACACAAACAGCAGAAAGTAATAAAGCGACATGTGATACTTGATAGTGGAATAAATTAATAGCATCAGTATTATTAAAATATACCATTCGATTATAAATTAATATCGTGCTAAAAAGAATCAATATGATATCTGATGGCTCACATTTATTTTTTCTCATGTTAAAGATAACAATACCAGCAACAAAATGACCTGCATATTGTGTAAGCAGAACATAATTAATTATAGTTGAATTTAAAATAAACTGATTAATAAAAGAAATGATAATCCAAATGAAGCATATTTGATTTTTGTATCTTTTCCATAAATCCAATTGCATCATAATAAAAACTAAAATATAAAAAGTAACTTCAATTTGTATCGTCCAATAAATACTACTGAAAAAAGCATGGCCAAAAGCTTGTGGAAAAAATGTAAGACTATAAAGCAGTGATACTATTCTTTCCAAAGGATCAATCATAGGAACAGAAATAGAAAAGACATAAATTATCAAACCAAAAATGACAAAAGTAGGGACAATTCTATTTATTCTGGATTTTATAAAACCAAATGAACTTTTTCCTTCTGATGATAATGAAATGACAAATCCACTAATTAGAAAAAAAATATCTACCCCAAAATCCCCGAAATATAAGGCATTAATAGCATAACTTTCAGGAATAAAACCGGATAATGGGCTAGCAAAGAAATAATGATAAAAAATAACCATCATGCAAGCTAGAAATCTAAGTCCATCTAGCGCTTCAATTCTTGTTTTTACTTTCATTTTAGATTTCTTTATATTTATCACGTTATTATTTGGAATTAAATTTTTCCTAATTATATAATTAGATAAATTATGCGATTATAAAGCTAACATTAGTTATTTTTGATTTTGTTAGGCTTAGTTTTGACTTTTATTTTTATTCCTAAAAAACAAATTATGTAGCATTTATCTGTTTTCCAAACCCCAATCATTCTTTGCCAAAGATTTAGAAAAAGAGAGTTGACATTTTCAATGCGGGAATAATTTTTTTTATACAATGAAATAATAAAAGGATTTGTAGGATAAAAATCAAGTAATTGAAATTTATTTACTAAATCCGTTGCTTTGGATAATACTTTTTTTCTGCCATTCTTTTTTGCATAATAAAGGCCATCCCAAAGATTTTTTTCAAATAAATCACATAATATTGGTTCAATTTTTGAAAATAAATTCCATTTGAAAATGAATTTTAAAAGATATTCAAAACATAATAATTTGTCTAATCCATTATTACATTTTCCTAATTTTTCAATTTTTCTTTTTGAGGTTAATCCCATAATTGAATTATCTCGTATCGTGTAGTTATATAGCTTTTCATTCATAAAATACACTTTATGAGAAACTAACATGTATGACCAAAAAAAAGGATTGTCTTCGTATAACAAACCATTAGGAAAGCTGATTTTATATTCTTTTATAAGCTCTTGCTTGTAAATTTTATTCCATGCACACACATCCATATTTTTTAAAATCTCGGGAGTTAAACTAATAATCCCATGATATTTATGGATATAATATTTTTCCTGATTCGCATCAGTACATTGAGATTCAAATACTAAATTAGTTGAAAAATAAACTGCATCTATATCATCTGAGTTGAAGTGTTGGAGAGCTAATTCATAAGTATTTATTTCAATATAATCGTCAGAATCAACAAATGTAATAAATTTTCCTGAAGCATTTGATATACCAACATTTCTAGCTACAGATAAACCTTCATTTTGTTTCGAAATGATTTTGATTCTATGATCTATTTCTTGATATTTTTCTAAAATAGATAAAGAATCATCGGTAGATCCGTCATTAATACATATTATTTCAATATTATTTATTGTTTGATTAATGACGCTATCTAAACATCTTTTTAAATAATTAGCTGTATTATATACAGGTATAATAACAGTAAGTATTGGAAACACATCCATAAATTTATCAAAATTTATCTGAGCTAATTAGATTAAACATTATTTTACCTCAATTTCCTGAAATAATCCTTTCAAACCTACAGGGTTAACAGAAACTATTTCAGTATCTGGATAAACATGATTAGCAAAGGTTTTGAAATTTTGCCAACCTTGTAAAATATTTGGCAAATCACCTTTTAAAGAAGGTGATATTGATTTTTTATTATCATCAAAGTAACCATCTTCACTACAATCACATCCAACTAAATAAATTTTCTTAGGATTGGTATATAGGGCAAATGCTAGAGCAGCAAAAACCACTGAGCCGAAATCCGGTAACAAGCAAGAAGAAATATCCCTCACAAATGGTGTATGCATTCCACCCGTATAATAACGCTTTGCACCATATTTAATTAAATAGCTTTCAGGTATTGCACAAGTTTCCATTGTTAGTACATCGCCATAAAATTTCTGACATTTACCTTGGCCATACTGATTTATGTTTGCAATTTCATCTTTTAATCCGGAAATATCCTGGATAAATAAAAAATCAAAATCTACTTTATCAAATTTGTACGCTCTATTTACTCCAATGTGGATCACATTAGGGATAGGTACATAATGATTCAAAGATGGACCTGTAGCAAGTATTGCAATTTCTTTACCATTAAACATATTTTTATATGGTAAGAAAGTTTTTTGATGAGTGATAAACACAGAATTATTAATACTTATTTTTTTATCTAAACCCTGCATTCGAACAGTTAGACTTTGTTTTGTATCTAAATTATCAGCTACAAGTTTATTAACTTCAGTTTCAAGGTTTTTATTCAATGAAGCAAAATTTTCTAAACTATTTTTTGATATCAAATCGAACTCATTTTTAATGTCAATAAATTTTTCATTTATATCATTGATTTCATTTTTAATATTTTCAAATTTAGAATTTAATAATTGGTTATATTCGTCATTCATTGTATTTGTTGGATTATCAGAATTATTAATCGCTAAATGAATATCATCTCGCAATCCTTGTAATTGACAATCAACATGATGCATCAATTTATCATATAACCAATCAGCTCTATTTTTTGAGTCTTGAAAATGCCAATTCATGACGTTTTTCACATCTTCAATTTTGAATTCAAACATTTTCTGCAAATTGATTTTTTTAAATTTCAGCCCTAAAATTCGGTAGCATTTGAAATAAGAATTTACTTGTTTCTTAGAATACAAGCGTATACCTAAAAAGTAATATTTTTTCTCATTATATTTAATCTTTTTCTTAAACAGCGGAATAAAATTAAATAATTTAAAAGTTGAACATGAGTTATTTGGATTATTAAGGTTTTTATGCTCATCAGAATTATTT
Organism: Gilliamella sp. B3172; assembly: GCF_026536465.1. Taxonomy (NCBI): domain Bacteria; kingdom Pseudomonadati; phylum Pseudomonadota; class Gammaproteobacteria; order Orbales; family Orbaceae; genus Gilliamella; species Gilliamella sp. B3172. The sequence continues at coordinate 129,951 of NZ_JAFNOA010000002.1, read as the reverse complement.
GTATTTGGCGTTGTATTTATTAATTCCTCATGATAGATTTCTTCCGGTTCAGGCTCTGGCAAATCTGACCATGGAGATAAATGACAATATCGCCACCATATTGAATAAAAAAATCTAACTTTTCGATTTATCCAAGGCTTGTTAGCTCCACCATAGTGATAGATCCTAGGATGATTGAAGGCTTCTTGGATATCTTTCTTATCGTAAAAAGCATCATAGTATAAATCAATGTCGTGATGCATATCACAAAACACATTATATGAAGGAGGAAAATGTTCTAATAAGTGTGGATGAGTCTGACCAACAATATAATTAAGTGTATCTTGATCTGCGTACGGAGGATTTGGGTGATTATCTAAAAATTCAAAAGCTTTTTTGAATAATTCTAATTCTTTTGCTTTTTTAACATTTAATAAAAAGAAACCAGCATTGAAATAAGGATATTTTAATGGATTATTCTGAAAATTTTTTAGATCTTTCCATTCCATAAAATGTTTTAAAATACTATCTCTATATTGCATAGCAAGTATTTCAACAACAGCACCCATAACGTTTTCTTCATCAAACTTATCATATAAATAAGAAAGATCAGAATCAATAATCATATCACCATCAATATAAAAACATTTATCAACATCATCTGGTAATATATCTAGCATTAATAATCTATAATAAACAACAAGATTAACATATTGCAAAACAAATTTACTAGTATCGATACAGTCAAAAAGATGAATATAATCTTCCATCTCGACAAAAATGATTTCGCACGGCCTCACTTTTTTTACATCTTCAAGCCGCTTCTTATCATCTTTAGTAAAACCTTGAACAAATACAAAAAAACGTGCTCGTCTATTCTCGGCTAGGTTAAGCAGAATAGAAGTCATACAAACACCTAATGGAGCTACATAGTTATTATCACCAGTTAAAACAAAATTTATATAACTACTTTTCATCGTTAATGTTTTCCTAAAAATTGATATTTTTATCGATAATATTTCTTAGTAATTGTTAAAATAGGTAGGTTGAAAGCATAATATTTCATTTTGTTCTTCTTTTCTTTCCTTTTATAAACCGGAATATATTTGAACAAATGATAATTGATACGCTTATTTTCCTTATTAATTGTTAAGATTGGCAGATTAAAGAAAAAATATGATGATATATTCTTCTTAGATAATTTTTTTAAAACGACTAAATTACCTATTTTGAATTTATTTTTGATCTGAATTTTATTCTCATATTCAAAATTATACCATTCTTTACAGATTGGAACATATTTTTCATGATTAAAATCAAAAGCATGATTGACATTAGCAAGCATCTTTTTATCTTTTGGAGTGGAAACAGAACAAAAAATATTTACCCAATCGAAAATATTTTTCCACGTAATGAATGGATTACAATTTGGAAATGAAGACAATAAATCCTTCGCAAATTCTACTATACCTTCAGACAGAACAGGATAAATTTCACTACGAATTTTGTCATTATTATCTGGCTTTTTATAGATTGGGTTTCCATTTCTAAAATCTTTGATTGGCGGTTCAGGTGATGTCATAAAAAATTCCATGACATCCCAATCTTTTATCCACGAAAATTTATCTTCTCGATAAGCTCTTAATATATAATCATCTAGATTAATATTTGTATTTTCATTAGCTTGTAACAAAAAGTAGTATCCATAAAGTTGCTTCCCTATTATTTTTTCAATCAATCTTTGCGATGATAAATTAATTGAACAGGTATCGATAATAGCGAGATTTTCTTTTAAAGATAAATTTTCTATATAATCTTTATAAGATTTAGTTTCCTCTTCAGCAAGTTTCTTGTATATATCAATATGTTGCTCAATAAAAGCCACACCTTCTTCAGTTGAAGTGATATTAGGTGTTTTTTCTTTCAAAATATCATTTCGTTCTTTATAGTGAGATAATATATTTTTGACTGCTGAAAATTTTTCATTGGGATCAATATACTTATTTTGATTAAAATCTAGATAAAACAGAGTACTCAATACCCTCGGTGCATAAATATAACTCGATTTAACTTCATCATCATTCATTAGATCAAACACTTTTTTTAATGAATATCCATCTCTAGCAACGAAAAGTGCATTATTTATATTATCTTTTTCGAATGACTTTTTTAACCAATAAACATATGAAAATACGGTCGGTCCGGCGTAATTATAACCAAAGTTTTTCCAATAATTTTTATCAAATTTTAGATGATTATAAGCAAGTAATCCAAGCAATATTGAGGCACCAACATCATTAGGATTTTGATCATAGTACATTTTAGTACGTATATTGCTTTCAAATAACTGATCTATTGCTTTTTTGTAATGATAAGCATCAATTCCTTTCTCTATCGCTCTTTCATAATCTGAATAATAATTATCCCCAATATGTAATAGTGTATTAGGAGCAGTTATATTTAAATCATTTAAAATAAGTGTATAAAGTGTGCCATTGTGTTTTGTAACTAAAGTTTCAGAAGATAAATAAAAATGATCATATTTGTTATAACCATTTTTATGTAAAACATTTATTAATATATCTTTTGGCAAGTACATGTCTGAAGTGATAATTATTTTCTTTTTTTTCTTCAAGGCATATTTGTAAACTTGATAAATATCTTTATTGACTTTTAAAGCCGCTATTTCATGCTCTATTTCTTTACATTTAAAGGTTCGGAAATAATCTGGTAATTGTTGATATATCTCATCTAATGTTATTTCTTCTGCTGAAGTGTGGGCTCTAGCATTAGTTTCAGCCGCTATTCGAGCTTTAAAAAAACCAGGAATATTATAAAGCTTTTCCATATGCAAAAATAAATCTGTAGGTTTTGCATATATTCTTAATAATAGAGTGTCAAAAATATCAAACGAAATTATTTCATGAGTGTCAATTAATTTTTTTACTTTATCTAGCATAAGTATTTAAAACCTTTTAAATGTATAAAAATGATATGCATACATATTCTGTTTATGACAATAAGCAATATATATTTGTATATTTAATGTAAATAATTTATATGATTTTGGTAAGTATATCTTTTTAAAATTACTCTGTCATCTTATGAAAATACATTACTTAAAACAATAATACATAAAGTAATGCTTAAACTAATTTCTATAAATTGTAATTAACAGAATAATGTTTCTAAAAAACGGCAATTTATTTAAAAAGGCATGAAGTAAGAATTTGAGCTGAAACTATTTTCATCATACTCTTACAAATTCACTTAAAAACGATAAATTTTTTCAAACCTATCTCACATTATTATTAAGAAAATAGAGCTTCACTTTTAACAGTGTCGTGAATAAATTTTAACATTATACACACATATTGAAATTGAAACATTAGGTAATCTAAAATTCATCCTATTATTTGTTTGCTATTTAAATATGCTATAACCGTCTTCCTCAACCCACTTTCGAAGTCCTCTTGAGGTTGCCAACCTAATTCTTTCGTTATTTTAGATGAATCGATAGCATATCGATAATCATGGCCCGGTCTGTCAGATACAAATTGAATTAAATCCCGATATTTTATTATTGAACTTTTATATTGGGGAGCGAGTTCATCAAGTATTTTACAAAGTTTTTCAGCTAATGCTATATTGGTTGATTCGTTATTAGCACCAATATTGTATGTTTCGCCTATTTTACCATTGATTAAAACGGAATATAAAGCTTTAGCATTATCTTCCACATAAATCCAATCACGCATTTGCAAGCCTTCACCATAGATAAGTATCGGTTTACCGGCAAGGGCATTTGCAATGACTGATGGAATTAACTTTTCAGGATGTTGGAATGGACCGTAATTATTTGTACTGTGTGTGATAATTGTTGGCAGACCATAGGTTTTATACCAAGATCTGACTAGATGATCGCTTGATGCCTTTGATGCTGAATACGGGCTATTTGGTGCATAAGGGGTTGATTCAGTAAATTTACTCTCGTTTTGTTGCAGTTCGCCATATACTTCATCGGTTGAAACATGAATAAAACGAAAATTCTTTTTCAAATCTTTAGCTAAGTTTTTCCAATAATGATAAGACGATTCTAGCAGTGTGAAGGTTCCAATAACATTGGTTTCAATAAATTTAGCCGGATGATTAATTGAGCGATCTACATGACTTTCAGCCGCCAAATGTATGATTGCATTTGGTTGATACTGCTCAAAAATATGGTCGAGTGCGTGTCGATGACAAATATCCACTTTTTCAAAAAAATATCTGTTGTTGGTGGATACTGATTGCAATGCTTGCAAATTGGCCGCATAAGTCAGTTTATCAAGATTAATAACTTGATGCGCTGTCTGCTCGATAATATATCGAATAACCGCTGAGCCAATGAATCCTGCACCACCCGTTATCAAAATTTTTTTGCTGTCAGACAAAATTATCGCCCTATTCCATAATCTCTTAACTTATTGGCAATCGCTGTATGTGATACCCCTAACCTTTTGGCCAGTTTTCTTGAGCTAGGGTACTTATCATACAGCCTTAATAAAATCTCTTTTTCAAACTGCTTAGTCATTTCATCAAGTGTTTTATTTTCAATATTATTGATCCAAGATAATTGTGAAGTAGTTGGAATCGGTAGCACAATATCTTTTGTTGTTAAAACAGATGAAGTAAGTTGAGCTAATGCTGAATAAAGAACATTTTTAAGCTGACGTACATTACCCGGCCAAGAGTAACGAGTTAAAAACTCTATCACATTGTCATCGATCCTTGGTGGGGTGATCCCTTGTTTGTTGGCAAATTCATCGACAAAGATTTTCGTTAAAGGTGCGATATCATCTTTGCGTTCTTGTAATGAAGGTAGATTCAGCGATAAGACATTAAGCCGATAATAAAGATCTTTTCTAAATTTGCCCTGTTCAACTAAACCGGCCAAATCCACTTTAGTGGCACAAATAATTCTTACATCGACATAAACTTCGTTATCATCCCCAACTCGGCGAAAATAACCGTCATTGATGAATCGTAATAATTTTGTTTGCATTTGAAATGACATTTCATCAATGCCATCAAGTAATACCGATCCACCATTCGCCTGCTCAAAAAAGCCTTTTTTACTTTCAGTTACACCCGGATAAGCACCGGCTGCGTGTCCATATAATTCACTTTCAACGACATCATCGGGCATGGCTGCACAATTTAGCGCTAAGAAGGTTTGATCTCCTCGTGGACTATATTGATGACAAGCATGAGCAAGTAAATCTTTGCCCGTCCCTGTTTCGCCCGATATTAAAAGTGGTTCACGTTGCATTGAAAAAGCTTTAGCTTGTGCAATGAGTTTTTTCATTACCAAACTTTCTGTTGCGAAAATATCAAATGCATGCCGCCCAACAACTTGTATTTTAGATAACCTTTTTTTCAAATATTCAATAGATTGTAAAATAAAGATCGTTTTAGATTGTTCATCGACTTTTTGTAACAGAAAGTATTGAGAATTTAATACAATTATCGTGTCATCTTGGATATCTAAATTTGACGATTCATCTAAATTGAATACTTTTTTATAATTAAATGGTTGATTCAATACTAACGTATTGTGCGTAAATAAAGCTTTTGCTGCACTATTATAGGCAACTAAAAGTTGGTTATTATTAATTTCAATGATTGCCGCTTGCATGATCTGCCCACTTTTCGTTTAGTTTCATTAAATTATTGTGACGAAGTTGCCAATCACGATTATGGATTAATTCATCGTAAGTTACTTTGGTATCGGTCAGTAAGCTTTTAGCTTTTTCTGACTGCAAATTATGCTTTTTATTTAATTCAGCTAGCTGCTGTAAAATAGCTAAAGTACCTTGCCTGTTATTGCAAGCTAACAGCAGATCACAGCCGGCCTCTAATGCTGCCTTTGCTCGCTCAGCATGATTCCCCATAATAGAGGCGCCTTCCATTGATAAATCATCGGAAAAGATGATCCCTTTAAACTGCAATTGCTGCCGTAATACCGTTTTAAGCCAGTAAGATGACCCACTTGCAGGTTTATTATCAAAGGCGCTGTAGATAACGTGAGCTGGCATAATAGCGTCGAGTTTGTCATCGGCAATGAGTTTGGCAAAAATTTGCATATCTTGCTCAATAAGCGATTTATCACGATTATCTATTGGTGTTTCTTTATGTGAGTCAGCAATTACATGCCCATGTCCGGGAAAATGCTTACCGGTTGTTTTCATGCCCGCTGCATGCATACCATCAATCATGGCAGAAGCAACTTGATAGGCAATATCAGCATCTTGATGAAATGAGCGAGTCCCAATGGCTAAACACTCGTGCCCGAGATCTAGCACAGGCGCAAAGCTAAGCTCGATATCAAAAGCGATTAGCTCCATTGCAAGTACCCAACCCGCATCAAATGCCAGTGATTTGGCTTGTGGTAAATCATTTAAAGCGGCAAAAGATTGTGCCGGAGGAATCAGCGTAAATCCCTGTTTAAAACGCTGAACACGACCACCTTCATGATCGACAGAAATTAAAAGGCGTTGCGAAGAATTATCACGAATCTGTTTTATCAATTCTTTTAACTGATTAGGTTCTTGATAATTGCGACTAAATAAAATCACTCCAGCAAGCAACGGATTTTGCAAAAGTTCTTTTTCCTCTTGGGTTAACGATGTGCCTTCAACATCGATCAACAGCGGTCCCATTATTGATTTACCCCTGTAGTTGTATTGGTTGTAGTTGCGTCGATTGTAGTTGCATCGGACGTAGTTGGGGCAGAAATTGTTGTATCCGTTTCAGGTTGAGTTTTTGGCTGAGAAGGAAAATCTTTTGATGTGGCACGAGTTAAAATCTCGCCACTTTGGGTTGAAAGAAGTTCCATAGCAACATTGGCATTATCGGTATCAGTCGGTAATTTATAAATGGTGGTAAATAGGACATAACCAGCACTTAATGATTTAGCCAAACCAATCATTTTACTACGCGAAACAAGTTTATCATCGGCTGAAATGCCCAATGTTTGTTTAGCTTGATTAACAGCCTTTTTATCTACAACGGTATAAGTATTTTGTTTGCTCATCAATTGATATAAAGCACTATCGATTTGATTAGTAGCAAGATAATCACCACTACGATTTTGGATATCACTAATTAAGATCAAGTTATTAGCGCCTCCGGCTTCTGATGAGTGTAATATCTTATCCACAAACGGAGATAAAATCTGATTCCAGTTTGTCTCTTTAACAATCTTCGGTGGTGTATCAACCACACCAGTACTATCTGTCGTTCCATTAATAATTGGCGGGCTAACTCTGACGTTATCTTTTTGCCCCAAAAGGTGGCAACCTGCTAATAAAAGAATTATTGGACCAATAATGAAAACCTGTTTGATTTTATTCATATTATTAACCTATTAATCGACCTAAATTTTTTCCGCCTAACAAATGCATATGAATATGGAAAACTTCTTGCCCCGCATCTTTATTACAATTCATGATTAAACGATAGCCCGTTTCGTCAATGCCTTCTTGTTTGGCAATTTTAGCAGCGACAAGCATCATATGCCCTAGGGTTGCTTCATCTTCTTCTTTTATATGGTTAATGGTTGGAATAAGTTTATTAGGAATAATTAATATATGTGTGGGAGCTTGAGGAGAGATATCACGAAATGCCGTTACTTTATCATCTTGAAAAACGATATCAGCAGGGATTTCTCGTCGGATGATCTTACTAAATATAGTTTCCTGTGTCATTAAAGTTCTCCTTTCTTTTTTATAAGGCTAATATTTACAAACTGACAATTATTATTGAGCAAGCATACCATATTTTAACAACAATAATGTATAGATATCGTTACATTTTACAGTTAGCGAATGATTTTTTGACAAGAAGTTTCAGAAAATATATACGTTTCAGTATAAAAAGCGATTATTTACGTTATCTAATTAAACTTGTCATATTCATTTGTCAATCAGAATAAGTTGATATATAATGCCCCGTCGATTTCAACCGCCTAATTTTCATGTTCCTTGCTTTCAATGGGTTGCGGTTGCCCCGACAGAAAGCTGATTAATCCGTAGGGAGCGATAATGCGTCATTACGAAATTGTATTTATGGTTCACCCAGATCAAAGTGAACAAGTACCGGGTATGATTGAACGTTATACTGGTACATTAACCACTGATGGTGGAAAAATCCATCGTTTAGAAGATTGGGGTCGTCGTCAATTAGCCTATCCTATCGAAAAACTGCACAAAGCACACTATGTGTTAATGAATGTTGAAGCAACTCAAGAAGCTGTTAATGAACTTGAAGATAACTTCCGTTTTAATGATGCAGTCATTCGCAGTTTAATTATGCGTACTAAACATGCTGTAACTGAAACTTCACCAATGTTAAAAGCTAAAGATGAGCGTCGTAACGCTGAAGATGATTTTAGTGAAGTAAACATGGACGATGATTCGGAAGAATAATCGTTTGGTGTTATCGGGCGTTGTTACCAAAACCCCGATAAGAAAAATGAGTCCAAGTGGGATTTCACATTGCCAATTTTATTTAGAACACGTTTCTGAGCAAATTGAAGCAGAACTCACAAGGCAAGCATGGTGCATAATGCCCGTCATTGCCAGTGGACAACAAGAGTTAAGTTACATAAAAAAAGGCAGCAAAGTTTTAGTTAGTGGTTTTATAAGCACTCATACTAAACGTAATAAAACAAGCCAACTTGTTTTACATGCTGACCAAATTAAACTATTAGGAGAATAGCCAAATGGCACGTTATTTCCGTCGTCGCAAATTCTGCCGTTTTACAGCAGAAGGCGTTAAAGAAATTGATTATAAAGATGTTTCTTTATTAAAAAGCTATATCACAGAAAGTGGTAAAATTGTACCAAGCCGTATCACTGGTACTAGCGCAAAATATCAACGTCAATTAGCTCGCGCTATCAAACGCGCTCGTTACTTGGCATTATTACCATACACTGACAACCATCAGTAATTAGCAACAGAGGGAACATATAATGCAAATTATTCTACTCGATAAAGTTGCTAATTTAGGCAGCTTAGGTGATCAAGTTAATGTTAAAGCGGGTTACGCACGTAACTTCTTAATTCCACAAGGTAAAGCAGTACCGGCAACTAAAAAGAATATTGAATACTTTGAAGCTCGTCGTGCTGAATTAGAAGCAAAACTTGCTGAAACATTAAAAGCAGCTGAACAACGTGTAGCTGAAATCAATGCTCTAGCTAAAGTGACTATTGCTTCTAAAGCAGGTGACGAAGGCAGATTATTTGGTTCAATTGGTACTCGTGATATCGCTGATGCAGTTAAAGCTCGTGGCGTTCAAGTATCAAAAAGCGAAGTTCGCCTACCAAATGGTGTATTGCGTACCACTGGTGAGCACGAAGTGTTCTTCCAAGTACACAGCGAAGCTTTTGCTAAACTTATTGTTGATATTATCCCAGAATAATTATCAATTAATAATTTTAAAAACCCGTCAATATGGCGGGTTTTTTTATACTTATCATTTAACCTTTTCAATCAGATAGGATTTAGCGTGTAAAATGCGATATAAGTTAATTATCTATTTTACTATCATTGCTTTACCTCTACCCCGTACATCTGACACAGCTTGAGGTTTATTATCAGTAATTTTTATTACTTGAATATCACCATTAAAATCTTGTTGTTCAAATTGATATCCCATTTGTTCAAGTTTACTCTTTATTGGCTGAGGAACTTTACTTTGAAAAGGTTCGATAAAAATGACATTGCTTGGCAGCAATTGATGATGATAACGTGGTGCATCCACAGCCTCTTTTAATGGCATGTGATTATCAAAAACATTAGTAACCACTTGAAATATTGAAGTAAATATTCTTGAACCACCGGGCGTACCAATGACCATTACAACCTGATTATTTTGAGTAAAAATGCTTGGTGACATCGATGATAATGGACGCTTATTCGGCTCGATTGCATTCGCATCCTTTCCAACGACACCAAACTGATTCGCAACGCCTTGCTTACTACTAAAATCATCCATTTCGTTATTCATTACAATCCCTGTGCCTTCTATGACCACAGACGATCCAAACCAGCCATTTAGCGTATAAGTATTTGAAACAGCATTTCCCCATTTATCAACAATTGAAAAATGAGTAGTTTGTAGCTTTTCATTCTCATTATCTAACCCTGGTCTAACTTGGTCTGTTGCTGTAATCGCTTTGGCATTAATTTGTTTCGCTCGTTGCGAGAGATAATTGGCATCCATTAAGCGTTCAACTGGCACAGTCACAAAGTCAGGATCGCCCATATATTCTGCCCGATCAGCAAATACACGTTTTTCAATCTCAGCAAGTAGATGTATATACGGAGCAGAATTAACCGTTATACCTTTAAATTCATTTGCTAAATCTTGCTTCATTAACAACAATTGAATTAAGCCCACTCCGCCGGAGCTCGGCGGTGGTGCGGTAATGATTTGCATATTTTGCCAATTTGCAATTAACGGAGTTCGCCATTTAGCTTGATAATTGGCTAAATCATCTTCGGTAATTAAGCCGGCATTTTTTGTCATCTGTTTGGCAATTAATTGAGCTGTTTCACCTTTATAAAAACCGTCGCTTCCTTTATCTGCAATACGAGCTAATACTTTCGCTAGTTCAGGCTGCTTAAAAGTTTCACCAGTTCGCATCGTTCCAAAGTACTGTTTGAAATAACCATTAGCAGGCGCCAAAGCTTCGGCTTCTTGATAGCGCTTGACCAATTGTTTGTCTACCGTGAAACCCTCTTGAGCAAAACGTATCGCCGGTGCCATAACCGCTTTCCAATCCAATTTACCAAAACGTTGGTGTACAGCCCACATCCCGGCAACAGTGCCGGGAACACCGGAAGCTTGATGAGAGTATAAGCTTAAATTAGGGATCACATTTTTATCTGCATCAAGATACATATCCTTAGTCGCTTTGCCAGGTGCTACTTCCCGGTAATCAATAAAATAAGGTTTGCCGTCCATCCACAGCGTCATAAATCCGCCACCACCAATATTACCTGCTTCAGGATAGGTGACGGCGAGTGCAAATGCAGTCGCAACAGCTGCATCCACCGCATTTCCGCCTTTAGCTAACATCTCTTGAGCCGCTATAGCGCCGTAATAATCGGGAGAGGCAACTGCGCCAGCTTCAAATAACGGTGGTTTTTGTAAAGTCGCACTAACATGCTGGCTTATGATTAAAAACAATAAAAACCAATAATGTTTTAATGATTTAAGATAAAACATGTTACACCTCCTTAAATTGCTCGTCGCCTTCACGATATAAAAATTAATTAAATACTTGAGCAAAAAAATTATGTAAAGCGTGAAGGAAATATCAATATAGCATAGAAATGCGGAGGTGGATAAATAATAAACAATCAGGTGGAAATTGCTAAATTTGATGCAAATTCAATGATTATAAAAATGAGTGTAAATCTTTTAAATCAAAGATCTACACTCCTGTTATAAATGATATTGTTAAGCGGTTTGTTCTTCTACTATCGGTTTACCCTGTTCATCTTTATAAAGTTTGTTGTCATATAACTTAACAAAAGGTAAATAAATTAATAGCGCTAAAATAGCCGAAAGAATTGCAACAAAAGCCGCTTTAATATCCCCACCAGTTCCGATGAAGGCACCAAGTCCCATTGGTGATGGCCAAGGAACTAATGCGATAATTGGGTTAATCAGCCCCGAATTAATGGCAAAATAACCTAAAGTACCACATGCCATAGGCGCTAAAAAGAAAGGGATTGCTAAATAAGGATTATAAACAATTGGCATACCAAAAATGATAGGCTCATTGATGTTAAAGATTGCCGGTACAGCTGAAGCACGGCCGAGTATTTTTAGTTGACTGGATTTGGCAAAAAAGGCAATAAAGAACGTCATTAATAATGTTGATCCAGATCCCCCTAAAATAACCAGTGAATTATTAAACTCACCGGCAAACGGAATATGTGCCCCTAATACGTTTTCATCCATATTGGTTAACATAATTGGGGTAATAAACGCACCAATAATACTTGCACCATGGATCCCAACAACCCATAAAGCGTGAATCAAAAACAGAATTACCATTACACCCAACCAGCTTTTGGTTAAATTAGTAACAAAAGTAAATGGAACTCCAACAATATTAAAAATATCCGTACCTAAAAAGATTAAAATACCATTGAGAATGATTACCGTAAAAGCGATAACAAAAGTTGGTATTAGTGCGGTAAACGATCGCGAAACGCCTAGTGGCACAGTTTCAGGCATTTTAACCACCCAATTGCGTCGAACACATAAAAAGTAGAGATGAGTCGCTAAAATCGCCATGACAATCGCAATAAATATGCCAGAAGTGCCTAAACGAAAAACAAAAGGTTGTAAGCGAAGACCATTGTAAACTAAATTAGGTTCATCTGTGAGTAGCGAAATAATGCCATTTTGCATGACTAATTCGGGTATTGTCATAAAAAAAGCAAAAACAGATAGCATAGCGCCATTAAGCGCATTGACTTTTAGCCCAGTCTCTTCAGCTTCAATTTTGGTCAGTTCATAACCGACAACAAAATTAAAATACAGCGCCAAAATACCAATTGTCGCAGTATTCGCAATCATGTACAGGTCACTAACTCTAAAAAAGGTATTTTCAAAAAAGCCTTCTAACCCGGTAAATGTTAATGGTAATGTATTGAATACGAGAAACATTGATCCGACGATTGAAAAAGGAACTGAAGCCATACCTGCCGCCATGACAGCTCTTACAATTTTAAATTGCGAAATTTTTGCCATTGGCGCCATTAAAAATTTCTGCAATATTACAAATCCTGTATTCATTTTGTTATCCTCATTTAATTAATAACCTGTTGGTAAGCCTGAATTTTCTGATAAAGTCGATCCTCATTACGCTGAATTTTTTTAATCTTTCTGATAATCAAAAAGCTAATTAATAAGCAAGCCGATAGAACTAACATAATTGTGTTTAAAACCTGCTGAGTATTTTTGAAAAATGGAAAAAAGAAATGAAATAATGAGGTATTAACCACAATCATCAAAAAAACACTGGCAATAAAAACCGCAGAGAAAAAGACGTTTGCATAGGGAAGACGATTATCATGATTACGGTACAGCTTAACTTGTTCAAAAGCTGTTAAAGCACCCAGCAAAAACAACGCCACCGGCAAAATACCTGCAATTGAGAATGAACCAAGTAGAAAAACAGACCAATACAGATTAAGAAATAAGAAAAAGGCAGTACTATAACGAATAGCTAAAAACCGATTATAGTAAAGGTTGGTTAAACTAACTTTTTGTTGCATTTTCAATTGTTTTGACGTCATTGCGTTCACCTCGCTAGTTTTTCAGCAAGCTCTTGGTTTTGCTGGTATAGATTAGCCATCTCAATAGCAATTTCTCGCATTGTCATTGTTGTCATTAAATGATCTTGAGCATGAACCATGATAATTTCCATATTGATCTGCATGCCATTGGCATAATCTTGCAGCAATCCTGTCTGCGATTTATGTGCCTCCAAAATTTCCTCATTAGCTTGCTCAAGTAATTGGTTTGCGTTTGTGAAATCAGCTTTTCTCATCGCCTTAAACGCTTCATGGATCTTTGTTTTGGCATTACCACTGTGCAAAATAATATTAAATGCGATAAGTTGAATTTCCTCGGTGCTCATTTCCTCGTTCATAACTATGCCCCTTTTTCAATGAGTTGAATAAAAAGTTGTTTAAATTGGTCAAAATTTTGTGTCTTTAATAATTTTTCTTGCATTTGTTGATCATCTATCAAGTTAACGATGGCTTTAGTCATCATAGCTAGATTGGTATTTTGATAAATTGAAGGCGAAATCATAAATATGAAATGAATATTAGGATGATGTTCATCCCAACTTAGACCATTTGGTAAGACGGCGATGCCAATTTTAGATAACCGGCCTACAGCAATTGCCGGATGCGGAACGACAATAGTTGGACTAAAAAATATATCACCTAATGTCATACGATTTTCAATTTGCTTTATCATTTCTTGCCTGTAGCCACATGCTTCATTTACCGCCAACCGATCAAGTAATCGATTAAGTATCTGCTCTTTATTTTTAGCTTGATGACAACATATAAAGTAATCTGCCAATAAATCATCGACAATTTGTTCTATATGTACTAAATGTTCCGGTGTGCTGGTTGGATTAGATGTTGCAAGTAGATCTTTACGTACCGATATTTGCACTCTGCGTGATGCAAGATAGCGGCGAATTTGTTGTACATCTTGTTCGGTTAAAAAGACTGAAACGTGAAATACCGGAACTTTAAAAACTTTTGATGAGAGATCAACCGATGAAATAATAAAGTCAATTTCATCAAGCATTTCTGGTTCTATTTCATAGTAACCGCGGGTAGCAACAATTTTAATACGTTCATCAAACTCGTTCTCAATCCGATTTTTGAGTAATTGCGCACTGCCTAAACCGGTAGCGCAAATAATCAATACTTTTGCTTTTTGTTCATTTTTGAGTTTTTCAATGGAAGCTAAAAAGTGCAGTGTTAAATACCCCCATTCATCATCATGAATGGTATAGCGAGCTAAATTACTCAATTGGCTAAGGTAGTGTTTTACCAGTTCAAAGAGCTCCGGCGAACTGGCTTTAATTTCATTTAGCAATGGATTTTCTAACTTAATTTTCTGCTCTAATCGGACTAACATTGGCTTTAAATGTTGAATTAGCCCTTTTTTTAACTGTTCATCTTTATAAAACCGATAACCGGTCTCTTGTTGAATCTTAATAAGTAAATTGCTAAGCGATAAATAGAGTTCTGAATCTAAATCTTGCTGAATTAAATTTGACTTACTCATTAAATGTAAAGTCAAATACATCTGCTCTTCTTTTGGAAAATGAAAACCGATAACCGTTTCAACCCTATCAATAATTTTTTTAGCAACTTGATATTCTAAGCTCTCTTTAGCTTTATCTGGCAGATCAAGATTTTGTATTGAAAGTCCTGATTGTAAACGTTTAATACTCAGTGACAGATGAAGTACGATGTTTTGCATCATAACATCAGATAATTTGATATTCGCTTCACGACATTCATCTAAGATGATAATGGTTAAGGTATCAAAGCAAATTGCATCACCAAACTTATTGAAATACGTTAAGCGTTGCAAAAAGTTAATCGACTCTTCATGAAAAAAATAGCTCATAATAAAGTGTCTTTTTGCTTTTTCGTCGCCTTCAACAGAAAGCAAAGATTTACTCTTTTTTATGGTAAGCTCAAAAGATTGGAGTTGATTTTTAATTTCTTGGATATCTTTATTTAACTGCGATGAACTAATAAATAATTGTTCGGATAAAGTCTCGATATCAATTTTTTGGCATTCTAATAAAAGCAGATTAAGAATATAGTGTCTTCTTTGACTCAATTCACGGTAATTTGATTGTTCCTCACTGCGATCTAACAAATGGTGTTCAATTAAAAATTGATTAAATGCAGTTCTATCTTTAATTTGCAGCTGGTAACCATAACCTTGCTTACTGATTATCAATCCACCATTTTTTTCAATGAGTGATTTAAGATCATTGAGATAAGTACGTACAGTCCGATCGGATAATGATAATTCACTTGCCAATGTAGCACTGCTCTTAAAAAGGTTTTTAGAACGAACTAATAAACTTATAAGATCACGTTGTTTATTTTTGATCATTATCATCCATACCTATAGTCACTAAAACGATATTATCAATAATATTGCAATTACTCTTATCGTTAAGATAAGTTCTCACATCCAGTAAGATAATCAGGCACTGCTATGAAGCATCATCAATAGACAGTGCCCAAATCCTATCGTTAAACTGATAGGATAGTGACAAAGAATTATTTAAGATTTTCCTCTGTTAATTTAGCCAGTTGCTCAATACCTGATTGAATTGGTATATAAGCTTGGAAAGGAATGCTTACCACCGGCTTACCTGCTTCATCTCCCATTTTTTTAAATTTATCGAGCATCATCATCGTTTGGGGGCTAATTAAAAAGAGCGAAAAATCACTGTCTTTAATCATATTTCCACCTTCCGTGGCAGATACTGCGTCCAATACGATTTCTTTGCCTTGACTGGCAAAATATTCTGTTACTTTTTTAGCCATTAATGAGGAAGACATGCCTGCGGCACAAATAATTAACGCTTTTTTCATAGTTTCTCCTAAAAGAGTGATCCATTATAAGATTTCGCCGTTTGATTCAATGACTTTCTTGTACCATGCAAATGAATCTTTACGGCTACGTTTTAACGTTCCATTACCTTTATTATCTTTATCAACATAGATAAATCCGTAACGTTTTTCCATTTCGCCCGTTCCGGCTGATACTAAATCGATGCATCCCCATGGGGTATAGCCCATTAGATCCACGCCGTCTTCTTCCACCGCTAATTTCATTTGTTTAATGTGTTCACGTAAATATTCAATCCGATACGTATCATGGACACTACCGTCGGCTTCGACTTTATCATAAGCACCAAAACCATTTTCCACGATGAAAAGCGGCAAGTGATACATATCAGTTAGCCAGTTTAATGTGTAGCGCAAACCTTCCGGATCGATCTGCCAACCCCAATCAGATTTTTTAACGTATTGATTACCAATTAAATCGGTTTTTTCGTTATATTCATAGTTATCTGATTTTTTTCTAATCGCATTAGACATGTAATAACTAAAACCAATGTAATCGACTGTACCGTTTTCTAATACTTCGAGATCTTGGCTTGTCACGTCTAATTTAAAGCCTTTGCGTTGCCAGTATTTGATAATATGATTAGGATATTGACCATGAACATGAACATCAGTAAAGAAATACTTACGTTCCATGACTTTTTGAGCCATTAAGATATCACCTGGTTTACAGGTTTCCGGATAGATTGGAACAACGGCAATCATACAACCAATTTGAAAATCAGGATTGATAGCATGACCAATTTGGACAGCTTTTGCACTAGCGACCAATTCATAATGTGCTGCTTGATACATTATTTGTTCACGATCATCGCCAGCTTTATAGTAGATACCAGAGTTAGTAAACGGGGCAAAGTCTTCATCAAAATTGGCTTGATTATTGATTTCATTAAACGTCATCCAATATTTGACTTTATTTTTGTAACGATCAAAGCAGACCTCTGCAAAGCGCACAAAGAAATCAATTAATTTACGATTACGAAAACCACCATACTCCGTAACTAAATAGTAAGGTAATTCAAAATGTGAGAGGGTAACAACTGGTTCAATATTGTATTTTAAACATTCATCAAATAAATCATCATAAAATTTTAGGCCTTCTTCATTGGGTGCCAGTTCATCACCTTTAGGAAAAATTCGAGTCCATGCAATCGAAGTTCTAAAACATTTAAAACCCATTTCAGCAAATAGCTTAATATCTTCTTTATAATGATGATAAAAATCGATAGCTTCATGATTGGGATAATACTCACCTTCTATTATCCCTTCGGTAATTTTTCGATAACTTTTTGGGGAACCAACAGTCATGACATCAGCAACGCTGATACCTTTTCCTCCGGCTTGCCATGCGCCTTCTAATTGATGTGCAGCAACCGCACCACCCCATAAAAAATCCTTTGGTAAACCTTTATTATTCATGATCAAATACCTGTATTAAATGAGAGATTAAATTCAGTATAAAAGGAAAAAATTTGAATTACTAACCAACTTTTTCCGTATTGATCAGGAAAATATAAGCAAAGAAAATAGATATAAAAGCGTGATGCTTAAAAAAATTAAATTGCGCTTACCGTAATTATTAACTAAATAAATTGTTCAAAACCAGTGGCATATTTGGACGGTACAAATTCGATAATATCGTACTGGGCAATTTGCTGAATATAAAACGGATCTTTTTGCATTATAGTTAACGCTTGTTCTTTATTCTCAGCACGACAAAGTATCACACCACCAGTACGTGGCACTTTTCGGCCTGAAGCAATAAAATGTCCCAATCGATAATTCTCTTCAAGGTAATCGATATGCTGCTGTAAAAAATTTTTTCAACTTCATTAATGGGTTTAATATAAGTGAGGGTGAATATAAACATAATAATTCTCCATATAAAAAACCAGCTTAATAGCTAGTTTTTATTGACTATTCATATTGTTAATAAATCCATATCTATAATAACTTAGTTGTGGACTTGATAGCATTTATAGTATTGAGTTTTTACTTGCGTTCCCATTGACCATTTTCATTTTTGCGGTAAACCTTTTCTACAGCTGACCACGCCACTCTAAATGCGATTTGCTCTGGCGAACTTTTATCTCGCCTTTTCTTGGGATCTTGGTACTCTTTTATGGCATTGTTAAAAGCTTCTTTAAAAATATCTTGAGCATGTTCGGGTAAAACATGGCGTACAGATTCGGGTAAATCATCTCGTGTTTGATATGGCATATAACATTTCCTCTATAAATTAGTCATACATGAATGAAAATTTAAAAACGGTAAAAGTTAAAGCTGCTACAAAATCAAAATACGTTTAAAATTTAGTCTCTTTTTGGCAAGAATACAAGTTTTAATTTGCTTTGGTTAATCACTCTATTTTTTACTTTTATCAGCTAGCTCACCATTGCGGTATTTTGGCTAAAAATAAGATCCAAATAGCTAACCTTTAGTGTAATTAACAAAACTATCCAATTGAATAGTTGAAAATGTCCAACACATGCAAAGTAGCTAAATACTTGACAGTAAATAATTTAGCTACCCTGTTTTGCATAGGTGACGATTTTGCTAATCATTGAATGCCAACAAATCTAAATAAAAAATAAATTGCGGTCAATAACACAGCAAAAATCTGTATGAAGTTCAATATAAAGTTATTTTATTTGTTCACATCTACTACAAAACGACCTTTGGTTTGTCCTGCTATCATGTTCTGCGCAGTATCAACACACTCGTCTAAACGAATAGTATTGCCTATATGAGCCAAAGTTTTATCATCTAAATACTGAGCTAATAAGTTCCATGCGGCAATACGATTATCATAACTTGCCATTACGCTGTCGATACCTGCCAATGTTACCCCGCGCAAAATAAAAGGTGCGACAGTTGCCGGGAAATCCATTCCTTGTGCTAGCCCACAACAGGCTACAATACCACCATATTGAGTTTGGGCACATACATTAGCTAAGGTATGAGAACCAACCACATCGACAACGGCTGACCACTGTTCTTTTTGTAGAGGTTTACCCGCCTCTTTCAACTGTTTACTATCAATAATATTGCTGGCACCAAGTTTGTGTAAATATTCTTTGTCAGTTAATTTACCTGTTGATGCAGTAACTTGATAACCCAATTTGCTTAATAATGCTACCGCAACTGAGCCAACTCCGCCACTCGCCCCTGTCACAAGTACAGTTCCGCTCTGCGGTTTTATCCCAAAATCAACAATACGTTTTACACATAATGCAGCAGTATATCCGGCGGTGCCAATAATCATCGATTGATAGGGTGTGATATTTTGGGGTAATGGAATTAACCAATCTGATTTTAAGTAAGCATATTGCGCCAGACACCCCCAATGGGTTTCACCACATCCCCAACCATTTAAAATAACAGTATCACCAGCATGATAACGATCATTGCTAGATTCAATAACTGTACCCACACCATCAATACCTGGCACCATAGGCCATTGCCTAACAACAGGACTTTTATTGGTTAACGCCAAAGCATCTTTATAGTTAATACTTGAATATAGCACCTTAACCAAGGTATCACCTTGTTGAGTAACAAGCAGTTGTTTATCAATTGTTTTTATAGAGGCCGAAAAACCGGTAGTATCATTTTTATCTAACAAAATAGCTTTAAATGACATGCTTACTCCTTATTACATATCTAAATGTAAAGTTGGTTCATTTGCTTAATTCATCAAGTTAAATATTGAACTAACCTGATGATTTTCCTTATAGACGATCGGTCTAGGAATTATAGACCGATCGTCTAGTAAAAGACAATACAGTAAAAACAATTTATTTCACATAGCGATAGGAATAAACATAACATTCAAAAGATGTATTAAGAAATTATTTTATTTAGAAAAAGCTCTATAAAAAGATCGAGTGGTGTTGAGTTTTTGACCAATTTACTACGCGTTACTGCCCCTTCCCAACCAATCCAAAAAAAAGCGGCCAGTGCTTTACAATCAGTATGAGTATTAATTTCTCCTGATTGCTGCGCAAGTAATAAACAATTTTCAATCTTAGTTTGCCAGCTTTGTAAGATTTGCTCCAACAGCAAAGCATAACCACCGGGAAGTAATGATTCTTCTTGAATCAGTTCACCAATCAAACAGCCTCGATTAAAATCATATTTTTCCATTCCCTTTTTAGCATCTTCATAAAAGGCATGAATTCTTGCTAATGGGGAGTTAATTGACATATTTGTTAAATGTTTATTTAATTTATGAGCAAAAAAGCTATCATAACTGGCTATAATCGTCCGTCCAAATTCTTCTTTACTTTTGAAGTAATAATAGAAAGATCCTTTGGGAACACCGACTTGTTTTAAGATACTTTCAATATTCGATGAAACATAACCGTAAGTTGTCATCATCTCGACACCGCTTCGAATCAATGCCGCTTTTGTTCCATTTTCTTTTTTTGTGGTTGATTGAAATGACATGACAAATAAGATCCACTATCAATAATAATCTTGCGCTCAATAATAAATAGTCACTTTAGCAAAAGCAATGAGTTTATTTATTACCATAAAATGAAGAAGAATTTTGAGTAAAGTTATTACAATGATAATGTTGATAAGCTCTTAAATTAAAGATTGAACGATATTAAAAATGTATTTCAAAATCATTCAATCTTATTAATTGTGATACTATTTTTCGGCGACTTTTTTATTTTTTGATGCTTCGGATACTGCACCAATAAAAACTACATCGCTTGAAGAATTCAGTGCGGTTTCAACCGAGTCTTGAATAACACCAATTGCAATACCGATACCGATAACTTTGGCAGATATTTCATTTGGTATACCGAACATACTACAAGCGACCGGAATCAACAATAATGACCCGCCCGCTATACCAGATGCGCCACAAGCACAAATTGCAGTAATAATACACAGCAATACCGCAGAATAGATATCAACATGAATGTTAGGCATTGAATTAACAGTTGCTAAAGTCAAAACAGTAATGGTTATTGCAGCGCCTGACATATTGATTGCAGCTCCCAAAGGCACGGCTACTGAATAGGTATCTTCATCCATTTTTAATCGTTTACAAATTTCAATATTAACCGGAATATTTGCCGCAGAGCTACGGGTAAAAAATGCAGGTATGGCACTTTCTTTTAATGATGTAAAGACCAATGGGTAAGGGTTTTTACGCATGACTAAGAATGCTAACAGTGGATTAATCACCAACGCAACAATAAACATACATGATACAAGCACAATTAATAAATGCGCATATTTATATAACTCATCAAAACCGGTTTCTGCCAATGTGGATGAGACTAATCCAAACACACCTAAAGGTGCAAAACGAATAATAATTCTGACAATAAATGAAATGGCATATGAGAGATCATTCATCATGATTTTTGTTGATTCGCTTGCATGTCTTAATGCAAGTCCAATACCGACGCCCCAAATGATTAAACCAATATAATTTGCATTAACAAGCGCATTAACCGGATTATCTATCATTTTATCTAACAAAGTTATTAAAACATCTTTGATGCCACTAGGAGGCTTTAATTTAATTTGCTCAATGTCATTACCTAATGTAATTTGAGATGGAAATAAAAAACTTGCTAAGGTGGCTAATAGAGCAGCATATATCATTCCAGCGAAATAGAGTGATAAAAGTGTCCCCATATTCGCTTTTTTGCCATGTTGATGGTTTGATATTGAAGCGATAACTAAAATCAATACCAATATTGGCGCAACTGATTTTAACGCATTAATGAAAAGCCCACCGAGTAACGACATGTTTAAGGCAGTATCTTTGGAAAAAAAAGCCAGTGTTATACCTAAAATCAGGCCCAATAAGATTTGAGGAATCAACCCTACTTTAAAGTAAAAACGTATCAAAGGATTGGTTGAGTGAGTCATGGTATTTCCCTATTTTTCTAACATGAAGCTCAAACCTTAACACAAATAAGATATAAACTTGTAGAAAAAAAATTTATCATAATCTTTTTTTATATATAACTTTGGTTAATTATTAAGATTAATTACCTTAAATATGGATCAATAAAAAAAACCGATACCTTAATTATATAAAGTATCGGTCAGTTAGATTAAAAACTTAGCTTGCTAGTTATGTTACCAGTTAGCTCTAATACCTATTGAACCATTAATTGGCGCTTTCACATTTGCATCACCACTATTAGACCAAATATGACCAATTTCCGTATAGGCACTGACATCACGATTAAACTCATAACTTCCACCTATAGCAAGTTCTGTACTGGTGTAACCGGCACCACTATTAAACTTAGTAGCAACACTTGGACTTTCAAACGTTACACGATCAGCCCCATCGGGTGAATAGTATAAATTTATACGAGCATAAGGACGCAACGTTCCAGATTCTGTCTGAAAATGATTTTCAAGTCGCGCACCCACTCGAAAAAGCCAAGAATTGTTATGACTTTGTTTAACGGTAGTGTTACCACTGATATGACTATTATTAATATCTAGCCATTGATGAATAATTTGTAATTGAGGTTCAATTCGCCAATCATAATAATTCAAATCAAATGGTTTACCTGCTTCAGCAGAAACACTTATACCGTAACCTTTTTCAGAGCTGTTCTTGTTGCTATTTGGTTTGATGTCAACTTTATGACGACCGCCTTGTAAGACCAAATCTAAATATGTTCCTTCATCATCCATGTAGTTACCGTACGCACCTAAGAAATAGGAATTTAATTTATTCTTGCCTGCATGACCGTTAATTGTACTAGCAAAACCATTTATATCTAAACTACCATGTAAAAATCCGAAATATGCCCCAGCTCGCCAATAACTATTTTCATCTTTCCAAATATCACTACCAACTTGTAAACCGGCGTAATTGCCTTTACTATGCGAATTTGCTATGCCGTTTTGTTTTATATCAGTTCTCTCAGTGATAATTCGCCCCCAACTAATACGAGAATCCCCTAATAAGGTATTACCTATACGTTGATGCATGTTCGCTTGCATAATCAAATCAGCTTGGCGTAATTGTGCAGCAACAGCTGCAAACATTGGCACTTCCTTACGATAAGCAACCTTGCTCGGTGAAACCGGGTTAATCGGTGGTTCTGGTTTATCCGGATTAACCGGTGGTTCTGGTTTATCTGGATTTACTGGTGGGTTTGGTTTATCTGGATTTACTGGGTTAACTGGATTCACCGGGTCAACTGGATTTACCGGGTTAACTGGATTTACCGGGTTAACTGGATTTACTGGATTTACTGGATTTACTGGATTAGTTGGATTGGTTGGATTAGTTGGATTGGTTGGATTGGTTGGTTTGTAAGAACGTAAATACCAATTGTTATTTTCTTGATTAATATCACCTTTATGTAAATAGTATTCATAAGCGCCGACATCTAAATGTGTCCCATCTAAATTAAAAGCATCGTTCGAGCTCACTCCATTTACATTGACAATTTCAATACCATTAGTTGTGCCTGTATCTGCACCTAATCCACCAATATTGGTTATTTTAACTAATGTGTTTCCTGAAGCATTTCCACCAATTATTAACTTATCGGTTAAGCTATTACTATCTTGCACCACTGTATCAAGCAAAAGCTGTCCATTATCACCAATATAATTACCTGTTATAGTAAGATTATCGCCAGTATAGTTATTATTCAGCGCGATAGTACCACTATTATAAACATCGCCACTTACTGTAGCTTGATGTAACGTTGGGACAAAATCTAAAATAGAGTTCGAACTTAGTTTAAGTTTATCAGTATTTAAATTACCAGTTAATGATAATCTGCCGTTTGTACCAACATTAATATTTTCCCAATCAAGAATCGCTATATCGCCACGGCTACCTACTGAATCAGAAGATCCTGTCAGATGAGTGCTAAAGTTAAGTATATCTATTTCATTTGATGAACCAGCTCGAATATATTGATGCCCACCATCAATCTTGGTTAATTCTGAGATATCGGAGCCTTCATTGATATTAAGCGTATCATTACCCGTTCCTAGCAAAATTTTACCGCTAACTCTAGAACCATTATTAAGATTAATTATAGAATTGGTAACTTCATTTTTTATCGCTGTCCCAAGAACTGAATAAACATTAGCGCCATTGTTAAGGTTAATATTGGTTGTTGTATCCGATTTACCTGTTGTATAGATACCCGCATCGAGATTATTGGCAGCATCTGTCCCATTTGCATATACATTACCATTAATATTAATATTTGTTGAACCTAACCCATTGTTATTAATCTTAATACCATTGTTTTTACCATAAATTACACCTGCTTTTTGATCAACCTCGATATCATGACTCAAGTTACTGTGAGTTATAACGATACCTGACTCATCTTGACCGATGACGACTCCGCTATGTGCAATAAATTTAGTTTGACCTAATCCTGAGTTTTCAAGTTCTATACCATTTTTTTTTCCTTTGATTAACTCAGTTCCTGTTTGAGAAACTAGCAAGTCAGTTGTATTATTCTGATTTGAAACATAAATTGCATCATCTAGCTCGCCTTCAACTCTATTCGCAATGGCAACTACGGTTTGAGCCGATCCTTTATTAATCAGATTAATACCTTTGCTATGACCTTTTATATAACTATTACTTAAGGTCTCCAGATGTAATTGACCCGTAGTTATATCATTCTCAACAACAATCGCATCAGCATTTTTACCTATAATATTACCGGCCAGAGACAGAGAAGTAGTAGAAATGCCCTTGTTAGTAAAATTTAGTCCATTATAATAACCAGAAATCGTACCAGACTGTTGCTCATAAGATAGATTAAGACTGTTGGCTGCATTTACAACAGACATACCATGTTGCTGAATACTTTCAATGACACCCGATGTTGATATCTGGGTTGAGCCAGTGCCTCCATTTATAAGTGAAACACCATTTAACATACCGGTGACAATACCAGACGCTTGTATAAAGATTAATTTATTAGCTTCAATGCCATTTTGGACTATTAAACCTTCATTTACTTGACCAGTGATATTACCAAATAAGTTAATATTAGTATTACCTGTCCCACTATTATGAAGGTTAACACCTCTTAATCTACCAGTAATATTACCGGAAGGTTGAATAAAATTTAAATCCCCTGTTTTGTCAGCGTTTACTGCCACGATACCATCGTTTGAAGCGCCAATAACTTCCTTAGAAATCTCAAGTGAAGTGATACTGCCTTGACCATTATTGACTAGATTTATACCATTGAGGTTACCATGAATTTTACCATTCGACTGAATAATAGATACACCATTCAAGGTTTGACTACTGTTGATAACTTTAATTCCGTCGTTTTGCTCTCCCTCAACAGTTCCTGAAGTTGAGATAAAAGTTGATTTTGTTCCATTATTAAGGATATTTATGCCATTATTATGACCTTTGATCGAGCCTGATGTTTGATTTAATCTTATATTACCGGAATTTGCCGCATTTTGAGCAATAATACCGTCTTGCTGCTCGCCTTGGATACTATTTTTCGTTAAAATGCCAATATCGCCATTACCATTATTCAATAAATTAAGTCCGTTTACATGACCGAAAATACTACCACTCAATTGTTTTAAAGACATAGCCGTTGTAGTATTAGCCTGATTTTTCGCTACAATACCATCTATTTGCTCGCCTGTTACCGAACCAGAAATTGTTATATCGCTAGCTCCCAGGCCATTATTCATAATATTTATACCGTTATTATGACCTTTAATTACAGAATCAACCATTTGTGTTAGAAAAACATCTGAGGCTGTACTAGCCGACTCTGAATAAATAGCATCCATATTACGTCCTTCAACATTACCGGCAATAGTGATATCGGTTTGTTGATTACCATTATTATACGTTGCTAAACCATAACTTTGACCACTTACATTACTATCGTCATATTGATTGATTGTAATATTTTTACTGCCTGTGTTATTTTTTACAAATATACCTTCATTACTTAAACCATT
This sequence comes from Gilliamella sp. B3172, assembly GCF_026536465.1. Lineage (NCBI taxonomy): Bacteria > Pseudomonadati > Pseudomonadota > Gammaproteobacteria > Orbales > Orbaceae > Gilliamella > Gilliamella sp. B3172. Next base: position 103,742 of record NZ_JAFNOA010000002.1, on the reverse strand, counting down.
TACTTTACCCGAAACAATAATTTCGGATATACCTTGGCTGTGATTTTCAACACTTATCCCACGATTATGACCTTCAATATTCCCATTTGACTGATTAACCGTCACATCAGATGCTTGATTGCCATTGAGTACAGATATACCATTATCTTGATTACCCACAACTGTACCTGAAGTATTAATGATTGTTGAACCTCTACCGTTATTAGTTGCCGCTATACCGGATTTACTTCCTCTCGATTCACCATTAACTAATTGAGTTATTTTGATATCTTGTGAATTACTACTATTTTGGGCATTAATCCCATCCCCTCCGTTACCAAATATTTTCCCCAGCGTATTGATAGTCAAAATACCATTGCCTTGGTGAATAATCTCGACTCCATTTTGACTACCTGTAATAGAGCCATTAGATTGAATAAAAGTAAAATTTGTGACATTAGAAGGGACTGTATTTTCATATCCATTGCCGTTGGTATTATTTACATCACCTGTACATGCCTGATTATTTGGATCATTAGTTATACATTGAGCAAAACTTGGGTTGGTCATCGCTAATGTAATGCTTGTTGTAGTAATGAAATTAAGTAAAAAAGCTTTGCTTTTAGATTTTGCCTTCCCTGAATTGTCAACAGCACATTGACAACGTGCGCTCCAAATTAACTTATTTATTTTATTCATATTCCCTCTCACTGAATCTTATATTGGTTATGATCCAATTTTTAATTTAAAAACATGAAAAACTGAATTAATTGAATTTTTTGAATAATGTGATCCCTTTAATTTCAAAATAAATACTGGATTTATTTTTTAAGTCACTTGGATAACACGTATATAGATAAAACAATCATTACTTTATTGATAAACAAAGCTCAAAATCATTTATAAACATTAAAGATGGAAAAAAGAAAAGCTAATGACAGTCCAGCAAATAACGGGGGAACTAAACATTTTAAAAGATGAACTATCGGTTAATATTTGTACCATATACCGATAAAAACCGCAATAGAATTATAAAAATTTACATATGATTGTGTAAATTTCGTTTTAATAAACGTGAAAGATCCTATATTTAATTAAACTAGAATATTAAATAAAGATTAATTTAACTTATCGTTGAGCTGAAATAAGCTAACCTGTATGTTTCACTATACCAAGGTTAAAACAGACAATTAGTGACTTTTTATTAAGAATAAAAGGGAGAAAAATTGGCATGAAATGAACTCTCATGCCGATAATTAAAACAAGAAATTATTATAATTATTATTGTCGTCGCTAAACAAACTATTAATAAAAATTAATCAATCTGAGCAATCTTACAGTCAGCGTTAATATACTCACCTTCTTTGATTGCTTGTTTTAAAGTTCCTGAACGATGAGCAATAACGGTTACTTCCATTTTCATTGCTTCCATTATAGCAATAACTTCGCCTTCATTAACAATTTGCCCATCCTCAACGACCCATTTAAATAAGTTTCCTGAAACAGGTGATACCACAATAATACCGTTATACTTTACATCTAAATGCTCAGAACTGGCAATAGTTGAATTAGTTTGAAATGATAAGCCTGTTAGCAATTTTGATGGTAACCCCAGTTTACAGCGTTTGCCATCAATTTCTATAAAGGTATGCGTTATACTTTCTTCATTTTGCGGGATTTGTCTTTTAGCCGGTTGAATTTCATTATTAAACTCAGTTTCAATCCAACGAGTGTGTACATTAAATTGTTGGCAAAAATCTGGATGTTCAATGACCGCTTGATGAAAAGGTAACACTGAAGCCACTCCTTCTATGTTAAACTCAGTCAAAGCTCGACGTGCTCGTGCAATTGCTTGCTTACGATCATTCCCAGTAATAATAAGTTTAGCCATTAAAGAGTCGAAAGTAGCAGGAATCGTTGAACCTGTTTTAACACCACTATCTAAACGTACTCCAGGACCAGATGGCGGTTCAAATAGGCTTATCATACCTGAAGTAGGTAAAAAACCGTTACCCGCATCTTCAGCATTTATTCGGAATTCAATTGCGTGTGACCGGGGCTTCGGTGTTTGATCTATACTCAGCGGTAAACCTTGTGCGATGCGTAGTTGCTCAACAACGAGATCAACACCTGTCGTTTCTTCAGTTACAGGGTGTTCAACTTGTAAGCGCGTATTTACTTCTAAAAATGATAATTTACCTGACTGGCTTAATAAAAATTCGACAGTACCCGCTCCGACATAATTAGCTTTGACACAAATGTCTTTCGAAGCTTTAATAATTTGTTGCTCAAGTTGTTCAGAAATAAAAGGTGCAGGAGACTCTTCAATAAGTTTTTGATTACGTCTTTGCAATGAACAATCTCGTGTACCAACGACAACAACATTACCAAATGTATCAGCAAGTATCTGAGCTTCGATATGTCGAGGGTGATATAGAAATTGTTCTAAAAAGCACTCTCCTCGGCCAAATGCGGCTGTCGCTTCACGTACCGCTGAGTGGTAAAGCTCTTCAACTTCTTCAATTTGCCATGCAACTTTTAACCCGCGACCACCACCGCCAAAAGCAGCTTTGATCGCAATAGGTAATCCATACTCTTGAGCAAACGCCAATACTTCTTTTACATCTTTAACTGGTTGCTTGGTGCCAGAAACTAACGGAGCACCAACAGATAGGGCTATCTGCCTTGCCTGAACTTTATCACCGAGCATTTCAATTGTTTCAGGATTTGGCCCAATCCATATTAATCCAGCTGCTTGTACCGCTTTGGCAAATTCGGCTCGTTCGGATAAAAAACCATATCCGGGATGCACCATAGTTGCACCGGATTTTTTAGCGATAGTAATTATTTTTTCAATGTTTAAATAACTTTCACTGGGTAAAGTCCCGGATAAACCATAAGCTTCATCTGCCATTTGGACATGTAATGAATCTATATCACTATCAGCATAAATAGCAATCGACTTAAAGCCCAAATCTCGACAGGCACGAATAATACGAGTCGCGATTTCACCACGATTAGCAATTAACACTTTATGTGTGATTTTTTTGTAATCAGACATGATCAGAACAACTCCCAATAAATTCTTTAAACATTCCAATAGGATTAAATTTTATTTTAGCATTAACAGGAATTTGACCTGCTAAGTCTAAATGATAATTACAAACTGCACCAATGACGGGATAACCTCCTGTCAATGGATGATCATTCAAAAATAGAACTGGCTGGCCATTAGCTGGAATCTGAATTGCGCCAATACAAGTCCCTTCGCTTGGTAATTCTTGCTGGATTTTACGACTCAATGGCTCTTCACCTAATAATCGTAGCCCAATACGATTAGATGCCGGCGTAACATGCCATAGCTGTGAACAAAGCTTTGTTATCGCCTGTTGAGTAAACCAGTCAGTACGAGGGCCTAATACAATATCTAATTCAACCACATCATCTGAAGTAGGATAATTAACTAAAGGTAATTGAGTTAATGATACAGCATTTAATCGTTTTTTGTGTCTAAGTGCTAAATATTGATTATTTTTCAGTGGTGAAGGTCCCACTTGTGCCAACGTGTCATATGAACAACTGGTTAGAACGGGGGCTATTTCAAATCCACCACGTACAGCAAAATAACTACGGACGCCACATTGACAATTTCCTAGCTCAATAATATCCCCTTTTTCTAATTGAATCGGCTCATACATTCTTGAGTGATATTTTTCTTGCTTAGCAGTAGTAATCGTAATGTCACATGTAGCACCTGTTACAGCAACTAGCATGGCGCTGTTTATCTGTGCCTTAAATCCACCTTGAGTGATTTCTAAAGCCGGGGTGTTGATTGAATTACCGACTACACGATTCACGCTATGTAGCGCACTTTTATCCATAGCTCCGGACTCGGAAATGCCTAATGCTGCTTGACCAATTCGACCATCATCTTGCCATAGTGTTTGTAAGCCAGTCTGTAGAATTTTAATATCGTGTTGTTGATGATCGGTTTCTTCAACTTTTTTAGATATCGGTAATGAGTATATTTTCCCAGATTTACTGGCATCAATAAAATTAACTCGACTACCGGGCTTTAGTAATGCAGGTTCTTTTCGATGTAGATCCCATACCGCAACATGAGTAATTCCAATTAATTGCCACCCACCAGGACTAGTCTTTGGATAAATACTGCTAAATTCTCCCGCTAAGGCTACCGAACCAGCCGGAATGCGGATACGTGGCGATTGGCGACGTGGCACATTAAGATTAGCGCCTTTTGATACCATATAAGCAAAACCAGGCGCAAAGCCACAAAAAGCGACTTGATATTCGTGCTCAGTGTGTCGCTCAATAACTTCACTAATCGTGATACCTAAATAATTAGCAACGTCCGCTAAATCCTCGCCTTGATATTGTACAGGTATAGTAATTAACTCACCTGAAGGCATGACTCCCGCTGAAATATCAAGTGTTGCAACATGTTTGGCAATTGTAGAGGCATTAGTAAGAACAGGATTGAAACGAATCAATATCGTTCTCGCTGCTGGCACAATTTCTTCGATATGCCATTGTTTGAACATATTATGCAATAGATCAGTTAACGCCATTGTTTGTTCAAGGCTATTTAGTTCTACCATTAGTGCATCTAAATTAACCGGTAAAAAACGCATCATACACTCCTAGTGCCTAAAACTGAAAATCCATCAATAATTAAAAGCCAAAATATATAAGGTCGCAGTTTAGATACCTTAAGGAATCTAACCATAAATAATCTAAACAAACGAAGAAACAGTTATACCATTTTGTTGAAATTTATCACGAACACTTTGCGCTATCGCTAACGCAGCAGGACTATCGCCATGAACACAAATTGAACTGGCATCAATCGAAACAAATTTTCCCTCAATTGACATCAAACCACCTTCGTTCACCAATTGTAACATACGTTCGGCTACTAATTGAGGATCATGCAACACAGCGCCTTTTTCATGGCGAGAAACTAAAGTTCCATTAGCATGATATGCACGATCAGCAAACGCTTCGGCTACAACATTTAAACCATTTTCCTTTGCCCAATTAATAAGGGGAGATCCAGCCAAAGCCACCAGAACAAGATTAGCATCAAGTGAACAAATAGCATCAATGACAGCCATTGCCTGACGCTTATCATGCGCCATAGTATTATACAATGCCCCATGGGGTTTTACGTAGTCAACGCTGGCACCAATTGAAGTTGCTAATCCTTTGAGCGCACCAATTTGATAAATCACATCAGCGGTTAATTCGTCTGATGCGAGATCCATATTACGCCGACCAAACCCGACTAAATCAGGATAAGCGACATGTGCACCGATCTTAACATTATTGGCTTTAGCAGCTTTAAGCGTCTTTAAAATTCCTTCCGGGGATCCTGCATGAAAACCACATGCTACATTGGCACTACTGACAATTTTGAGTATCGCTTCATCATTACCCATTTTCCATTGACCAAAACTCTCACCAAGATCACTATTTAAATCTATCAATTTATTAACTGGCATGCTGATCCTTTATTTTAAATAATTAAAGATAGTTACAACTGACATTGCGCCCATATACCAAGTCATAATACAAACAATTAAACCAGACCATATTAACCATCTAGGATAATGATAGCCAGACATAAGATCGGATCGCTTCCAACCTATATAAATAAATATTGTTAAGCCTAGTGGTAAGACTAAACCATTAAAACCACCGGCAAAAACCAATAATGCAACAGGTGCAGTGCCCATTATTAAATAGACAGCCAAAGAGCTGATAATAAATGCAATGGTAGCCATTTGACGTTGTTTTTTCGTAATGTTACGTTTAAACGGTGTGATAAACGTCATTGAAGTATAAGCTGCTCCAATAATACTGGTTAATGCTGCAGCCCATAGTATTAAGCCAAAAATACGCAAACCAAGCTCACCTAAAGCAGCTTGAAAAGCCTGCGATGCAGGATTGGCAGCGTAACTTGAAATATCGATTGTCACCCCACTTGCCACAACGCCTAAAATTGCTAAAAACAAAATGTAACGCATAATGCCAACAACAATTATACCTCGGGTTGCCGCCGTCGATACTGGCTTAATATTATGCACACCACCCATATTTTTATCCAACAAACGATGTGCGCCGGCATAAGAAATATAACCCCCGACAGTACCACCTACAATGGTTGTAATCGATGCAAAATCAATATTACTAGGAAAGACTGTTTGCGTTAAAGCTTGCCCGATTGGCGGATGCGCTGCAAAGAGCACAAATAATGTTAAGCCAATCATTAATAATCCTAAACCTATCATTAATCGATCAATAAAATGACTGGCCTTACTTGATGAAAAGATATAAACAGCCAATAAAGCACTTATTGCCCCACCCCATTTAGGATCAAGACCCACCAGTGCATTTAAGCCAAGACCTGCTCCAGCGATGTTACCAATATTAAAAACCAAGCCACCAAATATCACCAACACAGCCAATAGGTAACCACTACCGGGAATTGTCGCGTTAGCAATATCTGAAGAGTACATTTTAGTTAACGATACCACTCGCCAAATATTTTGTTGCACAACAAAATCAATAATAATTGATGCCAAAATTCCGAATCCAAAAGCACTACCTAATGTTACGGTAAAAGTGGCGGTTTGCGTGATAAAACCAGGGCCTATTGCCGAGGTTGCCATTAAAAAAATAGCACTGATTAAAGAAGCCCGACGATTTTTTACAAAAGCGGCTGCACTATGGCTATTTTGATTTTCCATATGCCTGTTCCTTCTATAGTTGCTTTGCTTGTTAACAAATAATTGCAATTTCCATACCATAGTTATCGCCAATAACTATGAAAATGGTTAACAATGAGTATTGATATAAATTATTAACCACATTGAAGGAATTAACAGCATTTATTAGCTAAAAAACATTCCAAACACTCAATGAAAGCCTACAAAACAGTTTAATTGTAGCCCTGAAAAGCGGCAATAAATATCATTATTTAAATTTTGGTGCAATATTGCTTGTAGAAAGTGCAAAGTAATTTTTTATAACTTTACTCATCCGAAAAGTTATTATAGAAACTTCCCTCAAAAAAACCAGTTTCGAATGTTCATATATTGAAAATTAATAGACAAAATTAATTCAACTATCATTTTTATAATCAATATTTAGAAAGGCTTACACACACACCTAAAATACTAGAAAGAGACATGATGTGAAATTAATGCAAAAACTCATCTCATTTCATCTAAGTGTTTCCAGGAGACCTCGAAAATAATGGTCGTTTTTATAATCAAAATTTTATACACTCAAAAAGTTGTATTAATGACTATTTATATATCTATAAGAACTAAACAAAAATTATAATTAAGGAATATGGGAAATGAAGCATTATTTAGAGTTTAAAGATACCTTGTCGAATAAATTTTGGTATATCACCCAACAAAACGAATCACTAACCATAGTATTCGGCAAGATAGGGACAAAAGGACAAACACAAGTTAAAACGTTTTCTTCGCCTGCCGATGCGGAAAAAGAAGCCAACAAACTGATAAAATCGAAAATCAAAAAGGGCTATGAGGAAAAAGCGATCCCACCAACGCTTGAACAATCAACCTGCACAGAAAAAACAATCATCAAAATGGCCGACGCCCCAAAACCGAAATACCACCCAAAACCCATTCCACCCAAAGATGTGATTGATGATGGTGAAAAAAAACCGTGGAGGAATCTTGTAGCATTTGATTTTGAAGAGTTACGTAAGGTTCCGCCTAAAGAAGTTGTTCCAGTTAAACAACCACCAAAACAAAGTAATACTTCAATTAAAAAAGAGACTTTAACCAAAACACCACAAGAACAAGAATTTGATAATTTAAAAATATTGTTACGAAGTTATATAAAGCAAGGTGTGCAGTTCGATATTGAAGCGACATTTGAACAATTAAAAGCATTAAGCCCCAGCAATAATGAATTTCAAATTTTCATCAAAGATATGCTTCAAATGATATTTTCAAAATTTATGAAGAAAATATCACCTATTCACTTTGATTGCATTCCTTATCTTTTGAGAATCAGAGATCCAGAAATTCTCTTCCAAGAAATCTTTGCGCAAGGTGTGATGAAATATATTTATGACCGTTATCAGACTCATTCCGAATCAATCCATCAGCTGGCTGAACAATATCTTACCGATTATCCGGTACAAATGGTGGATAAAATAGTTAACGGATTACAGCACATTTTTGATACTACCCAAACAGAAGACGAAAAAAATACTCCAGCTGACAAGTTACCTGAAAATGTTTGTGGCTTTAATATTACCTTTGATTATAAAAAGCTGGAAATATATGCTTTATTCAATGAGCGAAGTTACCAATGCTATTATTCAGAAAATCTAAATGAGCTAGAATATGATGGGACTAGTTATGGCGTTGAGATAAATAATCAATATTTTGTTCCATTACTTACCGAAAAACTCCAGAAAATGCTGGATGATGGTTTTTTTGGTGATATGACTAATAAATATTTCAAAATTGCCCTTTTCCAAACAGATAATATTCTTATTGAAATACCACTAGAGCAAACCTACCGACAAACAAAGGTATTTGAGCTTGAAAGCGACCTAAAATATCTCGAGCAATCAGAAGAATATCATGCAGATTTGCTAACTGACACGGTTGACGAATATTTTGCCTATAATGGCATTATTGATAATTATGATACCGATAGAATTTTAGCATTACTAAAAAAATATCTTTATTCAGGTGAAAAAGAGGCTGAATCGGAAGGATGTTCCCTTTTAAATAGATATAGCTATTTTGATTATGAATGGCGTTTAGTTTATTTACAGTTTGAATGGGAAAATTTTAATTATAAATATGCTTATAGCGGTGTTGAATGCTTAGCTGAAAGATATGAACCAGCAATTATACAAAAACAAGAGTGGGATAAGCTGGGCATTATTGATAGCAAGCCAGAAAAAAAAGACGATTCACGTTATCAATCAGCAACCGAACGTTTTTATGATACTTTTACTGAAACTGATGTATTTTGTGAAACTGATACTATTATCGCCAGAGCCATGCCAACGGGCGGTGATATTTACTTACGCTTCAAACAAGAAAGTGAACAGGCATATTCCGATGCGCTTGATTATTTAAATGGTTTAATGGCAAAAGGTTATTCAAATATATTCGAGGGGCATTGGCTTCATATTTATTTTGTTGCCAAGCCTGAGTACTATTCTGAATTTGCTAAATACATTGAAGACTATGAAGACTATGAAGACTTTGAAGACTTTGAAGACTTTGAAGAATATAAGCTAGGGAGGGGGATAGCTTGTTGTTCACATGTCTTTTTCCGCAAAGCAGCGATGTATGAAAGTTTACATGATAAAATAAGAGAGTTTGTTGACTTAACCATGTATAAATTTGATTATAGTTTTGATTTACAAGATGAAGATAATTCTGTCGCAGGTACATTCGCTGCCATTGCTTTGGCAATGACGGATGTAAAACATATGGATATGGCAATAAAATTTGCAAATGAAACCGATGGTGACCATGAACATTTGGCATGTAATTTTGGTATTGTTCTTGAAAAATATTGGGGTATTACGCCCGAAACAGCGGTTGCGATTGCGCTATTGCAATTAACTCAAAGTCAACATATGTCTGAATTATCCAGTCAATTTTATAAAATTCCGCAAAATTTAGCTAGTTTTACGGATTATTACAGTATGAACGAGCCAAAAAATCCATATTGTAAATTGACTGATTTAGTAGAATATCTTTTTGGTGAACCTCGTTATAGTCTTAAAAAGTTAAAAAAATTATTTAATAATGCGACTGATCCGCAAGAGAAATTGATTTATGCTGATTTTTATAATTTAGTTTTAGAAGCTCTTAAGAAAGAAGGAGAAGGTAGCGGCCAACCAATTATCTATAATCTCCCTCCTAAATATGAAAACGATTCCAAACCGTTAATCATCGATGAGCAAGATTTTATCGAAAATCCACCTTGTGTCATTACGCCATTGGAAGCTGAAAAGCGTGGGTTTAATGTTAGAGAATTGGAAACTTATGATTCCTCATGGAGAGCAGTTATTTTTGCGCCATTAACGATAACGAATCCCTATATTTTCGATGCTATTATCCAATATTGTAGGGTGCAAAATGACATAGGTACTCGCTCTGTTATCCTTTGGGGCGCTGAAAAAGCTTACTGTTTTGGTAAAAGGGTCGTGATTGATTTTAGTGGCACACCTTATCAAGTGGGTATGGGAATTTATGGAACAAATCAAGCTCAGCTAATTTATGGAGTAATGGATTTTGCAAAGATTGCTGTTGCAATGAATAGACAAGCCCCCGATACGGAAAAATTATTCGCACTGCGAAAACAACACTATTACTTCGACAGTCCCAAAGGAAGCCCAAACATTGATAAATCCAAGCCCGGTATGATGTATTTGGATGAAGCTATAGCCGCCGGGGTTTTTAATGATAATAATTATAGGGCAATCAAGCAACTTGAAAAAATTACGCCGGATATGGGCGAAGTGTATGATGCCTCACTACTGATTATGGCATATATACAGCAGAAAAAACTAGATTATGCCATGGAGATATTGCAAAGAATCGATACTACTGAACTACAACAAGTGTACCAAACAGCACAAAAACGCCTGCCACAATATCAAGAATACTGGCAGGAAAAGTTAGCCAAATTATAATTATTAAAAAGGCTTACTAATTGGGGCTTAAGCCCCAATTAACAGGATAAATTCAAATTATTCTAATAAATATAAAAAAGATAAGTATTAGGAAAACATAACACAATGAAAAAGTATTTAGAATATAGCGATCTACAGTCAAACAAATTTTGGTATATCACCCAACAAGCCGAATCGCTAACAATCGTATTTGGTAAGGTAGGGACAAAAGGACAAACACAAGTTAAAACGTTTTCTTCGCCTGCCGATGCGGAAAAAGAAGCCAACAAACTGATCAAATCGAAAATCAAAAAGGGCTATGAGGAAAAAGCAATCCCACCAACGCTTGAACAATCAACCAGCACAGAAAAAACAATCATCAAAATGCCTGATGCCCCAAAACCGAAATATCACCCAAAACCGATTCCTCCCAAAGATGTGATTGATGATGGTAAAGAAAAACCGTGGTTTAATCTTCAAGGATTGTCATATGGAGGTCGATCTAATCCATTTGGTTTTGAAGAGTTACGTAAGATGTCGTCTGAAAAAGTTACTCCTATTCAGCCACAACCAAAAGAAATTAATGCCTCGATTAAAAAAGAGACAGCCATCAAAACACCACAAGAACAAAAATTTGATAATTTAAAATTATTGTTACGAGGTTATATAAAGCAAGGTGAGCAGTTTGATATCGAAGCGACGTTTGAACAATTAAAAGCATTAAGCCCAAGCAATAATGAATTTCAAATTTTTATTAAAGAGATGCTTCTGCTCATTTTTTCAAAATTTATCAAGAATATTTCGCCTATTCACTTTGATTGCATTACGTATTTCTTGAGAATCAAAGATCCAAAAATTACTTTCAGCGGGCTCTTTGCCGAAGGAGTAATGAAATATATTTATAGCCACTACAAGACTCGCTCTGAATCAATCCATAGTCTGGCGGAACAATATCTTACCGATTATTCGGTACAAATGGTAAATAAAATAGTTAACGCATTACAATGCATTGTGAATACTATCCGAGCAGGTGGCGAAGATAATATCCCAGCTTACAAATTACCGAATCAAATTAATGGTTTTTATATTACTTTTGATTATAAAAATCGGGGAATGGATAAATTTCTAGAAATAAATTCTTTAACATATAAATGCAATCAAAAAACATATTATTCAGAAAATATAAATGAGCTTGAATATGATCCGGAAAGTTATTGTGATCAAATAAATAATCAATATTTTTTTCCACTACTTGCCGAAAAACTCCAAAAAATGCTAAACGATGGTTTTTTTGATGGTATTACTGATAATTATTTTAACATTGTAGTTTGTCAAATAAACAATATTATTATTGAAACACCACTTGAACCAAACTATCGACAAACAAGGTTATATGAGCTTGAAAGAGACCTAAAATATCTGGAGCAATCAGATGAATATGATGCAGATTTGTTAACTAATACTGTTGATAAATATTTTGCTTTTGATGGTATTGTAAGAACACATGATACCGATAGAATTTTAGTGTTACTAAAAAAATATCTTTATTCGGGTGAAAAAGAGGCTGAATCGAAAGGACGTTCTCTGTTAAGGAAATACGAAGATTTTGATTATAACAAATGGCGTTTAGTTGATTTACAGTTTGAATGGGCAAATTTTGAATTTAAATATGCTGATATCTATATTAAAGACTTAGTTGATAAAGGATATGAGCCAGCAATTATTCAAAAACAAGCGTGGGAACAGCAGCTCATTAATGATTGCAAGCCAGAAAAAAAAGACGATTTAAGTAATCAATCAGAAACGGAGCGTTTTTATCATACTTTTTCTGAAAATGATATATTTTGTGAAACTGACACTATTATCGCCAGAGCCATGCCAACGGACGGTGAAATTTATTTACGCTTTAAACAAGAAAGCGAGCAGGCATATTCAGATGCACTTGATTATTTAAATGGCTTAATGAAAAAAGGTTATTCAAAAATATTTAAAGGGTATTGGCTTAGGATTTATTTTATTGCTAAACCAGAATACTATCCTGAATTAGCCAAGATTATTGAAGAATTTGAAACATTAGCCAGTGATTCACATGCCTTTTTCCGCAAAGCAGCGATGTACGAAAGTTTACATGATAAAATACGAGAATTTATTGAATTAACAATGGAGGTATCTCATTGTTGTTTAGATCTCCAAGATGAAGATAATTCTGTCGCTGGGACATTTGCTGCTATTGCCTTGGCAATGACGGATGTGAAACATATGGATATGGCAATTAAATTTGCGCTTGAGACCGACGATGAACACGATTTTTTTGCAAGTTATTTTGGCGGTGTTCTTGAAAAATATTGGGGTATTACGCCTGAAACAGCAGTTGCGATTGCATTATTGCAGTTAAGTCAACAAGATCCCCCTGATTTATCCAGTCAATTTTATAAAATACCGCAAAATCTTGCTGAGCTAGCTGATTATTTTAATAGCTGCGATTTCCCTTTTAAAAATCGCAAAATTATTACCTTGGTAGAATGTCTTTGGGGAGATGGCAAATATAGCTTGAAGAAGTTAAAAAATTTGTTCAATCGTGCTACTGATCCTTTAGCAAAAGAGATTTATGCTGATTTTCATAATTTAGTTTTAGACGCTCTTGAGGAAGAAAGAGAAGGTAGTGGTCAACCAATTATCTATAATCTCCCACCTAAATATGAAAGCGAATCTGAACCGTTAACAATAGTTGACCAAGATTTTATTGAAAATCCAGCATGTGTTATTACACCATTGCAAGCTAAAAAACGCGGGTTTGATGTTAGAGAATTGGAAACTTGTGATTCCTCATGGATAGCCGTTATTTTTGCCCCATTAACGATAACTAATCCCTATATTTTCGACGCTATTATCCAATATTATAAGGTGCGAAATGACATAGGTGCCCGCTCTGTTATCATTTGGGGCGCTGAAAAAGCTTACTGTTTTGGTAAAAGGGTCGTGATTGATTTTAGTGGCACCCCCTATCAAGTGGGTATGGGAATTTATGGTAAAAACCAAGCTCAGCTAATTTATGGTGTAATGGATTTTGCCAAGATTGCTGTTGCAATGAACAAACAAGCGCCCGATAAAGAGAAGTTATACGCACTAAGAAAACAACACTATTACTTCGATAGTCCCAAAGGAAGCCCAAACATTGATAAATCCAAGCCCGGTATAATGTATTTGGATGAAGCTTTAGTCGCCGGAATTTTTAATGATAATAATTATCGGGCAATCAAACAGCTTGAAAAAATCACCTCGGATATGGGCGAAGTCTATGATGCCTCACTGCTGTTTATGGCATATATGCAGCAGAAAAAACTAGATTATGCATTGGAGAGACTGGAAAGAAAACTCGATACTACTGAACTAAAAAAGGTATACCAAACAGCACAAAAACGCCTGCCACAATATCAAGAATACTGGCAGGAAAAGTTAGCAAAATTATAAAAAATAAAATCATAAAAAGGGGCTTATGCCCCAAAACAATAGGATAAATTTAATTTATTCTGATAAATATAATAAATAAGATAAATATAAGGAAAACATAAAACGATGAAAAAGTATCTAGAATATAGCGATTTACAGTCAAACAAATTTTGGTATATCACCCAACAAAACGAATCACTAACCATAGTATTCGGCAAGATAGGGACAAAAGGACAAACACAAGTTAAAACGTTTTCTTCGCCTGCCGATGCGGAAAAAGAAGCCAACAAACTGATCAAATCGAAAATCAAAAAGAGATATGAGGAAAAAGCAATCCCACCAACGCTTGAACAATCAACCTGCACAGAAAAAACAATCATCAAAATGCCCGACGCCCCAAAACCGAAATATCACCCAAAACCCACACCACCCAAAGATGTGATTGATGACGGTAAAGAAAAACCATGGTTTGATCTTGATGAATGGGCAGATGAAGGTAAACCTAACCCATTTGATTTTGATGAGTTACGTAAAGTTCCGCCTAAAAAAGTTGCTCCAGTTAAACAACCACCAAAACAAAGTAATGCCCCGATAAAAAAAGAGACAGTCACCAAAACACCACAAGAACAAGAATTTGATAATTTAAAAGTTTTATTACGGAAATATATAAAGCAAGGTGAGCAGTTCGATATCGAAGCGACGTTTGAACAATTAAAAGTGTTGAGTCCAAGTACTAAGGTATTTCAAACGTTAGTTAAAGATACTCTTGAAGTTATTTTTTCAAAATTCATCAACATAATATCCCCAATGCATTTTGATTGTATAACCTATCTTCTAACAATCAAAGATCCCAATATTGTAGTGAAAGAATTTTATGCTCAAGGAGCATTAAAATATATTTATGACAATTATCAAACCCGTCCCGATTCAATTCATCGCCTGGCTGAAGAATATCTTAACGATTATCCAGTACAAATGGCAGACAAAATAGCCAGCACGTTACAACACATTGTTGACACAATTCGAGCTGGTGGTGAAGATAATATTCCAGCTTTCAAATTACCGAATCATACTTATGGTTTTTATATTACCTTCGATGAAAGATATCTGAAAATACTCGCTTTAATTCGAGGCGAGAATCCAAAAAGTTATCAATCATTTGCTATTAGTGATATTGAGTATAATCAGCCTCAGTATAATGATCAGATAAATAATCAATATTTTACCCCACTACTTACCGAAAAACTCCAGAAAATGCTGGATAGTGGTTTTTTTGAAGGTATTACTGATCATTATTTTAGAATTGCTTTCTGCAATAAGGACAATATTTTTATCGAAACACCAATAGAACAAACCTACCGACAAACAAAGATACTTGAGCTTGAAAGAGACCTAAAATATCTCGAACAATCAGATGAATATGATGTAGAATTGCTAACTGACACTGTAGAAGAATATTTTGCTTATAATAGGATCATTGAGCAATACGATACCGATAGAATTTTAGCATTATTAAAAAAATATCTTTATTCGGGGAAAAAAGAGGCTGAATCGAAAGGGCGTTCTCTGTTATGGAAACACACCCATGTTGATTTTAGAAAATGGTGGTTAGTTTATTTACAGTTTGAATGGGAAAATTTTAGTTATAAATATGTTTATAACAGTGTTGAATGCTTAGTTGATAAAGGATATGAACCAGCAATTCTACAAAAACAAGCATGGGATAAGCTGGGCATTAGAGATAGCAAGCCAGGAAAAAAAGACGATTCAAACAATCAATCAGAAACCGAACGTTTTTATGATACTTTTACTGAAACTGATGTTTTTTGTGAAACTGACACCATTATCGCCAGAGCCATGCCAACGGACGGTAAAATTTACTTACGCTTTAAACAAGAAAGTGAACAGGCATATTCGGATGCGCTTGATTATTTAAATGGTCTAATGGCAAAAGGTTATTCAAATATATTCGAGGGGCATTGGCTTCATATTTATTTTGTTGCCAAGCCTGAATACTATTCTGAATTCGCTAAATACGTTGAAGAATATGAAGACTTTGAAGAATTAGAGCTAGGGGCAGGAGGAATAGCTTGTTGTTCACATGTCTTTTTCCGCAAAGCAGCCATGTACGAAAGTTTACATGATAAAATTCGAGAGTTTGTTGACTTAACCATGTATGAATCTGATTATAGTTTTGATTTACAAGATGAATATAATTCAGTCGCCGGGGCATTTGCTGCTATTGCCCTGGCAATGACGGATGTGAAACATATGGATTTGGCTATTAAATTTGCACTTGAAACCGATGGTGACCATGAATATTTGGCAGGTAATTTTGGTATTGTTCTTGAAAAATATTGGGGTATTACGCCCGAAACTGCGGTTGCGATTGCGTTATTGCAATTAACTCAAGGTCAACATATGTCTGAATTATCCAGTCAATTTTATAAAATTCCGCAAAATTTAGCTAGTTTGACGGATTATTACAGAAGTAATGAGCCAAAAAATCCATATTGTAAATTGACTGATTTAGTAAAATATCTTTTTGGTGAACCTAGTTATAGTCTTAAAAAGTTAAAAAAATTATTCAATAATGCGACTGATCCGCAAGAAAAGTTGATATATGCTGATTTCCATGATCTGGTTTGGGAAGCATTGAATGAAAAAAATAAAGCGGTGGGTAATAAAATTGAATTTACACCACCTAAACCAGAAAGCGATTCCGAACCGTTAATTATTAATGAGCAAGATTTTATCGAAAATCCACCTTGTATCATTACACCATTGCAAGCTAAAAAGCGCGGGTTTGATGTTAGAGAATTGGAAACTTATGATTCCCCATGGAGAGCAGTAATTTTTGCGCCATTAACGATAACCAATCCCTACATTTTCGACGCTATTATCCAATTTCATAAAGTGCAAAATAACATAGGTGTCCGCTCTGTTATCATTTGGGGCACTGAACAAGCGTACTGTTTTGGTAAAAGGGTCGTGATTGATTTTAGTGGCACCCCTTATCAAGTGGGTATGGGAATTTATGGTAAAAACCAAGCTCAGCTAATTTATGGTGTAATGGATTTTGCTAAGATTGCTGTTGCAATGAATAGACAAGCCCCCGATACGGAAAAATTATTCGCACTGCGAAAACAACACTATTACTTTGACAGTCCCAAAGGAAGCCCAAACATTGATAAATCCAAGCCCGGTATAATGCATTTGGATGGGGCTTTAGCCGCCGGGATTTATAAGGATGATAATTATCGGGCAATCAAGCAGCTTGAAAAAATCACCCCGGATATGGGCGAAGTGTATGATGCCTCACTACTGTTTAGGGCATACATGATGCAGAAAAAACTAGATTATGCCATGGGGAAACTGCACAAAAAACTCGATAATAGTGAACTAAAACAGGTGTACCAAACAGCACAAAAACGCCTGCCACAATATCAAGAATACTGGCAGGAAAAGTTAGCAAAATTATAAAAAATAAAATCATAAAAAGGGGCTTATGCCCCAAAACAATAGGATAAATTTAATTTATTCTGATAAATATAATAAATAAGATAAATATAAGGAAAACATAACACAATGAAAAAGTATCTAGAATATAGCGATCTACAGTCAAACAAATTTTGGTATATCACCCAACAAAACGAATCACTAACCATAGTATTCGGCAAGATAGGGACAAAAGGACAAACACAAGTTAAAACGTTTTCTTCGCCTGCCGATGCGGAAAAAGAAGCCAACAAACTGATCAAATCGAAAATCAAAAAGGGATATGAGGAAAAAGCAATCCCACCAACGCTTGAACAATCAACCTGCACCGAAAAAACAATCATCAAAATGCCCGACGCCCCAAAACCGAAATATCACCCAAAACCCACACCACCCAAAGATGTGATTGATGACGGTAAAGAAAAACCATGGTTTGATCTTGATGAATGGGCAGATGAAGGTAAACCTAACCCATTTGATTTTGATGAGTTACGTAAAGTTCCGCCTAAAAAAGTTGCTCCAGTTAAACAACCACCAAAACAAAGTAATGCCCCGATAAAAAAAGAGACAGTCACCAAAACACCACAAGAACAAGAATTTGATAACTTAAAAGTTTTGTTACGAAAATATATAAAGCAAGGTGAGCAGTTCGATATTCAAGCTAAATTCGAACAATTAAAAGCGTTAAGTCCAAACAATAAGGAATTTCAAATTTTCATCAAAGATATGCTTCAAATGATATTTTCAAAATTTATGAAGAAAATATCACCTATTCACTTTGATTGCATTCCTTATCTTTTGAGAATCAGAGATCCAGAAATTCTTTTCCAAGAAATCTTTGCGCAAGGTGTGATGAAATATATTTATGACCGTTATCAGACTCATGCCGAATCAATCCATCAGCTGGCTGAACAATATCTAACCGATTATCCAATACAAATGGTGGATAAAATAGTTAACGCATTACAGAGTATTTTTGATACTACCCAAACAGAAGATGAAAAAAATACTCCAGCTAACAAATTCCCTGAAAATGTTTGTGGCTTTAATATCACCTTTGATTATAAAACGCTGGAAATATATGCTTTATTCAATGAACGAAATTCCAAACGCTATTATTCAGAAAGTCTAAATGAGCTAGAATATGATGGGACTAGTTATGGCGTTGAGATAAATAATCAATACTTTGTTCCATTACTTACCGAAAAACTTCAAAAAATGCTGGATGATGGTTTTTTTGGTGGTATGACTGATAAATATTTCAGAATTGCCCTTTTCAAAAAAAATAATATTCTTATTGAAATACCACTAGAACAAACCAACCGACAAACAAAGATATTTGAGCTTGAAAGAGACCTAAAATATCTCGAGCAATCAGATGAATATTATGCAGATTTGCTAACTGACACGGTTGAGGAATATTTTGCCCTTAATGGCGTTATTGAGCAATACGATACCGATAGAATTTTAGCATTACTAAAAAAATATCTTTATTCAGGTGAGAAAGAGGCTGAATCGAAAGGACGTTCACTGTTAAGGAAATACGACGATTTTGATTATAACAAATGGCATTTAGTTGATTTACAGTTTGAATGGGCTAATTTTGATTATAGATATGCTTATAACAGTGTTGAATGCTTAGTTGATAAAGGATATGAACCAGCAATTCTACAAAAACAAGCGTGGGATAAACTGGGCATTATTGATAACAAGCCTGATAGCAAGCCAGAAAAAAAAGACGATCCAGACGATCAATCAGAAACCGAACGTTTTTATGATACTTTTACTGAAACTGATGTTTTTTGTGAAACTGAAACCATTATCGCCAGAGCCATGCCAACGGGTGGTGAAATTTACTTACGCTTTAAACAAGAAAGTGAACAGGCATATTCCGATGCACTTGATTATTTAAATAACTTAATGGCAAAAGGTTATTCAAATATATTTGAGGGGCATTGGCTTCATATTTATTTTGTTGCCAAACCTGAATACTATTCTGAATTCGCTAAATACGTTAAAAAATATGTACACTTTGAAGAATATGAACTAGGGATGGGGATAGCTTGTTGTTCACATGTTTTTTTCCGCAAAGCAGCGATGTACGAAAGTTTACATGATAAAATTCGAGAGTTTGTTGACTTAACTATGTATGAACTTGATTATAGTTTTGATTTACAAGATGAATATAGTTCAGTCGCCGGGGCATTTGCTGCTATTGCCCTGGCAATGACGGATGTGAAACATATGGATTTGGCTATTAAATTTGCACTTGAAATCGATGGTGACCATGAATATTTGGCAGGTAATTTTGGTATTGTTCTTGAAAAATATTGGGGTATTACGCCCGAAACAGCGGTTGCGATTGCGCTATTGCAATTAACTCAAGGTCAACATATGTCTGAATTATCCAGTCAATTTTATGAAATTCCGCAAAATTTAGCTAGTTTGACCGATTATTACAGTATGAACGAGCCAAAAAATCCATATTGTAAATTGACTTATTTAGTAAAATATCTTTTTGGTAAACCTAGTGATAGTCTTAAAAAGTTAAAAAAATTATTTAATAATGCGACTGATCCGCAAGAGAAATTGATTTATGCTGATTTTTATAATTTAGTTTTAGAAGCTCTTGAGGATGAAGATGAAGTTAGCGGTCAACCAATTATTTATAACATCTCACCTAAACCAGAAAGCGATGTCGAATCGCTAATCATTAATGAGCAAGATTTTATCGAAAATCCACCTTGTGTCATTACGCCATTGGAAGCTAAAAAACGCGGGTTTGATGTTGGTGAATTGGTAACGTATGATTCCTCATGGAGAGCAATTATTTTTGCGCCATTAACGATAACCAATCCCTACATTTTCGACGCTATTATCCAATTTTATAAAGTGCAAAATAACATAGGTGTCCGCTCTGTTATCATTTGGGGCACTGAACAAGCGTACTGTTTTGGTAAAAGGGTCGTGATTGATTTTAGTGGCACCCCTTATCAAGTGGGTATGGGAATTTATGGTAAAAACCAAGCTCAGCTAATTTATGGAGTAATGGATTTTGCAAAGATTGCTGTTGCAATGAACAAACAAGAGCCCGATAAAGAAAAATTATACGCACTGCGAAAACAATACTATTACTTCGACAGTCCCAAAGGAAGCCCAAACATTGATTACTCTAAGCCCGGTATAATGTATTTGGATGAGGCTTTAAGCGCCGGGATTTATAAGGATGATAATTATCGGGCAATCAAACAGCTTGAAAAAATCACCCCGGATATGGGCGAAGTGTATGATACCTCACTATTGTTTATGGCATATATACAGCAGAAAAAACTAGATTATGCCATGGAGAAACTGCAAAGAATCGATACTACTGAACTAAAACAGGTATACCAAACAGCACAAAAACGCCTGCCACAATATCAAGAATACTGGCAGGAAAAGTTAGCCAAATTATAATTAATAAAAGGCTTACTAATTGGGGCTTAAGCCCCAATAAACAGGATAAATTCAAATTATTCTGATAAATATAAAAAAGATAAGTATAAGGAAAACATAAAACAATGAATCAATATTTTGAATGCATTGATGAAGTGAATAATAAATTTTGGTATATCGATCAAAAAGACAATCTTTACACAGTGCTTTATGGTGAAATTGGAACCGAAGGACAAAAGCATACCAAGACCTTTGCTTCGCAGGAGGAAGCAGAAAAAGAAGCAATAAAAATAATAAAATCAAAAATTAAAAAGGGCTATCAAGAAAAAACCATACCAGCAACGCTATTGCCAGCGATTGCCCGATTAAGTCAAATTATCAAAATGCCCGATGCCCCAAAACCGAAATATCACCCCAAACCCACACCACCCAAAGATGTGATTGATGACGGTAAAGAAAAACCATGGTTTGACCTCGATGAATGGGCTGATGAAGGTGAACCGAATCCATTTGATTTTGGAGAGTTACGTAAAACAAACATTAGCAATACGTCTAATTCAACTAATAATCGAAATATTAATGAATTTAAAAATCTAAAAAATAAAGTACAAAAACATATAGAAGAAGGTAATCGCTTTGGTTATCAATTCGAAGTCGTTGCTACTTTAGACAGGCTTAAAGCGTTAAGTTCGTCGGAAAAAGAATTTCAAAATTTAATTAAAGAATTTCTTGAAATGATATTTTCTGATTCTGATTCTATTTGGCGGGTTTGCCCAATCCATTTAGAGCTATTAGCTTATCTTTTACCACTTAAAGAAGCAAATATTATGGTAAAAGGAAAAAATGCGCAAGGAGTTCTGAAATATCTTTTCTCTCATAATCCAAGCGATTTGAACATGATAAATATGTTGATTGAAGAGTATTTTAAAGGATTATGTGAAAATATTTCCGCTCAAATAATTCACTTTTTGAAAGAAATAGTGAATTGCATCCGCTCGGGAGGAAAAGGTAATATCCCCCCTTATAGACTTTCTAAAAAAAGCTATGGTTTCGGTATAAAAATAGAAAATTTCAGGGATAGTGGTATTTATAATTTAGTTCATAAGAACGATCCAACTTGCTATGCTCAATTCAGCTGTGATACACAAAATCATGAGTCGAAGTTAATTATAAAATATTTAACCCCTATACTTAAACATAAACTTGAAACTATGCTTAATGAAGGCTTTTTTGATGGATTAGCGACAAATTATTTTAAAATTACATTTATAGGCGAAATAGAGCCATTAATTGAAAAACGCATTAACGAAAGTTATCTCAAAGAGCAGTTAGAAAAAATAGATGAATATCTTCAACAACTCGAAAAATCCGATCTGTATGATGTGACGCTATTGTCTATATTATTGAGAAAATATTTAGATACTTCCTGCCTTATTCAAAAATCTTTTACCGATAGGATTCTAGCGTTATTAAAAAAATATCTTTATTCAGGCGATGAAGGTATAGAACACCATACGTGGTCTTTAATACCGACTTATGGATACTCTCAAACAGATTTTGCTAACGAGCTCAAACTCATTTCAGCTCAATATTTGTGGGAAAATTATCGATATGATTATGCTATAATGGAAATTAATGAGCTGGTTCAACGAGGATACCTTCCAGCAATTTATCAAAAAAGAGCATGGGAAAAAAAATTCATCACCGATGGATATAATAATTATAATTATGCTAATCAATCTGAAATAATGTATGATTATGAATCGTTGATAGAACAAGATATTTTTTGTGAAACGGATGCTATTATCGCTCGAGCCATGCCTGATGGTAATATCTATTTACGCTTTAAGTCAGAAAGTGAACAAGCATATTCAGAGGCACTTGATTATTTAAATAGCTTAATGGCAAAAGGCTATTCAAAAATATTTGAGGGTTATTGGCTAAGAATTTATTTCGTCGCAAAACCTCAATTCTACAGTGCATTTAACAATATTATTGAAGAATACCCAGCATTAGCCAGTGACTCTCATGCTTTTTTCCGCAAAGCAGCCATGTACGAAAGTTTACATGATAAAATACGAAAATTTGTTGAATTAACAATGGAGAAATTTCACCATTGTTTAGATCTCCAAGATGAAGATAATTCTGTCGCAGGCACATTCGCTGCCATTGCTTTGGCAATGACGGATGTGAAACATATGGATATGGCAATAAAATTTGCACTTGAGACCGATGATGAACACGAATTTTTGGCAAGTTATTTTGGCAAAATGTTGCAAAGACATTGGGGGATTACTCCAGAAACAGCGGTTGCGATTGCATTATTGCAATTGAGCTATCAAGAACAACCTAATTTATCCAGTCAATTTTATAAAATACCGCAAAATCTTGCGGCGCTGACTGATTATTTTAATAGTGATGATATCCCTCATAAAAGTCGTAAAATTATTACTCTCGCTTCGAGCCTTTTTGGTAACGAAAAATATAGCTTAAAAAAACTAAAAGAGTTGTTTAGTGATGCGACTGATCCATTGGCAAAAGAAATTTATGCTGATATTCATAATTTAGTTTTAGACGCTCTTAAGGAGGAAGGAGAAGCTAGCGGTCAGCCAATTATTTATAATATCTCACCTAAACCAAAAAGCGATTACGAACCGTTAATTATAAATGAGCAAGATTTTATCGAAAATCCAACTTGTATCATTACACCATTACAAGCTAAAAAACGCGGGTTTGATGTTGGTGAATTGCAAACTTATGATTCCCCATGGAGAGCAATTATTTTTGCACCATTAACGATAACGAATCCCTACATTTTCGACGCTATTATCCAATTTTATAAAGTGCAGAATAAAATTAATCCCGACTCTACTATTATTTGGGGTGCAGAACAGGCGTATTGCTTTGGAAAAAAAATCGTGATTGATTTCAGTGGCACCCCCTATCAAGTGGGTATGGGAATTTATGGTAAAAACCAAGCTCAGCTAATTTATGGTGTAATGGATTTTGCTAAGATTGCTGTTGCAATGAATAGACAATCCCCCGATACGGAAAAATTATTCGCACTGCGAAAACAACACTATTACTTCGATAGTCCTAAAGGAAGCCCAAACATTGATTACTCTAAGCCCGGTATAATGTATTTAGATGAGGCTTTAGGTGCCGGGATTTATAAGGATGATAATTATCAGGCAATCAAACAGCTTGAAAAAATTACGCCGGATATGGGTGAAGTCTATGATGCCTCACTACTGTTTAGGGCATACATGATGCAGAAAAAACAAGATTATGCCATGGAGACACTACAAAGAAAACTCGATACTACTGAACTAAAACAGGTGTACCAAACAGCACAAAAACGCCTGCCACAATATCAAGAATATTGGCAGGAAAAGTTAGCGGAATTATAAAAAATAAAATCATAAAAAGGGGCTTATGCCCCAAAGCATAAGTTTGATTTATTTTGATAAAGATAATTAATAAAATAAGTATTAGGAAAACATAACACAATGAAAAAGTATTTATAATATAGCGATTTACGTTAACCTTTAGCATTGCACCTTAGTGAATTATGCTACTATGTGCTCTTTTTGTCGGTATTGTTATGAATATCACTGTAGCCAGTTTCAAAAAATATTCGTAGTTGGCTATTCCTAATCATTAGGCGATATTTTTCCTTGTTCTTTATACCACATTTCAATAAACTCATCTTCATATTCCGATATTAGCAGATGCGCACTTGTAAAGACTAGTGAAGTCACTAAAAGTAATATAATTAAGAACATAACAACTGTGAGTATCGATAAAGGGCTATCGCTTATTTCTTTATGGGCATATCCCAGTAAGAAGAATAACAATGATAAAAATAAAACTAAACTCAACCAAGTTATTACTGGGTAACCACTTGGCCGTTTATCTCTTTCTGGAAAACGAGCCTCTTTATCCGACAACTGCATAATATGAATAGCACCATCACTTTTGGTTGCAATGATTTGGCCTTTTTGTCCTTGAGTGACCCCTTCTGCCGCAAATGCCAATGCGAGCCATCCATGATCATCTAATTTACCCAAATGATGATCAAGTTCATAAATTTTATTTGGATTAAGTTTTACTTTACTATCAGAATCCAACAATGCAGATTTAAAAATACTCAGTGCCGAAGCGGATAAATTTGTCCATCCTTGGTTCAGTTGTTTTTTTTCAACTTGCTCTGCTGCTAAAAAATAATCAAGATCATCACTAAGATTGGGTAAATTTGTATTAAGCACACGAAATAATTTTAATTTCAAATTAAAATATTTTAGTTTTTGTGTGTCATCAGAAAAAAGGATAGCACAGCAATATTCAGTGACAGGTAATTGCGTATTGATATCAAACAACATGTTAATCAATAAAATATTTTGAATGACCTTATCATCAATCCAGCTATTGATAATATCTGGCGTAGGTATTTCATTTGAAAAAATAATATCGTATCGTTTAATGTTTAGGTCATGTAATTGGCTGTAATTAATTAAAGCATCAATAATCTTTTCTTGTTCCTGATTAGTATTTAAAAGGATAGTAATGCTTGGAAAAAACTTCAATTTAGCTTTCATTGGTAGCAAAATCTTATCAAATAAAAAATATAATGCTGAACTGTCAATGGCTCTTATCGCTGAAATGGGCACTGCCTTCTCAGGATTCATGGGCGCTTGACCGTCAACACCCATAATTTTTGAAGCTACATTATCGATATCAGTAACATATGTAGAATCAATTAAATAAATCGATTTACGACACCACGCTTTCCAATTTAAGTGCATGGTTTTAATACAATAATTAAAGAATACTGCCTCAAATTTATTAAAAAAATAGAAACTATATACAAATCCCATTATAGATAAACTAAAAAACATTGGTACAATAGCGAAAAAAAACAGAATCATGTTTAGCTGTGAAACCATTTTATCATTATGAATCAATAAAATAAAAAAATCGAAAGAGCTGACACTAATAATACAAATTAATAAATAGATCCAAATGGAAAAATTAGTTGGTACTATTTTTTCTTGAATATCAGGAAGTTGCCATTTCATGATTCGCTACCCACGTTAGTTAATGTTGACATTAATATGCAACCGCACGCTGTGTGACAACCATTCACAGCAACAGCACGATTATGCATTATCCATGTTGGATGTCCCTCTATAATAGCATTTACGCCATGCCCTTTTTTGGGGCAAGACACAGTGTCACCAACTAAAGCAACGGGTTTACCGTCAAAATTAGCCCCTGATGCACTAATAACTATTCCACCATGTGAGTGCGGATCACCTAAACGTATAACCCCTTTCATGAATAAACGCTCCAGTTATATTTTAAAGATAAATGTTATTTCTCAACCCCAATTTCACAGCGTATCCTATCCCAACCTTGATAAGGCTCTAATTTGATATTACGTGCTGAGGTGATCCGTTCTAAATAAGCCGGTTTATAATAAATCTCCCAATATCGACCAAATTGTTGAATTCCTCTTGTGCTATCTAAACCTTTAGTTAGGTCTAAACTAGTATCTATACCATTTAATGAGTGGAAACTTTGCTCAGGGTGACTAAACATTTCATAGAAGACGGTATCGCCAAACACGACATCGTCATTGGTAATAAAGTAGCCAGTATTACCGGAAACTGTGATTGAATTGGTAAAACGTCTCATTACTTTATCAACGTCCGAAAACTCAATGGTTAAAGGGCTATCATCGACACCAATAAAGCGTTCTATTTTTTTACTTGGTTTAGCGGCAAAACTGGTTACATAACCTTCAAGAAAAGTTTTACCGCTATCAATGGAAAACAGTACCGTTGACATATCATTGGTCGGAATACCAATATAATCTTTGCCAGGGTTGTAATAGTTGAATGTTGGTAATCTGTCACGCGTAAAAAAAACTTCATCTATACGGGTATGAATATTTTTTAAGTCATCGTGATACCATATTAGCCCTTCACAGCTTTCACCTTGAAGAGTTAAATAGCGATCAGCATCGTAACGGTAAATCACCTGTTGTTTTTCACTTAAATAATAAAATGATGCGGTATACATAGGGTTATCTGTTTTAATCACTTCAGGATAAATCATCTCGTAACCAGCTTTGGGCGCAGGCATGGGAATGTCTAACCCTTGCATATCATAGTGCTCTGGTAGGATTGAGCCAATCGTTACGATCCCTCCCCATAAACAGGCTGGGATTACTATACAGTAGACAAATAGGCTAATGAGTGTCCGTTTCATGCTTTATCCCCTTTTGTTGTTACCCCTAGTAGATGACGTAATTTGGCTTGCAACTGAATGAGTGGGTTATAACGGTTATATACGGTTATCTCTTGCTTTAAACTCGGGTCACAACGCCACTGATGCCAACCTGTGTAGTTGTTGTGTATGGCGGGCATGGTTTGCGGTGCATCTGACCAGCGTTCGCCCATATAATTTATTTGATATTCTAAATATTTTTCATTAGCGGGAGATAATACTGTACTGGATGTACCATAGGGTTTGGGTGAACGAAAAATCCCTCTATTTTTGTCTTTTAAAAAAAATTGATTATTCAGCACCACCATGCTTTCGGTGGTTTCACGATTTGGGCGATAATCACCGTTAAGATCTCTATCTTGAATATAAATAGAATCGAAAGAGTGCCCACCATCTTGTGAAAACTGTATAGCTGAATAGTCTTCATAAGGAATAAAAATATAATCTTCTGGCATATGAGCGAAAGGCTCTGTTAACACCTCTGCAGAATGTCGCGCTAACTCATAATAAATAAGTTTTTGATCATCAATATAGTACAGCCGTCCCCGACACCCATAGCCAGTGAGTTGTAAATAACGGTGCTCATCAAACCGAAATACCACTTGGGTAGGTTGGGTATATTTTATTTCATCCTGACCTGGTAAAGGAATAATGGCTAAAAAACTGATCAAAAAAGTCGCATAACTCAACCAACATAATAGATACCAGCGTTTAAAATAACAGAGTAGAAATAAAATCAGGCTGAGTAATAGATAACTAATCATCAACATTTGATATTCCTTTTAAGTCTGGATCGGGATGAATCCATTGTGGTGGATTGGTTAATTTGCTGTATTTATCTTTCCACAATCCATCATTTATTTGATCAATTATAAAAAAACGGTGAAAATTATTCACCACTAAATCTTTGTTAGGCATATGTTTTTCAGGGTAATTCATTGCTCGTTTTAAAGGTTTTGGCAAAACACCATGGAGAGCATATTGAACAGTCTCTGGATCACTATTTTGTGGGTGCCGCCAGTCAGCGCGCCTACGCCACTCGTTTAGTGTCGTTTGGCATGTTGGGGTAATGCCTTGCACCACACCAATTGCCAAATCGTAAGCCATAATTTTAGCGGGTGCTTCTCGGCTATTGGTGATACCTGAATGATGTGAACTCGTTTCCTCTTCGTCATCAACAAGGTTGCGGATCATGATATCTAATTCTTGTTGTGGTATACGGTAACCAACAAGGATTCTATCTGGTTCGCATACCACATACTGCACTGATTTTATACCTCGATCCCATTCGGGATGCTCTGCTTCTAGTTTTTTTAGTTGCGTTTCATCACTAATTGTTAAAGATTTAACCTCATACATATCCACTTTTTGAGGAGGAATATAATCAGGCCTGTTTATGTGTTTAAAGTAAATTTTCTTCTCTAGTTTTTCACGAAATATATTATCGCTATTATAGATATCATTGTAGTGAATTACACGGCTTAACTTCGTTTTTTCACCCGGTTCATCAACCGTATATATCATGGTTTCCGGAACGGGTTCACCATTAATTAATCGCTCAGTAAAAATATAAGGTGCTATTTTTATATCTCCTGTTGATACATCATTACATTTCACTTTTGCTGCCGCTTTTCGCTTTACGAGTTTTTCTTCAATTGATTGATTTTTTTCATAATCTTCACAAACGGTATCTAATTGTTTAGAGCTTATTTTTTGATAGAAAAGTTCTGGGTAATCTCTTCCTATTTCTTCGTTGGTTGGTATATACCTCACATAAAACGCTCTCCCTGAATTAAAATAAAAACCGTTTGAAAAAAAACCTTTCCGATTTTTGAATAATGGCTCTTTTATTAATTTTTCTAATTGTTCAGGAAGCAGGACAACTGATGCTTCAACTTCTTCCCCATAGTAATTCATATACTCTAAACGTTGATTATAATCTGCTACACTAATATAGTTAGGATAATCTTTTTCCTTGACTTCAAGAAGAATTATCGGTACTTTTATTTTTCCGTTTTTGGTGTCATTACCAACAATATGACCATGGCTAAAAATACGCTGTTTTAAATTCTCAGTTTTACACTGTTTGAAAATATGATCGGGGATACCTTGCCAGCCCATACCTTGCACATTTAATAACGAAACCACATGATCGTTAGGGCTAAAATAGTGATAGACCTTACCATAGTTGTCTCGATAAAAAAGACTCGCATCTTTACCCAGTCGGTCATAATGCTTTATGCTACCGTCGGATTGTACATAGATCTCGTTGGGATTGACTTCAGTGTTAATCACGCCTGCTTCGATCATTTTCTCTATATCAAAAAAATTTTTCCTCCGATCGCTTTGGATTTTATGCATTAGTTCAACAAAATTAATAAAAGTCTGTTCGCGCCCATATTGGCTCTGTAAGCCCATATATAAATCTTTAGTTAACATTTCAAACGTAGATGGCTCAAAAGCGTAGGGTGAATGTGCCAATATAATGCAATCCGCTGGTAATGTTTTTTCTTTTTCTTGTGCTAATAGCAAGTTAGCTAACATGGTTATAATAGTGCCCTGGCTATGAGCCACAATATTAATGGGAATATCTTGTCCCTGAGTATCTTTTCTAATAGTTTTAATTAAATTGGCTAAGCGATGCGCAGCAAAGGCAAAATAGATGCGATGGGGATTGTCATAACTTTTTGAACCTTTAGGGGTAAGAATATTCCCCCAATAAGCTAATATACCTGCCATGCCCGGACCGTACATATCGGGTATACAGCTTGTAGCATTGGCAAAAGGACCGCCGTTACGTTGATATTTATAGTCGATCCAGTTACCAAACTTATCACAATTGAGTTTATTAAAATGCACTGTACCACTGTTTAGGTAACAGTCACGATCAATCCAGAAGCTATCATAAGGTAATTCAGGATCAGTGATATTGGCATCTTTTAATCTGTTATAATAAGCAAGTTGCTCTTCTTTATAGGTTTCTTCATCAACAGGTCGATATCCCCAAGTAAAGGGAATAACTGGTGAATAACCTCGACATTTAACGGTTTTAGTTTCGTTTGATGGATTGTTTTTATCCTCAACTTTTTCTTCCCACTCGGTTAACATCCTTATATTTGGTGAATAATCATCAGCATCGGTGTTCATTAATTGCCATTTGTTTGGCTTTAAATCGTTACGCCCCAGCCGTTTATTTAAACCTGCACAAATCATTTCATCCTGATTTTCGAATGCCTCACCGATATCATTAACCCCATGAATTAAAATGACAACACAAGGAAGGGGGCGCGAAGCTTCTATATTGCAAGTTAACATTTGAGCAGAACTAGTTGGTAAACCGATTGTACTTTCTGATATATTCTCTCCTTTTATTTCATTGAAACTCACCATAACTTATTCCTTTTGAAGTATTTCTATTTTTAATTGCTCTAATTCAGTCATTGGTATGAGCGTCGTTTCACCATTCTCATCAGTCACGCCATCTTGTGTACTGCCGTCACTAAAATAGATGCGATAAGCTTGATTTTTCAGTACCTGAGTTGGTGAATCATTAAAATGTAATTTGAATTTCCGCGCAAAACTACCTTTCTCAAACGAAGGCATAACCTCTTTTATACTTTCAGGGCCTGAGTAAGATAACATGGTCGTTTTTTGTAAAATACTGGTTGGGGCGATCATCTCTATTGAGCCATCTTTGATACGAATCCCCCCACCACCACTCAGTAGCAGTAACTCGCTTTGAGCATTAATGGTGATTTTTCCACCACTGCTAGTGATAAAGATATTTTTTTGTGCAGTGAGTTCCATTTCATCAGACTGTGCTTGAATTTGTACTCGCCCAGATGCGGCAATCAGTTTCATACCTGCTTTGTGGGCAAATATGGAGATC
Source organism: Gilliamella sp. B3172 (assembly GCF_026536465.1). Taxonomy (NCBI): domain Bacteria; kingdom Pseudomonadati; phylum Pseudomonadota; class Gammaproteobacteria; order Orbales; family Orbaceae; genus Gilliamella; species Gilliamella sp. B3172. The sequence continues at coordinate 72,489 of NZ_JAFNOA010000002.1, read as the reverse complement.
ATTTCACCAGCTGCCATTGAGAGTTTTTTAAAGATATTGATACTGGCATTATGACCAGCAGTGGCAATAATATTTTCGGCAGCTGCATGTTGAATACTTTTTGACGACGTTTGCGTAATGCCTTGTTCACCATGGATCACAACGGTTGATTCTTGTAATTGTTTGGTAGCAGCAAGTAACGTTTGTTGCTCTGTCATTTCTGCTGGCTCTGCGCCACTTACTTTACCACTACCTATCAAAGCACTTGATATATCCAACGATTTTTCAACCTGCCTAATCGTCTCTTTCATATCAAGCTGTTGTCCTGTGGCCTTTTCTTTTATGGCAGTGGTTACATATATACCTTTGGCTGCGCGAATCGCGCCCCATTCATCAGTACGTAGTTCAAACCCTTCTCCACGCTGTTTTTTGTTCTGATTAACTAAATGACCCAGATTAAGCTGGGTTTTGCCGTATTCGGTGGCTAGTTTGATATGCTCCTGCCCGCGCTTATCGTCCATGCGTAATTTGTTATTAGCCGGTGTTCGAATCACATTACGGTGTTTATTCATGGTGGTGACGAGATCTGGGTGGGCGCTGTCATGCAAGCTATAGGCAATATAAGGCCGATCAGGATTACTATCCGTAAAGGCTATCGCAACACTCGTACCATCGATAAGTGGGAAATGAAAACCATACGTATTACCAGCATACGGTTTGGCTAATCTAACCCATAAGCTTTCCTCACCGTTTTTCCATTCTGATAAGTCAAAGTTAAATTTAACCCGATAACGCCCTTGAGTATCAATATACCCATAAGTGTCATTATCTGGACTGGTCACCCGCGCCGGTAAGGTGCCGGCCACTTGTGGCCACGGTAGCGGCATAGGCCGATAGGGTTTTAAAGCGTTGTACGGAATGGCAATAAATTTAAGTTCAAACGCATCACTACGGTTACCTTGCCCTTGTATCGATAAAATGACCAAACCCTCTTGAATATTGGGCAGAGGATTACCAGCAATACGGATATATTGCCCAGGTGATAAGTTATAACAGTTACTTTTACCGGTAATGATTACCTGATTGCTGATAGCATATTGATGCCGAATTTGAGCATACCATTGCCCACTCTCTACGATGTCTTGATTGCCTTGCTGTTTGTAGTGTTCACCATAGCGGTAAACTGTGCCGTGGGTGGTGGTCTCTTTAGGGGCAGTATTTACTTCACTTTGCAAATTAAATGACGCATTACGGTAATTGTAATCTTGCACGTTGACCGAGGCGTTAACGACTTTGCTATGTAGTGACATTTCCCATGCACTTTCAACACCACTATCTAATGTGCCACTTGGCTGCTTATAAACAATGCTACCGGCATTATCATAACCTTGTTCATAGTCACTAAAAACTATCACATCGCAATGATACTTGGTATGGCTTTCAAAGCGAAACCAAATCCCCACATCAGCTAAAATACGCTGAATAAATGCTAGGTCACTTTCTTGCCATTGGGTAATAAACTCACGCTCTGGATAACGGTCTTTTAATTCCAAACGGTAATCAATGCCGGTAAAACCATGGCTGCGCAGCACTTCTTCCACAATGCTTACCACGCTTTTATTTTGATAGATAGCACAGCGATGCTCATTAGCCAATAATGCCACGCGAGGCTTTAGTATAACTTGGTAACAGGTTTCCTCTTTACTGACTGATATTAGGCTAAACTCTGTAATAACGCCATGTATCGTTCTGGTTTTTGCCGGTTGGTCTAATGAGCTAATGCCAGTGGGTTGCTTAATGAGAGCCGGTGCATAAAAAGTAAGTGAAGCCGGTTGTTTAAGTATGGCATTTATATCGAGCTGTTTTTCAGGACTGGTAAAGGTGATTTCATAATGCCAAGGTTCATTTAACACCTCCTGCCCATTAAGTGATACAACGGATAACTGAGTTAAAGCATTAAGTCGATCAATTGAAAGAGAATAATAATTATGATGAACATTCTTAGCCAAAGAAGCAATACCTGTCATTAATGGGCTATTTATATCCATAACTGTTCCTTCAGTTTATTGTTTTTATCGCCAAAAATATGCGGTTTTACATAATTAAAATACGTTATTTTTTCATGCTGTCAATAGCTTTTTTATAATTTCATTGAATTTTTTATAAAAAAGCTATTAAAAAATAATTATTTATTGGTGAGTTTTGATTTTTTAATTAATTTTTTATCACTACAGAAAATCACTTATTATGTTCGATAAATAAACGAATACATTAATTTTTTTTAAATATATAATCTTCATTTTTCAATTTAACAGCGAAATTGCCAACTGATTACATCTGGATAATCGCTTTTTTCAATGACGAGAAATGTCAACATGGTGCTAAAAAAATATCTCAACAATTCATTTTATTACTACTACTCGTAGTTGATAGTAATACTTGTATTGCATATATGGCTTTAGTAAAAAGAACTTGCTACATTTGCGCGTAAAGGATATAACACAGCTTTCGATTGCTTATATTTCGTTGATTAATAGCGTCAATAACATTGCTGAACGTGATCAGTTCTTAGGACGACCTATCATTTTTTTAACGGATAAAGACCACATTATTACCAAAAATCCGCTGCTGTCACCCTATATGGATTACCATGTAAGTTATATTGGAGCGGGAAACGAGGTTCGAACTCGCGACCTCAACCTTGGCAAGGTTGCGCTCTACCAACTGAGCTATTCCCGCTTATTGAACTCTTCGAAAGAAGAGGTGTGCATTATACAAAAATTTTGATAACTAGCAACCTCTTTTCTGCACTATTTTTTATTTTTCCAGCTAAGTGTTTCAAAAACACCAAAAATAAAAAGTCTAATTGCTTTAAATTTGTCCTCTTGTTTTTCTTGATTAGTCATTGTTGTCTGCAAAATCAATGCTTGTAAACCATGAATAATAACAAAAGCCGCTAAGCCAACATAGGCAACAACATTTGCAGGTTTTGGATAAGGGAAGATCAAATTGAATAATAAAAATAACCACATGAAAGCGTAGATAACTTTACCAACAAATATAAACATATTAACTGTTTTCTCTAATAAAAAGATAACTATGAACCTGACCAGCTGTTTTTTCTCGGTGTAGATGCCAATTACTCGGAATCTTGTCTAACAAGTTTAACCCAATTTCAGCCTCAATATAAATATAACTATTATCATTAAGCCAATCATTATCCTCCAATTGACTAACTGTTGTGGCGACTAATGATTGATGAAACGGCGGATCAATAAATACTATATCAAATTTCTTGTGTGCTGGCTTCGAGAGCCAAAGTAACGTATCAGTATGAAAAACTTCTATACCTTCCGCAACAACAAGCTGTTTGTTTTTAATTAATTGATTGGCAACTTGCTTATCTTTTTCCAGCATAGTGACATTTTTAGCGCCTCGAGAAGCAGCTTCAAAGCCCAGAGAGCCACTGCCTGAAAAGCAATCTAAACATTCACTATTATGCATAACAGGCATTAACCAATTAAACAAAGTTTCTTTGACACGATCTGTTGTTGGACGCAAACCCAGTTTGTCTAGTACTGATAATTTGCGTCCACGCCATTTTCCAGCAATGATTCTTATAAAACCATTCATTTTGTACCCTTGATTAGAATAGTTCCGTTGTACCGCCTTGTGAATCAGTGACACTGGTACCCACTTCTTGTGTTGCATAAGTGGTTGGCTCAGTACCTTTTATAAAGTACTCAGACATCGTTTTGGAACCAGATTGTGGTAATAATCCTGTTCGTTGATCAATAGTGACGCTAACAACATTAGCAGGTTGCTTATCTTGCACAACTGGAACATCTTGTAGCGCAACTTTCATATAATCAACCCATACCGGATTAGCAGTCACAGCACCGGCTTCAGCACGATATGTGCGCCCTAGTTCGCGGCGATGATCATCAAAGCCCATCCAAACAGTTGTCACAATATTGCCACCGAATCCAGAAAACCAAACGTCTTTTGAAGCATTTGTTGTACCGGTTTTACCACCGACATCTTTTCTACCTAATGCTTTTACCCGCCAAGCTGTGCCATTCCAATCTGAGCCACCAAATACAATTGAGCGCAGGCCATCTTTCATAATAAAGGCTATTCCACTGTTAACAGTGTGCGGTGCATATTTTGGTGTAACATTTGTTGAATTTTCACCATTAATATCAGGTAAAATAAGATTATCTTCTGGATTAAGGTTCGCTTGTTCAGGTTCCTCATTGCCAGATTCATTTGATTCATTTTCAACATTATCTAACGATACAGGCATTGTTCCAATTGCGATATCATCATTATCACAATCATGACAAGCAATGAGTGGTTGATGCTGATAAATCACGTCATTACGATCGTCGTATTCTATTCGTTCAATTAAATATGGTTTGATTAAGTAACCACCATTAACAATGACCGAATATGCCCTAGCAACTTGTAATGGCGTAAAGGATGCTGAACCTAAAGCTAACGATTCATTGTATGAAATATTTTCTTTAGGAAATCCAAAACGCTCTAAATAAGTTGCCGCATAATTAAGTCCAACTGCTCGTAATGCTCTAACCATCATTACATTTTTAGACATGCCTAAACCAATTCGCATACGCAGTGGACCGGCATAAGTTGGTGGTGAATTTTTAGGGCGCCAAGTTACACTTCCGGTTGTTCTAACAATTGGCGCATCATTAAGCAATGTTGCCATTGTTAAGCCTTGTTCTAACGCTGAAGTATAGATGAAAGGTTTAATGTTAGAACCTAACTGACGAAGAGCTTGTGTAGCACGATTGAATTTACTGAGATTAAAATCATACCCACCAACAATCGCTTTAATTGCACCATTATCAGAATCTAATGAAACCAATGCCGCATTAACCGCTGGTATTTGCGCCAGTTCCCAGATATCGTTATTTTTTTTAACCCAAATAAGTTGGCCTGCTTTTAACACATCAGTGACTTTTTTAGGTGATGCGCCTTGTCGTGTATCACTAATAAAACGTCGTGCCCACTTCATTCCTTGAAAGTTAATGGTGATATTACTTTTATCCGTCAAAACTGCCGTTGCTTGTGTATCATTAGATTCGGTGACAACTGCAGGACACATACCAACATGACAAGGGTATTTGTTTAAAATAGCTTGAATTTGCTCAGCATTCCATGGTGTTTCATTTTTTTGCCATAACTCTTTTTCTGGCCCACGATAACCGTGTCGAATATCGTAATCAACGATATGTTTTTGTACAGCTTCGTTAGCTGCTACTTGGTCGGTTTTGGAGATAGTTGTATAAACTTTATAACCATCTGTATAAGCATTCTCCCCAAATTTGTCATACATAAATTGTCTTGCCATTTCAGCGACATAAGGAGCGGAAAATTCAATTTGAGGTTCATGATAACTTACGTTTAAAGGTTTTTTAATTGCTTCATCATATTCAGCTTGAGTAATGTAAGATTGATCTAACATTCGCCCTAATACCCAATTACGTCTTGTTAAGGCACGTTCTGGGTGCGCAATTGGATTGAAAGCAGATGGTGCATTAGGTAGCCCTGCAAGCAACGCTGCTTCATCAACAGTAAGCTGATCAGGTGTTTTACCAAAAAATGTATAAGACGCTGCCCCAACACCATATGCTCGAGATCCAAAATTAATCATGTTTAAATACAACGTCATGATCTCTTCTTTGGATAATTCTTTTTCCATACGTATAGCTAAAATCATTTCTTTAACTTTACGGGCAATACTTTTTTCAGGCGTTAGGAAGAAATTTTTCGCAACTTGTTGAGTTATCGTACTCCCACCTTGTGAAAAGCCATGTTGGGTTACCCCAATGTACATAGCTCGCATAATACCAATAGGATCGATACCGAAATGCTCGTTAAAACGTGCATCCTCAGTTGCAATAACCGCATTTACAACTTGTGGAGGAATTTGGTTATACTGTAAAGGCGTTCGGCGACGTTCACCAAAAATAGCAATTAATTCTCCGTCTTTACTTAACACTTGCATTGGAGTTTGTAATTTTACGTCTTTTAAGGTAGCTACATCCGGTAAATCTTTGGAATAATAAGCATACCCAGCTATGCCTATTATTAAGCCACAAATAAATAGCGCGAAGAAAATTTTCAGAAAAAATTTCAAGATTTTAAGTAATATCACAAAATATTCCTATCCAATTGATTTTATTTCAAAAATAGTACAAGTATCTATTTTATATTGCTTTATATATTTTTAAACGACGAGTATATACTAGTTATGATAAAAGACGCAAAATAAAAACGAGTAATTATTATTTTAATCATGACAAAATATTTACACCCTGTTCAAGACATTGAGGTTATAAAGGTAACGTCGGTAAAACAGGCTACTTGCTTTACACAATTAAAGCAGTTCTGCTTTGGTAGCGCTTAAATATTATCAAGTAAAAAAATAACTCGTTTCTGTGTATTATCTCACAATATTTATTGATATTAAAAAATTTCTGAAAATTATCTGACATCATTCCATTTTATTAGTCTTTTGAATTTCGATTATGTGGAGCACACAACTTAATATCTCTTACTTACAGATATATATGAGTACTGCATTTTATTGTTTATTAACCTGCGCTAGTTTAATAATATTTGCAAATACCGCTCTTAATGCCTATACGTTTGTCATTGTACTTCTATTAATTACTCAATGGTGGCGTAGTATTTGTTACTTTAGGACGATCAAAGGAGAATTAGCACTTTTTGATTATATACACCAAATTTACTGGCATAATCAACGCTGGCATATAATGCGTAAGCCCCTACTGTTTCGTTATGTGATCATTTTAAATTTAAAATCCCGCCATGACGGTAAAAGGCATACGCTTTTTTTAATGGTTGATAACTTAATGCCTAATGATTGGCGAACATTGCATTACCATTTAAATATCATTGATTTAAGTTAAACAGATAGCGTTTCAATTTTTAATTGATAACAACTATTGTGATTTTTTTATCCAATATTGGAAAGGTTTTGTTTCGATTTGTGAATTGATTAACTCATGATCCATATGTCGACAAAAACTAGGAATATCACGAGTCGTTGCTAAATCATCCGCAATAACATAGAGAACTTGCCCAACAGCAAGCTCTCTAATTGTTTTGCGGACCAACATGATTGGTTCGGGGCAACGTAAGCCCAATGTATTAAGCTCTTTATCAAATTTCATCATTTATAACTTTGCTTAATTATTTATAAAAATAGCTTTTCCAAGTAATGTGGCACAGCATCATCAGCATTTGAGCCAATAACTTCATGAGTTGGTAATAATGATTTTAACTCTGAACTACCATCTTTCATAATACATCCCTTACCGGCCATTTTTAACATTTCATAGTCATTCATACCGTCACCAAATGCAATGCTATCATTAAGGGTAAATCCTAATTTTTCAACAACTTGTTTTAATGCACTACCTTTAGAAACATTTTCAGCCATAACTTCAAGGCAGTTGAGTGTAGAAAATGCGGTACTTACTTTATTACCAAATTTTTGCTCTATTCGATTTTTTAACTTCACTAAGTGAGGATATAAAGCATCATCAGTAGTGGTAAAATAAATTTTCGCAATATCATTGGTATCAAAATCATGTGGATTAAAAAACTGATAAGTAAAATGAGTATCTCTATGAAAACTCAATGAAAACTCATCTTCCTTATTGATCAACCAATTGTCTCCATGATAAATATGTGTGTAAACTAATGGATCATCAACACACTCTTTAGCAAGTTCACTTGCGATACTTGGCTCAATACTATGGCTGACGATTAAATTACCTGCACTATCATGAACTCTGGCACCATTAGAAGTTATCATAAAGGCATCAATTTCCATATTTTCTCGCATTTGAGCAACATCAATATGATGCCGGCCTGTTGCAAAAACAAAATGAATATCCTTATTGCGTAATGCTTGAAGAATCTTTTTCGTATAAGGTGATAAGCTATGCTCAGGAGTTAATAATGTGCCATCTAAATCAGAAGCTACAACACGAAACATAATATTTCTCTACTTTGGTAATCAATTGAAATCCTACCGATAAAACTGTACTTTGAAGCAATATAAAAGTAAATCAAAGTAAAACGGTAAAAATGAGATTGATTATGATACAACTCTGCTGAGATTTACTCAACTAATTGTGGTGTTATAAAGATAACTAATTCTCTTTTTTGCTGCTTTTTACTTTTATTATTGAATAAATTACCAATTATAGGCAGTTTACTTACTCCAGGCACCTTACGGGTATGACTGTTATTAATCTGCTGAAAAATTCCGCCTAACACAACTGTTTCACCACTTTTTACCATTACTTGAGTTTTGATTTCTTGCGTTTCAATTGCTAATGCTTCGCCACCATCTCGCCTTTTTATCGATTGCCCTGCTGTATTTTGGGTAATGAAAAGATCTAAAATCATTTTATCATCGGCAATAATTTTCGGTGTTACTTCTAAACCTAAAACCGCTTGTTTAAATTCAATTGATGTTGCCCCATTACTACCACTTGATACTTCATAAGGAATATCCGTTCCTTGTTTAATGGATGCTGTATTTTGATTAGCTGTGAGTAAGTTTGGGCTAGCAATAATTTCTAGCTGATTTTCAGCCTCTAAGGCAGATAGCTCTAAGTTGAGTAAACCGCCTGAAAGTTTAGCTAAATTAAATCCCACGGTAGAAGTTGCACTTGCTACATCAAGCCCGACATCAAACTTATTTAAACCCAGCGAAGATCCACCCGAATATCCCCATTTAATTCCTAATTCATTCATGCTCTCTTCACTCATTGTCACAATATGCGCTGATATATGAACTTGAGAAATGGGTTTATCAAACGCTTTTACCAATTTTTTTATACCTTCAAAACGTTCAGTTATATCAGTAATAATCAGTGAATTCGTTCTTTTATCAATAACGACTTTGCCTCGTGGTGACAATAATTCTTGCTGTTCTATTGCTTCAATTAAAGTCATTGGTTGCGCATGATTTACGGCAATAGACATTATCTCTAATGGTTGTTTTAACTGTTGTTCTTTCAGCTCTTGTTGTTGTCTTTCTAACAAAATCTGAGGGTCAACCGCTTTTGATACAAATAAAATATTATCTTCTATTTGAGCTTGTAACTTAGCCGAATGTAAAACAATATCTAACGCTCTTTGCCAATCAATATTTTGTAGTTTGATTGTTTGTTTAATTGATACATCATCATCCAACACTAAATTCAACTGTTTATTGTCAGCCAAAGCTTGCAAGATAATTGCAACATCAGTTTGATAAAAGTTGATTGAAATGAAGTTGTTTTGTTGCTCATCAAGGGGAAGCTCGGTTTGTGCCAAACTAAGCGGTATGCTAAATAAGAAAAAAAGTGAAATCATAAAGAATTTTGAGATAACACTTTTCAATATTGACCTGAAATTAACCATTTCTATAAACCTTTTAGCTGATAAATAAAACATTATTTATGAATCGGCATGATCCATGTCACCTTATCGGGACAATAATGAGCTAGCTGAGCTTGCCAAAAAATCTTATTATGTTGCAAAGATTCAATTGACCATGGAAAAAGTTCATTGGGGATCAGATTGTCAGTTATAGCTAGCCACTGGTTGTCTTTAGTTAACCAGATCTGTCGATATTGATTATTTGATTGCTGGACCATACCAATAAACTGCCAATCTTGTATTTGACTAATTAGCATTTGAGTTTGCGCTTGGCAGGTTAATCGATCGGATTGATGAAAGGGATCACGTAAAACTGCAATGACTAAGGTTGCATAGCTATTTATAAATAGAAACAATACTATTTTAAATGCGTTACTCTTCACTCTAATTCCTCTTTAAATGATAAAGTAAATGTTATTTGTAAATAAGTTTCTTGATTGGTAATTTTCAAATTCTGAAAATCTAAATAGTAGTAATTATCATCAAATGATGAAATTAAGCTGATAAAGTCAGCAAATTGACCATGTAATTGTATGTCCCAGTTAACCGTCGATTCAGCTTGATAACGTTTAAAGGAAATTAATTTTAATCGGTTAGACTCGAAAGCGAGAGCTAATTCATTTTCTGAAATAAGACTTAATAAACTCTCTTTGCTGGCTTGATAACGCCGTAATTTCGATTCTAATAATTCTATTTCGGCTTTCTTTTCGTGGTATAAATTGGCTTGTTGTTCAATCTGTTGCTTAATGTCTTGAATAAATAAAAAATATCCTATTAACACCACTGTTATTGACAACATAATGATGATTAAATACTGTTGCCAGATAGGTCGACTTAAAAAATCACTCATCATTTAGTTTAATATCCATTTCAAATGAGAGCATATCTTCATGATTGGTTAAAGTTATTATTTGGCTTTTACTTATATTTTCTAACTGCAATAACACCTGATTAAAATGGATAATTTCAATATAACTTAAGCTATGTCCTGTTATGGCAATATTTTGAGGGATATATTGATATGAATTCAACCAAACCATGTCAGGTAGCTTTTCGGAAAGTGTCAATAACGACTGTTTAATTTGCCGTTGACTTGGTGAAGGATTGGGTATGTAAGTTGACAATTCTGCCAAATACTGTTGCTTGATAAGTTGCTGCTTTGACAGCTTAGCTTCATAATCATTTAGTTGAGTTTGCGCGTTTATCCACCAAAAGATAAATTGACAGATAAGCACGCCAATGAGGCAAACAGTCATCAGGGTTAGCTGGAATTTGTGCCTGCTTAACTTAGTTTGACGCCATGGTAAAAAATTGAAGCGAATATTATCATTAACATAGCCGATAAAAACCAGATTCAATTCATTTTTGTCGAACAAATCAATCCAATAATTAACATCACTACGTTCACAGACTGTTACTTGAACGCTATTTTTCGGGCGCCTAAAATAAACATAATCAAAAAAAAACTCTTTTGCTGAGCGCCCAAACAACTTATACATTGAAGCTTCAATATATAAAGCCAGTTCATTTGAGTTGAGCTTAACATCGGGTAGTGTCAATGTTTGTGACTGTACATAGCTTTCACTAAGATTTAGTTCATATTTACTCTGTTTAGGGTATTGGTTTTGTAATTTTGCGACAAATTGTTCAATCTCATCTGGCGATTGGTAATAATACTCCCCCTGCCCTAGATGATCGCTTAGGTTTAAATGAGTTTTAGGCTTAACAATTTTATGACGCAAAATGTTAGGTTCAATATTGATAACAATACGGCTTTTATTAAAAATCATGATCGACTGTCTTTTTTTGAGCTAATGATATTTTTTAATGCTAATGCTATTTAGCAAAATAAAAGCTTAAAAAAGGCATTTTTGAGAACTAACATCCAAAAAATGTTTAAAATTACACCGAACGGGGCTAATTTCGTAGAAATATAAAAAAAAAGGTTGACTGAAATAAGACGTGCCTTATAATGCACATCCACACGGTAAGGGTGATTAGCTCAGTTGGGAGAGCACCTCCCTTACAAGGAGGGGGTCACTGGTTCGAACCCGGTATCACCCACCAATCTTTACCGTGACGTTTTAGAAATAAAACATGGGGTGATTAGCTCAGTTGGGAGAGCACCTCCCTTACAAGGAGGGGGTCACTGGTTCGAACCCGGTATCACCCACCACTTTTGTTTACTTTTTCTATATGGGTTGTTAGCTCAGTCGGTAGAGCAGCGGACTTTTAATCCGTTTGTCGAGCGTTCGAATCGCTCACGACCCACCATTTTCTTCTCGTTATTTTTAACACCAACTTGAAAAACATTGCCTTAAACAAATACTACGATACCTTTAAGTCTCATATAACATAAAGTGATGAGATAAAAAATTCTAGCAACAAAAAGCGATTAAGGTAAAACAGGAAGGCAAGAGAGAATAGCTTGTAAAAACAGGATTACTATGGCTGGATAATCATCATCAACCACAGTAAACATTTAAGTATGCGTTAACTTGCTAAAAAGACATACATGATTAATCGATAAGCAATATAAAACATTACTAAACCAACGATACAATCTAATATCACCCACATTCTTTTTTGTTTAAATAATGGGGTTAAAAGTCTGGCACCATAACCAATTCCAAAAAACCAAAGAAACGAAACACAAACTGCACCAATTAAAAATGCCATTTTTTGTTCGCTACTTAATGTGCCGGCAATGCCACCAACAATAACCACCGTATCTAAATAGACATGTGGGTTTAGTAACGTCACAGCTAATGTCGCAAGCACAACTTTCATTAGGCTATTATTTTTATTATCTTGCGATTCAACTTGCATGCTGCTTGTCCCTTTTAAGGCACTTTTAAAAGCATTATATCCGTACCAAATTAAAAATATTGCACCTAATATAGCAAGTATATTGGTGATTAATGGATTGGCACTGATAAATGAGCCCACACCTAAAATCCCAATTGACATTAAGGTAAAATCACAAATAAAGCAGATTGCTGACACAAAAAAGATATGATTTTTTAATAAACCTTGTTTTAGTACAAATAAATTTTGCGCACCAATTGCGATAATCAAGCTAGCTGAAATTAATGCGCCTCGCATTATCTCTGAAATCATGTTTTTATAACAGCCTAAATAAATTGAAAAATATTAGCATATTATTACCAGCTTAAAAAGGTGACTCAACGACAATTTCAATGATCAAAATGCGTTACTTTTTCCAATCAGTCAAGAAGCGTTGATGACGATTAAATAATAACATGACAACACCAACAATAAGCCATAGTAAGCCGACGATTTTTGCATCGTTATTAATATTTAGTAGTACCGGTAATAAAACTAAAATACCAATAACAGGTAAAATAATATCGAAAATCAAAGAAGCCACGCCATTATGACCTTTAACGAATTTAAAATAGCCTATCACTGAGACATGTAACATGATAAATGCCGTCAGTGCCCCTATATCGACAAAGGAAACTAACGTAGGGAGTCCTCGAACACTATTTGCTGCAATGGCAGCTATGCATAAATTAAAAGTGGCAGCAAAAACAATAGCGATTGTTGGCACGCCCGTTTTCTTTCCTACTTTAGATAATATTGAAGGTAAGCGTTTATCTCTGCCCATACTAAATAATAAACGACTAGCAGCAGCTTGCCCAACCATAGCAGCGAAAGAAGCGCCAATTGCTTTCATTAACCCTAAAGCCCAGCCAAGGTAAATACTAATTTCATCGTTGACGATAGTGTAGTATGCCTTTCCTTGTAATTCTGGATGATTATTTAAATATTCCGGCGTATAAGGGCTGAGTAGCGCGCCGATATAAATTTGTAAGACAAACAAGCCACCGGCTAAAATTAGACAGCAGATAATCGCTTTACTTACTAAACTCGGTTTACCACTGTTCTCTTCGGCAAAAGCAGCAATCGCATCAAAGCCTAAGAAAGATAAAACTGCCACTGAAACACCTGAAAATAAGTTTCCCCAAGTAAATAGGTCGCCGCCAATTAATGGTTGTAACCAATCTCGTTTAATTCCCGTGGTTGCCAGTATCCAGATACCGGCAATGAGCACACAAGCCAGTACCGTGATTTCAAGTATTAATATAATTAAGGTGATTTTTGCCGATTTTTTAAAACCAATAAGGTTTAAACAAGTGGTGACAACCACAGCCAAAAAAGTCCAGATCCATACAGGAATTTCAGGAATAAGCGCATTGAGCGAGATACCACTAAAGAGATAAGCTACCGCAGGAATAAACATGTAATCGAGTAACAACAACCAGCCAACCAAAAATCCCGCATTAGGATGAATGCCGGCTGAGCAATAGGCATAAACAGCACCAGCATGAGGTAATGCCTTAACCATTCTCGCATATGAACATGCCGTTAATGCCATAACAAGTGTTGCCACTATGTATACTAAGACAACAGCACCATCTGTCGACGCATCTAAAATACCATACAAACCAACTGGCGCAGCAGGTCCAATAAAGAGCAATCCCAAGATCACCAGATCTCTAAATCGCATGGTTTTATTTAACTGTTGCATAATCATTTCCATATATAGATCAATTGAAGTGATCAAAATGTTAAATGATTATTAAAATAATGACTAATATCAACTTGTTATAAATATATAACCATTTGATTTAAGCATGGTTCTTAACGTGACGCTCTAATTTCATAGCTATAAACCATTTTTGCTGTTTTTCCCAGCATAATTGATGCACTACAATATTTTTCTGAGGCAAGCTTTAAAGCTTTTTCAACAGACTCGGTTGCAATATTTTTTCCGCTTATAACAATATGAAAACGAATTTCAGTATAAACTTTAGGATGAGTCTGTGCTTGTACTTTTTCGATATCAATCCAAAAATCAGAAACATCTTGTTTGGCAGTTTTCAAAATGGCGAGAATATCATAAGACATACAGCCAGCAGCGCCATGTAGAAGTAGCTCCATGGGGCGTGCACCTCGATTTCGTCCACCATGCTCAACGCCACCATCCATGACTAAAGCATGACCACTTGCTGTTTCACCAATAAAACCAAAGTCATCAATCCATTTCAAACGATCTTTCACTTTTTTATTCCTTCTATATCAAGTTAATGGTTAAAGTTTAAGTACTAACATAATTTATTTTATTAATTATGTCACTGATTTACTGATGATGTTGCCATTAAGTTAACTTACTGCTGTTTTATTTATAAAAGTATTAATTGAAAAAAAGTAATAAATGCAATTAATATAGGATAATTCATTCAATGCTCACAATAAATACTCAGTTGTTTTATCTATTGTTTTTCATAATGATTAAAAACTTAAACAGCAATTAATAGGCATTATTCAAAGGCTTTATTATGATTCTTGAATTTTTGATCTTAATTTTTATCGGCGCAGTAGCCGGGCTATTAGCGGGTATGCTCGGTATTGGTGGAGGCGCATTAATTGTTCCGGCTCTTATTTTCTCCCTTGATTATTTCGATCTTGGTGGGCATTGGACGAGTCATATCGCTGTGGCATCATCGTTAGCGACAATTATCGGCACGAGTTTGTCTTCCAGTTGGTTGCATAATAAAAATCATAATATTGAATGGTCAATTTTAAAGAAAATGGTGTTAGGTTGCATTATCGGAACGATTGGCGGTTCATATTTGACGCCTTACATTCCCGGAATGTGGCTAAGAATGATATTTGTTATTTTTCTAACTTATATAGGTTTAAAGTTTATTTTTAAAACTCGCAATGTTGCTAACAATCAGACTAATGAAGTGGCTTTATTGGGTAATCATATTTATGTTATTGTTGGTGCGCTTATCGGTATTTTTGCTGCGCTGGTCGGCATTGGTGGTGGAATTTTAGTTGTGCCCTTTTTGAAAAAATGTGGTGTTAATATGCGTAAAGCAATCGGCACCTCAGCAGCCTTTACACTACCTGTAGCAATTGGCGGGACAATTGGCTATATCATTGCGGGCTGGAATATTGCTGATTTACCGCCTTACAGTCTTGGTTTTGTCTATTTGCCGGCTGTTATTGCTATTATGTTGGCAAGTATACCCATGGCCAAAGTGGGGGTGCAACTTGGGGAAAAATTATCAATCGATAAGCTAATTAAGTTTTTTGGGGTATTTTTGCTGTTAATTGCAGTTAAATTATTGTTATCTTAAAAAAGCATAATTGTTTGATAAAACGAAACGAATTTAAAGCAAAAAAGGTCGCAATGCGACCTTTTTAAGTTCAATAGTGCTAACTAGCAATTGCTATCTAGCATCTTTAACAGCTAAACCTAAATGCCATACTGCCATTGCATAATGCGTGCTGTGATTATAACGGGTTATCACATAAAAATTCGGTAAACCATACCAATATTGATAACGATCACCCATATCAAGGCTTAATAAGCTCACTTCTTTATGTCCATCGATTGAACTTTGCGCTTTCAGCCCTGCTTTATTGAGTTTCTCTACTGAATATTTAGTACTAAAGCCTGTTTCTAAAGAAGGAGCTTGACCATCAGCTTTTACCGCCACTTTTTTATCTTTTTGCCAGCCGTGCGCTTTAAAATAGTTGGCAACACTCCCAATTGCATCTACCGGATCCCATAAATCAATATGACCGTCGTTATTAAAATCAACCGCATGATTTCTAAATGCTGACGGCATGAACTGACCATACCCCATTGCACCAGCAAATGAGCCACTTAAATCGAAAGGATCCACTCCTTCATCCCGACACATAATTAGATAATCTTCCAGTTCGTTAGAAAAGTATTGAGCACGTCTTGGGTAGTAAAATGCCAATGTAGATAAGGCGTCGATGATTCTCGTTTTACCCATTACTCTACCCCAACCTGTTTCAACACCGATAATACCAACAATAATTTCTGGCGGTACACCATATTGTTTATATGCTTGTTGCAACTCTTTATTGTATTTATTCCAAAAATCTACACCTTTAGGTAGATTACTTGGGGTAATAAATTTATTTTGGTAACGAATCCATGCACCATTTGGTCCCGTTACTGGCCCCGATTTTGGTGCTTGTTTATCCATTAAATTAATCACCCAATCAAGCTTATTGGCTTGCGCCAGCACATCACGTAATTGTTGGCGATCGAAACCATGTTTTTTCACCATTTTATCGATAAATTTTTCTTTATCTGTCGCTAATTGAGCGTTTTTCGGTTCAGGCCGATTATGATCTTTTTCTAAATAGACACCACCGGAGACATTTGAATGCCCGCGGTGCGCAACCATTGGTGACGTTTGTGTTTTCTGGCTACTACAAGCAGCAAGCGATAAAATCATAACTACACTAATAATGAGACGTTGCATAAATTATCCAAAATTAAATTAATTAAGAAATCGACAATATCATAAATTATTACTTGTTATTCAACAATATTCGGACAAGATTTTCCTTCCGATACTTGTTCAATATTGGTTAACGTTGTCTCTGAAATATTCAATAAGGCTTCTTGAGTTAAGAAAGCTTGATGACCAGTAAAAATAACATTATGACAGGCTGATAAACGGCGGAATACATCATCTAAAATGACATCATTGGATTTATCTTCAAAAAAGAGGTCTCGCTCATTTTCGTAAACATCCATACCTAGCGCACCGATTTTGGTCTGTTTTAAAGCATCAATTGCCGCAGTTGAGTCAAGTAAACCACCACGGCTGGTGTTGATAATCATCACGCCATTTTTCATTTTGTTGAAAGATTCTTTATTTAATAAATGATAATTTTCTGGTGACATCGGGCAATGTAAGGTAATCACATCTGAATTTGCATATAATTCATCTAATTCGACATACTTTGCACCGAGTTGAACTGCTGCATCATTAGGATAGGGGTCGTGCGCTAATATGTGCATGCCAAAACCTTTTAAAATCCGAATGACCGCTAAACCAATTTTACCGGTGCCAATTACGCCAGCAGTGCGATTATGCATATTAAATCCGGTTAAACCGTCTAATGAGAAGTTAGCATCACGAGTACGTTGATAAGCTTTGTGTGTACGACGGTTAAGGGTCATCATTAAAGCAACCGCATGTTCAGCAACAGCTTCTGGCGAATAAGCTGGCACGCGAACAACGGTAATGCCCAATTTTTTGGCTTCAGCTAAATCAACATTATCAAAACCCGCACAACGTAATGCTAAAATTTTAACGCCATAATGGGCTAATTTTTGTAATACTTGTTTATTTACTTCATCATTTACAAACACACACACCGCATCGTAATCTTGCGCAGTCACAGCCGTTTTATGACTTAATTTGTGCTCATAAAACTCAAGATCGAATTTAAATTTTTTATTCGCAATTTCTAAGTATTCTTTGTCGTAATGTTTACTGCTAAATACAGCAACTCTTATTGTTTGTTTCATTTTACTGCCTCTCTAATAGCGTAACGGTTAATGTTGACTAGTTTGATTTTCCATTTTTATACTGAAACGTATACATTTTCTGAAACTTCTTGACAAACATAAAATTTGAATAGGTATTGAAAAATTGGTTACAGATTGGCAAAACTAGTTTTTAATTGATTCTTTACAGTAATAACGCTTTATGCCGGCTTTAGCAATTATTTTTTTTATTACTGTGTTATCATAGCACTTTGCTAAAAACTAACCAATAAAGTTAAATAATGAATGATACGCAACATTCCATTTTAAAAACTGTTTTTACCACTAAAATGCTGATCTGTATTTTTACTGGTTTTGCTTCAGGGCTTCCTTTTTATATATTATTACAACTCTTACCGGCATGGCTGGAAAGTGAAGGGATTAATATACAAACAATCGGCGTTTTTTCATTGACCCAAATTCCTTATATCTTTAAGTTTGTTTGGGCTCCATTTATGGACAGAATCTCACTTTTTGGCTTAGGTCGGCGACGAGGTTGGATGTTAGCGTCCCAGATGACATTACTAGCCTTTATTGCGATATTAGGTTTTTTATCGCCCTCATTAAATATCTGGTTAATCGCTCTTATCAGTTTTATTATAGCCCTTTTTTCAGCGACACAAGATATCGCACTTGATGCATTTAGGCGAGAGTTATTGCTGGATAATGAATTGGGTCTTGGCAATAGTATCCATACCAATGCTTATCGTATTGCAGGCTTAGTACCGGGTACATTATCGCTGATATTATCCAATTATTTACCATGGAATAGTGTGTTTATTATCACTGCACTTTTTATGCTTCCGGCCATTATCATGACTTTAATGGTTAAAGAGCCCCCTAATCAAGCACCTAAAAATCAAAGTATTGAAGATATTATTACCAAACCATTTAGCGAATTTATTACCCGTAATGGTTTAAAATCGGCCATGTTAATTTTAGCCTTCATTTTTCTCTATAAATTAGGGGATAGCATGGCTACTTCGTTGGCAACACCTTTTTATTTAAAAATGGGCTTTAGCCGTTTAGACCTAGGCTTGATTGCCAAAAATGCATCGTTATGGCCAAGTGTATTTGGCGCCTTAATCGGTGGTATACTGATGATTAAAATTGGCATTAACCGTGCGCTCTGGTGTTTTGGCGTAGTTCAAGTTGTTTCTATTTTTGGTTTTATTTGGCTATCTATTCAAGGACCATATACAGTCATAAATTTAGAACAAAAAATTTCATTAGCTTTAGTTATAGGGTTTGAGGCATTAGGAGTAGGTTTAGGCTCAGCAGCATTTGTTGCATTTATCGCCAAAACGACAAATCCTCTTTATACAGCAACCCAATATGCTTTATTTTCCAGTATTGCATCAGTCCCCAGAACATTAATTAACTCAACCACCGGATTTATGGTCGCCTATTTAGGATGGACGACATTTTTTATTTTATGTGCAATTTTAGCTATACCCGGTATGTTATTATTATTTAAAGTTGCCCCATGGAATACAAAATCTCAGGAGAATAATAATGGACAAATTAACTCAAGCATTTAATTTTAGACACGCATGTAAAAAGTTTGATACGACTAAAAAAATAAGCCGTGAAGACATTGAATATATCTTAGAAGCCGGGCGACAATCTCCTTCAGCATTTGGGCTTGAGCCTTGGCACTTTGTTATTATCGACAATGACAAAATAAAAAAAGAGTTGCGCACGGTGTGCTATAATCAGGAGCAAGTCACAAGTTGCTCACATTTTGTTATCGTGCTTTATCGTAAAGCAAATAATTTCACGCTACAAAGCGAATACTTTCGCCGAACAGTTGCACGCACACTACCCGATACTGATGATCAAACAGCGATTGATAACACCTGCCAATCAATTATAAATTTTTATAATCATGGATTAGCCAATGGCTTAACGATTGATCATGCTTGTGAAATGCAAGATTATATCGCTTGCGCTAATATGTTAACAGCAGCGGCCTATCGAGAAATCGATTCTTGCACAATCGGTGGATTCCAATATGACGGTATTGTTCAAATATTAGAAAAATATATGCCTAAATTTAGCGCTGAAACCTTTGGTATTGGGCTTTGTTTGGCTTTTGGTTATCGTATCAATGAGCCAACCGAGCACGTGCGTTGGTCTCTTTCTGAAATCACAACCCACTTATCTGAATAATTGACTGGTAACTTTCCCGGTCGTCGCAAGGCGACTCGGAAAGACTCATCAATGTCCAATACCCGATTTCAATTTTAAGTTATTAATGACCAATTCATACATACGCTAAAAATCTAAAGCTCAACATAATATTTCAATTTTCTGGCGAAAATGGTTAATAATGTCAAAACAATAATGGCTCTGGCATAAGTTGTTTTGGATTGTAAATATGACTTTTGTTTTTAAGCCTATATCACTTCCTTTAATTACAGCCGAAGAGCCAAATAGACGGGTTAGTAAAACTTTATGTTTGGAAAAGTAGAGATGAATCTTAAATCTAAAAAATAAATCAAATTTATGTTGTTAATCAATTACTATTGCCCTAGCCTATTGCTGCAATAATCATTTTTTTTGCACGAAAGAGCTTGATAATGTTAGACTTATCAACCACTAATCGTTTCAATTTTGCTTAATAATGCCGGAATGTTTGAAAGGAAGGAATTAACATAATGAAAACTAAACATGCACGTTTATTAATACTTGGTTCTGGCCCTGCCGGTTATACAGCTGCTGTCTATGCCGCACGCGCTAATTTATCGCCAGTACTCATAACCGGTACGCAACAAGGCGGTCAACTTACCACCACGACAGAAATCGAAAACTGGCCAGCAGGCGCTCCTGAATTAACCGGCCCGGAATTAATGGTAAAAATGAAAGAGCATGCAGAAAGATTTAATACTGAAATTATTTTAGACCATATAGATCGGGTTGATTTTAGTCGCAAACCATTCAAACTTTTCGGCAGTGAAACCCAATACAGTTGCGATGCACTTATTATTGCAACTGGTGCATCAGCACAATACCTTGGCTTACCCTCAGAAGAAGCGTTTAAAAGTAAAGGCGTTTCAGCCTGTGCAACTTGTGACGGATTTTTTTATCGAAATCAAAAAGTCGCTGTTGTAGGTGGTGGTAATACAGCCGTTGAAGAAACACTATATTTGGCAAATATCGCCAGCGAAGTCCATTTAATTCACCGCCGTGGTAGCTTTAGAGCTGAAAAAATCCTAATGGATCGATTGGCTGAAAAGGTCAAAGAAGGCAAAGTTATTTTACATACTCATCAAATTGTTGATGAAGTACTTGGTGATAATATGGGCGTAACGGGTGTGAGACTGCGAAGCACACAAGATCCTAACTTAACCGAAGAGTTAGCGGTATTAGGTCTATTTATTGCAATTGGGCATAAACCCAATACCGATATTTTCGAAGGTCAACTTGAATTGAAAGATGGCTACATTAAAGTTAAGTCGGGCACACATGGTAATGCAACCCAAACAAGTATAGAAGGAATTTTTGCCGCTGGCGATGTAATGGATAATATCTATCGTCAAGCGATTACTTCGGCAGGAACAGGCTGCATGGCCGCCTTAGATGCTGAACTTTATTTGGATAATATTAAGTAAATAAAACAGTCCATGTCATTAGATAAAAAACGTCAAACTTACTTACTTAGCTGGTTGAAACAACACGCAAAAAAATACCAATCAAATCTGCGTGCCTCGATTTTAACCGGCTTTATCTTGACTCTTTTCATGATTGCTCAAGCTGCATTGCTTGCCACTATTTTACAAAAAATAATCATTGAACAAGTTAATTTCTCAGAAGTTTTAATCTACTTCTTGCTATTAATTGTCATCCTATTAGCGCGAGCAATATTGATCTATTTTCGGGAAAAAATTAATTTTGCTTTGGGCAGAAAAGTACGTAATCAAATTCGGCAGGATTTAATTAATCAATTTGAAGCACTGGGTCCAGCTTATTTAAATCAAAGTACCACTGGTGCCTTAAGTACTTTAGTTATTGAACAAGTTGATAATCTGCAAGATTTCTTTGCGCGTTATTTACCACAAATGCGATTAGCCAGTATGGCGCCTATCATAATTTGTATCGCAATTTTACCTTTTAATTGGGCTGCGGCGGCTATTTTATTTTGCACTGCCCCACTTATCCCAATCTTTATGATTTTAGTTGGTATGGGCGCTGCCGATATTAATCGCCGGCACTTCAAAGCATTAGCCTATTTAAGCGGACATTTTTTAGACCGGTTAAAAGGTTTAAGCACTATCCGATTATTTAATCAAGGTGAAAAACAGGCGAACGAAATTAAAAAAGCGTCAGAAGATTTTCGAGTTAAAACCATGCAAGTGCTTAAAATGGCATTCTTATCTTCAGCAGTTCTAGAGTTTTTTGCCTCTATCTCAATAGCTGTTGTGGCGGTTTATTTTGGTTTTTCCTATTTAGGCGAGTTCGATTTTGGCTCATATAGTGGCAGCGTAACTCTCTTTGCCGGTTTTTTTGCCTTAATTTTATCACCTGAGTTTTTTCAACCATTACGCGATCTTGGTACCTATTATCACGCAAAAGCTGAAGCGATTGCCGCGGCAGACAATATTGAAACTTTTTTAACGCAAAAATCAGCTAAACAGCAATTTGATAATGCTACAGCAACAATTGATTTTAATGATTCGCTACAAACCATTGAAGCAGATAACTTAATTGTGTTATCAAGTGAAAATAAGCCGATTGTTGGTCCATTATCTTTTACGCTTAAAGCGCCGTTTAAATTGGCTTTAATCGGTACCAGCGGTGAAGGTAAAACGTCGTTGATGCAGGTGTTATTAGGATTTTTACCCTATCAAGGCTCATTAAAAATTAATGGGATTGAGTTTAATCAGTTAACATTGTCAAGTTGGCAAAAGCAGATAAGTTGGATTGGTCAAAATCCTTATTTAATTAACGGCTCAATACGTGAAAATATTTTACTTGGTAATCCAAATGCCACCGATCAGCAGCTGGCATCTGTCATTTCACAAGCGCAATTAGCGGAAGTTATTGCTAAATTACCCAATGGATTAGATACTCAAGTGGGCGAAGATGCCATTCGTTTATCGGTAGGGCAAGCACAACGTATCGCACTGGCAAGAGCGATGCTAAAACCATGTCAACTACTTATTCTTGATGAGCCGACCGCCAGTTTAGATAAACAAACGGTGCAAAATTTAGAACATCATAATATTGCAACCAACAGTATAACAATTACTCACCAAAATGAGGATTTGCATTCGTATGATTCAATTTGGCAACTTTCTAAAGGGCTTTTACATTGTCATATCAAGGAGAGTTTATGATAGCAACATTACGCCCCTATATTGCACTTTATAAACACTATTTTTGGCAAATTTTACTCGGTTTGTCGTTGTCGATACTTACCCTTTTTGCCAGCGTATTTTTACTTTCGTTATCTGGCTGGTTTTTAGCCTCTACGGCTTTTGTTGGGGTCGCTGGACTCTATACTTTTAACTATATGCTACCGGCTGCTGGGGTACGTGGCGCTGCAATCACTCGTACAGCTTCACGTTATATGGAGCGGTTAGTTGATCATAATACGACTTTTCAAATTTTGTCCTATTTAAGAACGCTTGCTTTTCAAAAGATTTTACCGCTTAGTGCAAACCAATTATCTCAGTACCAACGTGCCGATTTACTCAATCGCTTTATTGTCGATATCGATGCGCTTGATCACTTATATTTAAAACTTTTCTCACCGATTATCACTGCTCTAATCACTATTGGCGTGATGTTTATTGCACTTAGTCAGATTAATCTACCTGTTGCATTAATTATTACCATTGTGCTGACACTTACTTTACTGGTCGTGCCGGTGGTTTTTTATTATGCAGGTAAGCAATTAGGTGAAACACTTGCTAAGCAACAAAGTGAATATCGCTTATTGTTGATCAATTATTTACAAGGACAAGCTGAGTTGACACTATTTAACGCTCAGCCTCGATACCGGACTAAATTAGATCAATTAGAATCAAGCTGGCTAAATAACCAGCAAAAACAGTCAGCATTAATGGCATTATCAAGCGCATTAGTCCTACTTATTACAGGAATTTTAACACTGCTCGTACTGTGGTTAATTACTCAATATACCCTATCACCTATAGTTGCGCTATTTGTGTTTGTCTGCCTTGCCAGCTCGGAAATTTTAGCTCCAATCCCAACTGCCTTTATTTTCTTAGGGCAAGTATTAACTTCTGCGAAACGTACAACAGCAATATTTAACCAAAAACCGGAAATTGAATTTATCCCGCATGGGCAATCACTGAATTTAAGCACTGCTAAAGTGCAATTTGATAACATCAGTTTCAGCTACCCTAATCAACCATTTGCCGTATTGAGCAATTTTTCATTAACCGTCAATGCCGGTGAACATGTTGGCTTAATAGGCAAAACAGGCTGCGGAAAATCGACTTTGTTAAATTTAGTTACCCGCAGTTGGCAACCCGATGCTGGGCAGATCTACATCAACGATGTCGCAATTGATGAGCTCGATGAGCCAACGCTTAGACAGGCCATTGCAGTTGTTCCGCAAATTATCACGATTTTTAGCGATAGTTTACGACAAAATTTATTAATTGGTAACAGCTCAGCTTCTGATCAGCAGCTAATAGAAGTCTTACAGCAAGTTGAGCTCGACAAGCTCCTTACTACTGAGCATGGTTTAGATTTACCCCTTGGACAGGGTGGGCGCTCGCTATCGGGGGGCGAAATTCGCCGCATCGGTATTGCCAGAGCACTACTGCATAATTCACCATTAATATTAATGGATGAACCGACAGAAAGTTTGGATCAGCACACTGAACAACAAATTATTCAATTAATTAAACAGGTTTGCCTTGATAAAACATTGCTAATGGTCACGCATCGTTTGACTGATAATCCGTTATTTGATCGAGTCATTTCGCTCTAATGGAATAGAATGCAAAACAGCGGTTTTATACTTTAACGTATAGTAAATCTGAAACTTCTTGTCAAAAAATGATTGCTTAGGCTGATCTGCTCGCTATTTTTAAAAATATGCTATACTAGCGCTTTATTTATTCGAATAGAGAGTTTATTTTGCAACAATCGTTACAAGATTTTATTATAGATAAAATTGATGATCTAAAAGGTCAAGATATCGTAACTCTTGATGTACGTGGTAAATCAAGTATTACTGATTATATGATTATTTGTACTGGCACATCTAATCGTCATGTAGCATCAATCGCCGGTCATTTACTTGACGAAGCGAAGAAACACGGGCACCTTGTATTAGGTAGTGAAGGCCAAAACGATGCCGATTGGGTCGTGGTTGATATGGACTCAGTTATTGTACATATCATGCAAGAACAGAGCCGCCAACTTTACGAACTCGAAAAACTTTGGAGTTAATGGCGTGAAAATACAGCTTATTGCTGTTGGCAATAAAATGCCGAGTTGGGTCATTACCGCCTTTGATGATTATCGTTCTCGATTTCCTAAAGATATGCCATTAGAGCTTATTGAAATACCAGCCGGCAAACGTACTAAAAATGCTGATATCGCCCGTATATTAGACAAAGAAGGCGAACTTATGTTAAGCGCATGCGGCAAAAGTAACCGTATTGTGACTTTGGATATTCCGGGTAAACCTTATACCACCCACAATTTAGCTGAGCAGTTGGAACGCTGGAAAACAGACGGTCGAGATGTTAGTTTATTAATTGGTGGCCCTGAAGGTCTATCACCTGCATGTAAAGCTGCCGCTGAACAAAGTTGGTCACTCTCACCACTTACTTTACCACATCCTTTGGTGCGGGTGATTGTTGCTGAAAGCTTGTATCGAGCATGGAGTTTAACCACTAATCATCCTTATCATCGGGAATAAGAGCAATAAAATGAGCGCAGTTATTTTAGATTTGCAAATTGCCACCGAGCATAATGAAAATTTACCCACCGAGCAGCAGATTATGCAGTGGTTGGAAGTCATTTTGCCACAATTTATGGAAAATGCTGAAATTACCATTCGTATCGTTGATGAGCAAGAAAGTCAGCAATTAAACAATACTTATCGTCATAAAGACAAACCAACTAATGTGCTGTCTTTCCCTTTCGAGTCACCGATTGAAATTGATATACCTTTGCTTGGCGATTTAATTATTTGTAAACAAGTGGTTGAAGCCGAAGCGAAAGAACAACACAAATCATTATCTTCACATTGGGCACATATGATCGTTCATGGCTGTTTGCATTTATTAGGCTATGATCATATCCTTGACGAAGAAGCTGAAGAAATGGAAAATATCGAAATTGATATTATGAATCAATTAGGATTTGATAACCCTTATCAACCAATTGGCTAAATAAACTTTTTAATATTACTTCTATCAACTAAATAGAATCTTTAAAACAACAAGACAGAAAGGAAAAGAGCAAATGAGTGATGACAATCACCGGAGCCCAAAAAAAGGGTTTACTTTATGGTTAAGTCAGTTATTCCATTCAGAACCAAAAGATAAAGAAGAACTGATTGAAGTGATTCGTGAAGCAGAAGAAAACGAGCTTATCGATCCTGACACCCTTGATATGATTGAAGGTGTAATGGATATAGCCGAACAGCGAGTTCGCGATATCATGATTCCCCGCTCTCAAATTGTAACAATTAAAGATAATTATACACTTGATGAATGTTTAGATATTATTTCTGAACATGGTCACTCCCGATATCCGGTAATTACTGAAGATAGAGATCATATTGAAGGTGTTTTATTAGCCAAAGACTTACTTATCTATATACGTCAAGGCGTTAATGATTTTGATTTAAAAAAGATCTTAAGACCAACTGTAGTTGTGCCGGAAAGTAAGCGTGTCGATCATATGCTCAAAGAGTTTCGTATGCAGCGCTACCATATGGCAATGGCGATTGACGAATTTGGCGGGGTATCGGGACTTGTCACTATCGAAGATATTTTAGAGCTTATTGTCGGTGATATTGAAGATGAATACGATGAAATTGAAGATCGTGATATCCGTCGCTTAAGCCAATCGGTTTACACCGTGCGCGCACTTACACCAGTTGAAGATTTCAACGAAATTTTCGCCACTTCATTTAGTGATGATGAAATGGATACAATTGGTGGATTGGTGATGCAACATTTCGGTCGTTTACCTTTACGTGGTGAAAGTATCACAATTGACGGCTATCAATTTAAGGTCACAATTGTTGATAGAAGACGAATAATTCAATTACATGTCACCATACCTGATGGCGCAACCGTGCCAAATTTAGAGATGCCGGAGCATGCTTAAACAGATTTTATTCAGTCTAGTATTTGGTGCCATTGCTGTTTTTAGCTATGCGCCTTTTCACATCTGGCCTTTGGCGTTTGTGTCATTTGCCGGACTGTTATGGTTAATAGCAAACAAATCCAAAAAACAAGCTTTAGTTCTAGGACTTTGCTGGGGTATTGGATATTTCTCAGCTGGCATTCACTGGATATATTTCAGTATTAAACAGTATGGCGAACTCCCCTCCTTTATTGCCGTTATTATTTTAGGTTTTTTAATTTTATATTTATCACTCTTTCCAATGCTGTTTGCTTTCCTTATTCGCTTAGCTGATAGAGTGGCTAAACCATTTACGTTTAAACAACTGGTACTGATAATGCCAATTGTTTGGCAAATAACCGAATTTTTACGTGGTTATATTCTTACTGGTTTTGCTTGGCTACAATTCGGTTACAGCCAACTTGATAGCCCATTACGGAACTATTTTCCAATTGTGGGGATTGACGGGCTTAATCTTATTTTCACCATTTTATGTGGATTATTAGTTTTTAGCTTACATAAGCTGATTAAAACAGTCCAAAAATGGCACGCATTTGGTGCAATTATTGCACTGTTAGTGATCTTAATTGCACCAATTTCACTCAAAAATATTCAATGGACAACTATTGATAATCAGCGTTCAGCCAATTTTGTTTTAGTGCAAGCAAACATTGCTCAGTCAATACGTTGGTCATCTGAGCAACTGAATAATACATTACTAACCTACGCTAAGCTGACCGAAGACAACTTAGATAAAAACAAAATTATTATTTGGTCTGAAGCCAGTATCACCGATTATGAACTCAACCAGCAACCCTATTTGCAATATATTGATAATCAAGCCAGAGCGAATGATTCAGAGGTCGCTGTAGGAATTATTGATTACCGCTTTAGTCAATTTGGAAACAGCCCAACTAGCGAAGTTTATAATAGCTTGATCGTGTTAGGAGAACCAAAACCTTATCAATATCCAACAACTAATCGCTATCAAAAACACCATTTAGTGCCATTTGGTGAATTCACGCCTTTAGAATCCGTACTTCAACCTTTGACCAATATGCTCGATATTCCTATGTCCTCGATGCAACCGGGTGGAGTAAACCAACCGCCACTGACCATGAAAGGATTTAAATTTACCACTGCTATCTGCTATGAAATCATCTTATCTGATTTAATGTGGCAGAATTTCACGCCTGATACTGATTTTTTATTAACCGTTTCCAACGATGCGTGGTTTGGTGACAGCATTGGGCCTAAGCAGCATTTGCAAATGGCGCAAGCTAGAGCATTAGAGTTTGGTAGACCGTTAATTCGCAGTACCAATAATGGTATTACAGCGATAATAGACCATAAGGGTAATATCATTAAACAATTACCTCAATTTAAAACTGATGTGTTAATCGACACGATTTCACCCACCACAGGTCTAACTCCTTATGCCAAATGGGGAAATAAACTCTATTTTTTAATCATATCTTTTATGCTTATCTCACTTTTTATAAAAAAACGTCATAATTAGTAAGACTGGCACAATTATTGCTTATATGTAATTGGTTTCTAAAGAAATTGGGTAAAAATCTATTGTTAAAATGCCAGAATCTGACGTTGTATCTAGCTCCAATTATCTACAAATAAATAGTAAAAAGTACTTTTATGCTAAAAAATAAGTTATAATATACGCCCTTTGTAAAAATATTAAATAAATTTAATATGATACAAATTAAACAGTAGGAGATGAGTATGAACAAGAAGACAAAATTAACCAAATTAGTATTATCATTTGCAATGTTAGGTCTAATTAGCGGATCAGCGGTTGCAGAAGAACTAACTGGTACTTTAGCCAAAATTAAAGATAGTGGTGTGATTGTTGTTGGTCATCGTGAATCTTCTATTCCATTTTCCTACTATGGTGAAAAACAAGAAGTCATTGGCTATTCACAAGATTATTCGAATCTGATTGTAGAAGCAGTTAAAAAAGAGTTAAATTTACCAGATCTAAAAGTAAAATATTTACCTGTTACTTCTAAGACTCGTATTCAACTACTTAATAACTACACTTATGATTTTGAATGCGGTTCGACCACTAACAATCTTGAACGCCAAAAAACGGTTGATTTTTCAAACAGCATCTTTATTGTTGGTACACGTTTCTTAGTGAAAGCTGATAGCGACATTAAAAGTATTGAAGATCTTAAAGGTAAAAATGTCGTTACCACAGCAGGTACAACTTCTGAAATTCGTTTAAATCAAATCAATAGTAAAGAAGACTTAGGCATTCGTATTATTACGCCAAAAGATCATGGTGATGCATTTAATGCTCTTGAAACTGGTCGTGCAGTAGCATTTTTAATGGATGATGCTTTGCTTGCTGGTGAACGTTCTCGCGCAATTAACCCAACAGAATGGAAAATTGTTGGCGAACCGTTATCTTATGAATCTTATGGCTGTATGTTAAGAAAAGGCGATACTCAATTTAAACAATTAATGGATAAAACCATTGCTGATGCTCAAAAATCAGGAAAAGCACTGGAATCATATAACAAATGGTTTACTCAACCAGTACCGCCAAAAGGCGCAAATATGGATCTGGAAATTTCACCTAAAATGGTTGAGCTTTTTGCAAATCCTAACGATAAAGCATTAGATTAATACTTTTCTTATTCTTTCTAATCCTGTGTACTAAATGTAATTGGCATTTAGTACATAATCTAATTTAGTGAATTAAATATATTATGAGTTTTAATTGGACACTATTTTTTGAACCCACCCCTTATGGTGACGGAATTTACCTAAACTGGTTGTTGGACGGTATTTTTGTCACAGTTTCATTAGCCGTTACCGCATGGATTATTGCATTTGTGTTAGGGTCTTTTGTCGGTATATGCAGAACATTGGACAACAAATTTTTAAATAAATTTGCTGCTGGCTACATTCAGCTGTTTCGTAATATTCCCTTACTTGTTCAAATGTTTTTATGGTACATGATACTACCTGAATTATTGACCGGGAGTTTAAAAACTTGGTTTATTTCGGGATTATCACCAAATATCAGTTCATTTATTACAGCATCAATTGCTTTAGGTTTATTTACCTCTGCTCGTATTGCTGAACAGGTCAGAACCGGTATTCAAACTTTGCCAAAAGGACAAAGATATGCCGCAATTGCGCTTGGTTTAACAAACCGACAAGCTTATCAGTACGTATTATTACCAAATGCTTACAGGCGTATTATTCCACCATTAACTTCGGAAATGACCAATATTATTAAAAATTCCTCTGTTGCATCAACCATTGGGTTAATTGACTTGATTGGGCAAATTGATCGCATCAATGAATCGACCAATAGTATTGTTGAAATATTGTGTGGTGTAACAATTGCCTTTATGCTTATTAACTATGCTGTACTTACCATTATGCGAATTGTTGAGAAACATACTCGTTTGCCAAACATGAGTCACGGAGGATAATATGCAGTTATATACTTGGATTGCCAATATACCTTCACTGGTAAGCGATAATTATCATCTATTATTAAGCGGATTATGGTTAACGACTAAAATTACCTTGATTGCTGTTATTTTCGGCATTATTTGGGGAACAGTCTTAGCATTAATGCGCCTATCAAATAATAAATTTCTTAATATTTTTGCAAAATGTTATGTTAATTTATTTCGTTCCATTCCATTATTATTAGTATTGTTATGGTTCTATTTAGCGTTACCACAAGTAATAAAATTCGTCTTTAATCTGCCGCCTTATGCAGATGTACGGATTGTCTCAGCGATGATCGCTTTTGCCCTCTTCGAA
Source organism: Gilliamella sp. B3172 (assembly GCF_026536465.1). NCBI lineage: Bacteria > Pseudomonadati > Pseudomonadota > Gammaproteobacteria > Orbales > Orbaceae > Gilliamella > Gilliamella sp. B3172. The sequence continues at coordinate 41,450 of NZ_JAFNOA010000002.1, read as the reverse complement.
GCGGCATATTATTCAGAGATCATTCGTGCTGGTATCAATGCAGTTACTAAAGGCCAATATCACGCCGCCTATGCACTCGGTATGACAAAAGGTCAGGCTATGCGTTTAATTATTCTGCCGCAAGCATTTAGATCGATGGTGCCACTATTATTAACTCAAGGTATTATCTTGTTCCAGGATACTTCGCTTGTTTATGTCATGAGTTTAATAGACTTATTTGGTGCCAGTGTGACACAAATCGGTAATGTACAAGGTGGTACAGTTAAATATTCAATGATTATATTTGCAGCGGCAAGTTACTTTATAATTTGTTTTACTGCTTCACGTTTAGTTAATTATTTCAAGAAAGGGATAAGTCGATGATCTCCTTAGAAAATGTATCAAAATGGTATGGACAATTTCAAGTTTTAAAAAACTGTAGTACCAAAGTCGGTAAAGGCGAAGTTGTTGTTGTTTGTGGGCCTTCAGGTTCTGGAAAATCCACACTAATAAAAACGGTAAATGGTTTAGAGCCAGTTCAACAAGGTAAAATCATTATTGATGGAACAGAAGTAACGAGCAAATCCACTAATTTAGCTAAATTACGTTCTAAAGTGGGTATGGTATTCCAACATTTTGAACTGTTTCCACATTTAACAATTTTAAAAAATCTTACGCTTGCTCAAATCAAAGTATTAGGTAGAGCTGAAGATGAAGCTCGTGAGAAAGCCCTAAACCTTCTTGAACGAGTTGGCTTACTTGCCCACGCTGATAAATACCCTGCACAGCTATCGGGTGGTCAGCAACAACGTGTTGCTATTGCTCGCGCACTTTGCATGGATCCAATCGTTATGTTATTTGATGAACCAACATCAGCGCTCGATCCAGAAATGGTTAACGAAGTACTTGATGTTATGGTTGAGCTTGCGTATGAAGGCATGACAATGATGGTTGTAACCCACGAAATGGGCTTTGCTCGAAAAGTTGCGCATCGTGTCATTTTTATGGATGCCGGTGAAATTATTGAAGATACCTCTAAAGAGCAATTCTTTACCAATCCTCAATCTGATCGTGCTAAAGACTTTTTAGCCAAGATTATTCACTAATCAATTACACAGGGCAAATTGCCCTGTTTTTTTATATCTCGCAATATTTGTAGTTTTTAGTTCGCCGTTGGGATTGTGCTACAAGCCTCAAAACGTAATATTACGATTGTTTATTTTCTAATAAATTAACTAATCCGCTATGTCTAACGGTTTGTGTTTTGATTGCTTGTGATAAGATCTGTTCATTAGCGTAAATGGATACAGATTTTTTAGCACGTGTAATTGCTGTATAAAGCAATGAACGATTGAGCAGTGGTGAATAATCGGTAGGTAAAATAATATTGACCTTATCAAACTCTGAACCTTGAGATTTATGAATCGTCATCGCATAAGCTGTTTCATGCTCCGGTAGTCGAAAAGGCGAAAATCCTTTAATCGATTCGTCAGCAAAAGGAAAATAGACTCGCAGTTTAGTATTATCATGTTCTGCCATTAACGTAATGCCAATATCGCCATTATATAAGCCTAACGATGAGCTATTACGCAAGATCATAATTGGGCGGCCAACATACCAAGCTTCTTTGTTTTTCAAATGAATTAATCTTTTTTTGGCTAACAGTGATTCGATTTGTTTGTTTAATCCTTCAACACCAAACATGCCTTCACGTACCGCGCAAAGTAACCGGTACTGAGCAAATTTTTCTAAAATGTCAGCAATATCATTATTGCCTCTAGGATTGATAGCAGTTAAATAACTTTTATAATGGTCAACACAATCATGCAATACTGCTTCATATGCGTGCTGGGAAGTCAAAAGGTGGTAATGAATATCATGAAATAATCTATCAGCTAAAAGCTTTTTAGCGGTGGCTACTTGCCCTTCTTTAACCGCATTAGCCAGTAATCCTATTCCGGATGATTCATTGAATCGATAGCTCTTTTGTAATAAACAAATACTATCGGTTATTATGGCCACTTGTTGGCTCGATGGAATAGCATAACCCGTTAGTTGGCTTAATTGTTCTGCACGAGCGGGGCTATACCCGGTTGAGATAAATTCACATAAGTCACCAAATACTGCGCCGGCTTCAACTGAGGAGAGCTGATCTTTATCACCTAATAATATCAAGCGTGCGTTTTTAGGCAAAGCATCGATAATTCTTGCCATCATATTTAAATCAACCATTGATGCTTCATCTACCACTAACACATCAATATTCAAGGGATTATTTTTATTATAACTAAATTCACGATTATCTGCCTTCGCACCAAGTAATCGATGTAGCGTCACTGCTTCAGCTTTAATGTTTAAATGATCAAAGGAGAGTTGCGAAATAGCACGACTAAGTGATTCTGTCAGTCTTGAAGCAGCTTTACCCGTCGGTGCAGCGGTCACAATTCTTGCACTCGGTTGAGTTAAGACGATTCCGGCTAAAATTTTTGCTACCGTGGTGGTTTTACCGGTTCCCGGCCCGCCGGATATAATAGCAACTTTACGAGTCAATGCCACCGCAACGGCAACTTTTTGCCAATCAATAAAAGTTTGGCGGTCGGTAAAAAGTTGGTCTAATATTAACTTTAAATCAACATTGTTCCCTGAATTTTCAGTCAACTCATTACAATTAAAATACTGTGCTACTTGCTTTTCATCGTGCCACATTCGTTGAAAATAAAGTTTATTATCGATAAGAATAAGGGGGGAAAGTTTAGAGCCATCACTCACAACTTGTGTATGTTGAGCATGATCTAATGCATCTAGCCAATCCTTTGTTGTAGGTGAAGCTAAATCCAGCCAGACATCTGGCGCTATAGTTTGTTGGTTCAAGTTGGTAAGATCAAGGCAGACATGCCCTGACCTTACCTCTTTACTCAGTGATAGCACCAAAAAGCTAAAACGTTTGAGGATTAACTCATCATGCAACTTAGCTTTGTTAGTTAAAAACACAACCAAATGAATATCAAGCAAACTGATTTGGCTGTCTTGTTTAAATTGGTTTAACCACTGATTTAGCATACTTTGTTTCTGTTTTAATGAAATTATAACCCTATTATATCGTCAACTCGATCTTTAGGATAAGTCAGTTTGAAACTTAAATTTAGAGTTTTACTTTCACTTGGGTTTAACTTCAATTGCCACGAGAGTTTGCCTGTTGTTTGGTCATATTCAGCGCCATCATATTTGGTATCATTAAGTGATATAATTTTATCTCTAATTACCGGTAGTTGGTCATAAACCATAATATCTATCGGTAATGATTTAGCATTTTTTACATCTATAGTATAAGCATATTTTTGTGTAATATCGTTACCAAAAAATGAAGGTTTAGATGTTTCATTCACATTGCGATTACGTGAAACATAAATATTTTTATCATGTCCCAGAGCAATATCAAGTGTATCTGGCAAATCCTCAGTATTAATAGAACTCTCACCAATATAATTACCCGCAAAAAATACTGTTAATTTACCTGGTAGGAGATTAAGTTTTTCCCAATCTGCGACTTTTGCTTGCAAATAAACACCATTATCCAATTTTGGTAATGCAACATATTGATATTTTGCTTCAACTTCTTTAGTTTGCAAAGTTAGCATATTATTTTTAGAATTGGATTTTATAGTATTGGGTAAATTAACCTTAAAAATGGTATTAATACCTAAAGTATTAACCGTAACATTATTTACATTTGAATTAACTTGATTCGAATAACTCCTGTAACGATTGCTGTCGTCCAAGACGACGTCAGCTGCCAGTTTTTTATACCCTTTACTGCTCACCGTTTCAATATACCATGGCAGGAAAAAAGGAGCAGTTATCCCTTTACTTGGATTAGATGTGGATAAAATAAAATCAACATTTTTCCAATCCAGGCCACTATTTTGATAAATATCAGCTTTATATGTTAAATACATTGGTGAATTTATATCATCAACTCGTACTTCATATGCAGGACTCCAACCAGCAACATTGGTGACATAAGATAATCTAATTGGTAAAGTGATATCTTTATTCGAATAAACCGTCACATTAATTGCATTAGTTGAGTTTTTGGTTGATTCTTCTAAATTCGTAATCTCCTCTTGGCATTTTAGAATTTGCTCTTTCAATTGGTCGATTTCTTTCTGTAATTTGTATTCTTCACTTAAAGCAGTAATTAAATTAGTTTTAATAAACTCCAACATATTTTTTAATTCAGTTACATTACTATTTGCCCCTTTTGATAGCAATTCCAAATGATTTCCACGTAAAAGAGTGACTTGTTCGGTTGTTGCTTGCAGTTGAATTTCAGTGTTATCGTATTTTTCTTGTAACTGTTTTAACTTTTCAAGTAATGGCTTTGCATCGTCGTTTTGTTTATTATCAATATAATTTTCATTTAATGACGTTGATAAAACTTTTACGTCATTATCGTCAAATCCTACATTAATGGAGTTAGCTCTTGTGCCATTGGCAATATTGGTTAAAACTAATTGATTTTCACCTTTTTTTAATGAGACCCTAGACTCTCCTTCCAATTCTGCACCTTTCAAAAATAATGTTACTTTATTTAGCGTCACATTATTATCTGCAAAAGCACTTCCGGAGAAGCAAGCGATCAAAAGCACAACTGTTTTAATTTTCATGTAATTCCTTTCCTTAAATATAATCATAATAATAAAGTTGATAAGAACATTTTTATCAACAAAATGAATAAAGAGCTAGAACACAAAATCATTGTATGTCTAATTCCCTAAAAACACAAAATCATTAATATTAATTATTTTTGTTTAATATATTGAACATTTAATAAAAATAATGTAAATTTTGTTACAAATAAAAAACAGAGAAGGAAACAAAATGAATAGCTTCAGTTATTTAAAAAAAGCAATAAAACGCAAAAATTTATCCCTACAAACTGTTGCTGATGCCTGTCAAATGACAAAAGGTTATTTAAGTCAACTTGTTAATGACAAAATTAAGAATCCTAGCGCACAAAAACTACATTCACTTCATCAGTACTTACAAGTCGAAGAATCCGCCAAAGATAAAAAAATTGGTGTTATTTTTGGTAAATTTTATCCTTTGCATACCGGACACATCTATCTTATTCAACGAGCAATTAGTCAAGTAGATGAACTTTACGTTGTTCTCTGCTCTGATACTAACCGAGATATGGCATTGTTTGAACAAAGTGCGATGTCTCGCCAACCAACAATTAACGATAGAATTCGGTGGCTGTTACAAACGTTTAAGTATCAGAAAAACATCCATATAGAGCTTTTAGAAGAAGACGGTATTCCTGCTTACCCTAACGGTTGGCATCAATGGAGTGAACGTGTTAAAAAATTATTTAGAGAAAAAGGCATTAAACCTAACTGTGTTTACTCGAGCGAACCGCAAGATGTTTCGATGTATAAAGACTTATTTGATTTAGAGACAGTGCTAATCGATCCTACACGGCAATTTATGCAAGTGAGCGGCACTCAAATCAGGCGAGCACCATTAAAAAATTGGCAATATATTCCAACTGAAGTAAGACCCTTTTTTGTAAGAACTGTCGCAATACTAGGTGGTGAATCAAGTGGTAAATCAACCTTGGTCAATAAATTAGCAAACGTATTTAATACTACCAGTGCTTGGGAATACGGCCGAGATTACGTTTTTTCTCAACTTGGTGGGGATGAAAGAGCTTTACAATATGCCGATTATGATAAAATTGCGCTTGGTCACGCTCAATACATTGATTTTGCAATAAAACATGCAAATAAGGTTTCGTTTATCGACACCGATTTTGTCACCACTCAAGCCTTTTGTAAAAAATATGAAGGCAAAGAGCATCCTTTCTTACAAGCAATGATCAACAACTATCGTTTCGATTTGGTCATTTTATTGGGCAACAATACCCCTTGGGTCGCAGACGGTTTACGACATTTAGGCAGTCCAAAACAACGTAAAGATTTTCAACAATTGCTTATTACATTGTTAGAAAAAAATAATATTAACTATATTCAAATAGATTCACCCGATTATGAAGAACGTTACTTACGCAGTATCGAATTGGTTAATCAACTTATTAATGATGAAGAGTATTAATTATGAATAAATTAAGCCAAATAGTTATATCAGTAGGACGCAACAAGTTATATCCGTACTTTTGTATACTTTGTGTCACTATCGCCTTTTTATTTACCGACCCTTTTGAACAATTAGATTTACGTTACTCTGTTTCTTACATAGGTGCTGTGTGTGGTTTATTATGTGTTATTTTATTAGCCAAACGTAAGAATATGGGCAACGTTGTTGGAATGCTGGCTGTGATGGCTGAGTGTTGTGCCAACTTTTTAGGTGGCAATATCGGGGCTGGGTTACCAACATTTTATTATTTTGGTTCACATATTTATGGTTTGTTCACTTGGAATAAAAATCAAGACAATAATGACAAGGTCAAAGTACGTTCGTTAAATGAACACATATTTCTTTGCTCAATAATTTTCCTGATTGCTGCTGTGTTTTTCAATGTTTATTTGACCAACACATTAAGTGTTGATAACACAATCTATCAACTTATTACCAACAGTTTTATTTTTGGTTTAGGCGTGGTTGCTCAGTTACTGTTAATGATGCGATATGCTTTTAACTGGTATTTATGGGTAATATTAAATGTGTTAGTCATTGGATTAAATATTTATACCAATAATATTGTGATAGCGACCCAGTATCTGATTTACTTATTTAATGCGATTTATGGTATCTGCGAATGGAAATTATCAGAACAAAAAAATAGCTGATTTAAGTTAATACTGCTAGCGATACTCAAAAGAAAAAAGTACTAACACTAAAAGAGTAAAAACTAAGTTATTAGCATAGTCATAAAAGCCATCATTCTAACTGGTGGCTAGTTTATGCAATATCGCCTTTAACTAATGGAACAAACCTTACATCCCCCATATTTTTAGAAATAAAGTTATCACCATCACGTTCAATCAATTGCAAAATCTGCTTATTCTCACCAACAGGAATCACTAGTCGGCCTTTATTAGCGAGCTGTGCTAACAAGTTTTGCGGTACTTCTGAAGCGGCAGCTGTAACAATTATGCCATCGAACGGTCCTCTTTCTGCCCACCCTAACCAGCCATTACCATGACGTGTTGAAATATTATGAATATCAAGTTGTTTTAAGCGACGCTTAGTGTTCCATTGTAGGCTTTTAATTCTTTCAACCGAACATACATGATCGACTAATTTAGCTAATATCGCTGTTTGATAGCCGGAACCTGTTCCAATTTCAAGGACTTTAGAATTTGGTTCTAATCTAAGCAGTTCAGTCATTCGGGCGACAATATAAGGCTGAGAAATAGTTTGACCACTACCAATTGGCAGTGAACGATTATCGTAAGCTTGATGAGAAAGTGCCTCGTCAACAAATAATTCACGCGGAATTGAAGCAATTGCACTCAAAACACGATTATCTTTTATCCCTTGCTGCTTAAGTAATTTAATTAAAGACTGCATTTTCAAACTTTGCATTTGTGTTACTCATTTCTTATTATCAATTCACGTATCACACTTGTTGCGTAACTACCAGATGGCAAATAAAAACTAATTTCAAGGCTATGTTCTCCCAGCCATTGCCAGTTTAATTGCTCCGGACGTAGTAATAATGATCGTCTTGCCGTTTCAAGACGCTCTTTTTTAAACAGATCAGCAAAATTAGACCATTTATTCAAACAGCTTTGCTCAAATTGTAAAGCAACACCTTGCGTATTTAAAGATGAGTCACCTACCATTGGAGCAGTAATATTGATCTCTCCTTGTTGCAAGCGTTGTTGTAATGTTGCTATTTCATCCGCTTTAGAAACAAACCAACTGCCACGATTGGCAAGCTGCAATATATCACCTTCAAGCACAGTTTGATGAATGTTCTGTTCAATTCGTTGACTAACAATATCATTAAAGATAGCACTACGTGCCGCAGACAAATAAAAACTACGTTTCTTTCTATCTTTAACCGATATTTCTCCTTGTGCCCATTTGATAGCTTGTTCAATATTATTTTGGTCACGCCCAAATCGTTGTTCACCAAAATAGTTAGGAACGCCATGTTGTTTTATTAATGCTAGTTTTGTTTCTATCTCAGCATGCTGACTTAACTCTTTTAAAATAATCTTAAAATGATTGCCCTGTAAAGCACCAATCTTGAGTTTTTTGTTATGTCGAGTCACTCGCTTTATCTGACAACCCGCTAAGTCAAAATTGGTAAAATCGGGCGTTTCTTGTCCAGGCATATGTAAACTAAACCATTGTTCAGTCACTGCCTGGCGATCTTTTAATCCAGCGTAACTTACTTGTTTAGCGGCAATACCAACATATTTTGCCAATTGCTCTGCAACAAAAACCGTATTGCAATCTCTTTTTTTAAGATAAACAAGAACATGTTCACCTTCCCCAGTAAGCTCAAAGCCTAGCTCTTCTTGAACAATAAAATCTTCATATTGTTGCTTATAAATTCCAGCTGTGGTTGGTTTCCCATAAAAATAATTTAGTTCTGCTAACACGTATAATGCCTACTTTTAGGTTGGATTTTTTGTTGATTTTTTTATTAACAATACTACCGCTTCACAAGCTATACCTTCTTTACGTCCGGTAAAACCTAATTGCTCAGTTGTGGTTGCTTTTACACTGATTTGATCATAATGAACGTTAAGATCTTCAGCAATGTTGACTCGCATCTGATCAACATATGGGCGCATCTTAGGCTCTTGAGCAATAATTGTTGTATCCAAATTCGCAAGCTCAAAACCTTTTGCTTGAATAATTGAGTAAACCTCTTTTAATAATATTCGGCTATCAATGCCTTTATATTTAGAATCGGTATCGGGAAAAAGTTTACCTATATCACCTAAAGCGAGTGCACCAATTAAAGCATCAGTAATGGCATGTAAAACGACATCACCGTCAGAGTGTGCAATTAACCCATATTGATAAGGAATATTAACTCCTCCTAGGGTAATCGGTCCTTCACCACCAAATTTATGCACATCAAATCCATGACCTATTCTCATATTTTACCTATTTTAAATCTGCTTAGTTAAATAAAAAGAGGCTAAGAGTAAATCTTCTGGTCGAGTTATTTTTATATTATCTCGACGGCACTCAACCAATAAAGGATGACCACCACAATACTCGATAGCTGAAGCTTCGTCAGTTATTGCCACTTGATGAGTTAAAGCTTTTTTTAAGCAAGATTTCAACTCAGCGGCTTTAAATAATTGTGGCGTTGCCGCTCCCCATAAAAAAGTACGATCAATTGATTGCTCAATGATTGTATCATTATCTTGATAAGCTCGTTTAATGGTATCACTAACACGAGTTGCTAAGATGCCGCCTTGTTGTTGTCTTGTAACTGTTTCAATCAAACGAGTGATATCTTGGTGAGCAACACAAGGTCTTGCTGCATCATGCACTAATGCCCATTGATCATCATGTAGTAATTGTAAACCAGCTAAAACCGAATCCGCTCGGGTTTTACCGCCAATAGTGACACTAATTTTCGGATGCGATGCAATTGACAGTGTATTAAATAATTCATCCTTAGAACTAATAACAACAATAATTTTGGCTATTTGGGGATGTGTTAATAATTTATTTAACGTATGTTCTAAAACTGTCATTGTTCCTATTTTTAAATATTGTTTAGGTGTTTGGCTATTCATACGGGAACCTATACCCGCAGCAGGAACAATCGCAATAATATTACTTGTATTTGTCACGTAAAGCCTTATTGTTGTTGAGTGTTAGAATCAATGATAATTCGATAAAAATATTCGTCTGGTTTAACCATTCCTAAATGACTGCGTGCTCGCTCTTCTACCGCCTCAAAACCACGCTGTAAATCATTAATTTCAGCAAACATTTGTTCATTGCGGCTTTTCAATTTTTCATTTTCCTGATGAAGATTGGCTAACATCTGCAAGTTATCTTGATAATCATGAATATTATTCTTACCGTACCATAATGAGTATTGCAAGTAGCCCAGCACGATCAATAATATTAATGGTAGTTTCCATCTCATCATCTGTTTTCCCTTAACCTAAATACATTTAACTGGTTTAGGTAGACCTGCAAGTTTTGTCGCTTGTTTTGCAGGACCATCCGGAAATAATTTATACAAATAACGGCTGTTGCCTTTTTCAGCACCAAATTTTTTTTCCATAGCTTTGACTAAAGCTCGAATAGCGGGAGAAGTTTTATATTCTAAATAAAATTCACGAACAAATAAGATAACTTCCCAATGTGCATCAGTTAATTCAATCGACTCTTTTGCAGCTAATTGAGGTACTAAATCAGCAGTCCAATCCTGCCAATTTTTTAAGTAACCTTTATCATCAGTCTCAATTTGCGTTAACATTTTTTCAATACGTTATTTTATTTGCGCTGTATTATACTCAATTAATTTGATTCCAACACTATTTTTGATGAGCAAAGCATCATCAAGTGCGCAATTTTCACAAAATATGATGAAATTTAGAGCGATCAACAAAAAATATTAAAAAAGCTATTTACAAATAACTCCGTCTCCTTTAATATTCACAGCCATTGCGGAAGTGTGGCTGAGCGGTTGAAAGCACCGGTCTTGAAAACCGGCGAGGGGCGACCCTCCCAGAGTTCGAATCTCTGCGCTTCCGCCATCTATTTTTTATTCAAAATTCACATTATTATAAAGTTATCCATTTTTATCTTTTACATTTTAGATCGAATTTTATTTTTCCTTCAATTACTCACTCTTTAAGAGTTACCTAAGTCAATATTAGGATGAGAAAGCCAACTGAAAAATATCATAGCCGTTTTGTATTTATTATTAAATAAGTCTTTCCCTACCTGCAGAATTCAATACATAAAAACTTATTGGAGAATTATTAATTGCAAGGCTAATTGAAAAACTTGCAACATTATTTGTAAAAAATAAAGTGTGCAATTACAGCGCTGGAAATGGTCTTTCACTTCTCATTAAGGATTCAGGGGCTAAGTCTTGGATATTTCGTTTTAGCTTAGATAAAGCATAAAATTGGTCTTTGAGTCAAGCGTATCATATTTAAATTGATTAGTTGATGCTTTATAACATAGCTAAGATTGTCTCTTAGAAAGGCATATTATTTACCGTCCTCATTCCGCAAGCAGTAGAATATCGCTAGAGGTATATGAACATTAGCATCAACAATGCTATTAAGGTGTGTACTTTTCTTATTTTGCCAGGGATCAAGAAGCCAAGCAGAAGTACATTATGAAATTGATAAATGGTGCAAAGATTACAACCATTTTCAAACTAGGCCTCATAGTGCATTAAATTATTTTAACCCATTAAATATACTATAAAAACGGCTAAGTATATAATCTCATTTGTGGAAAGGTACTGTTACCAGATAAAGCTTAGAGGGATTATAACCCAAAATCGATAAAATGCCATTACATGAAAAATCATGTATGACATCTTTCATATATCTAAGTCTTTTAGTTACTGAATTTTACAGTATCAAAAAACTTGAGATAAAATCTTAATTACATACTCTTGTTCTTTTTCAGCTAACGAGTAATAAATAGGCAAACTAATTGTGTTCGAATAAAATTGCTCAGCATTTGGAAAATCACCATATTTAAATCCAAGATTTCTATAATATGGTTGGGTGTGTATGGGAATATAATGAACATTAACCCCAATTTTATTTGCTCTCAACAAATCGAAAACTCTTTTTCTATCGCCTTTTTTTTGCAATAAAATAGGATAAAGATGAAAAGAACTATAATTGTATGGGGCTTGATATGGAAGAACTATAGGCAGATTTTGAAGTTGTTCATTATAATATTTTGATAAACTGAAGAAATTATATCTAAGGCCTCATCACAATTTGAAGATACGATTTTAACTGTGTTTCTTATTGTATGTATATTATCGTTACAATTAATTCGTTCAGGAGAGTATCCAATCTGAAAATCTTTTTTAACTGTCAATTTTGAAATTCTTTCTAAAATTGGAATACATAATTCTTCTGTAACTCCAGGATAAACGGTAGATTCATAAACAACTATATCCCCTTTCTTCAAAATTTTTGCAACAGTTTCTGTAGCTGATAATAAACAACTTAAATCAGGTTTATTGTTACTATCAATAGGAGTCGGAACAACAATTATATAAAAATTAGAATGAAGCAAATCATCGCTACAATAAGTCATATTTGAAGTATTATATTCTTCTTTTAATTTATCGATTTTTTTTCTATCAATATCAAAACCGATTGTTTTATAAACTTTAGAAAACTCAAGGAAAAGAGGTAGACCGACATACCCCATACCTATTATTGCAATTTCAAATTCTTTATTATTTGTATTTTCCATAACAGCATCTCCGTGTATATTAATTTTATTTAATCATCAACGATAAAATCCATTAAATTCATTTTTTTGGCTTGTTCAATTATTTTATTCCAATTATTTAAGAGGTTAGCGTGTAAGAGGTATTCTTCATTACATTCAGCAATACATTTTGCAGTGACTTTCCTTAATTCTTGTCCTATCTTTGAATAATTTTCATCAAAATCTAATAAAACTTCATCAATAATTCTGACTATACGCTCTTCCCTTTTAGTCTCATTAGAAACAAATGATGTTATTTTTTCAGAAAGAGTTTCACACATTTGTTGAGAAACGAAGCAATCATCATAATCACAAAAGTTATCAATAAGCTTATCGTTGTAAATACTCCCATACAGTGAAAAATAATCTGCAAATTTCAACATCCCATACCAATATTTTAGTTTTTTATCATAGTCAAATCTTTCGTCATGATATTCATGAAACACAGGCCTAGTATGATGTACAGATGGGTAACCTAATGCAGTCGAAGTATCAAAAGCGAAATAATCCGCTGCTAATGTATTTTTACCAGGTAAGTTTGGTAGAAATTCAAATAGTCGATAGACACTAACATTACCACAGTCAGGATTGCATCCATCGTTAACAGAAGTAACTAAGGAAATAACATCATTTTTAGGAATTGGTTGATCTAATTTGAATATATCATCGCAAATATCAACAATATGCTCAGATTTAAAACCAAGTAGTTCATATATTTTATATACATAGTCATACGAGATTTTTGCAAAATCTTTTACATCAAGATTCCATTCACCTAAATAATTTCCACCAACTACAAGTATTCGTCTTTTATCGTCTATATCTTGCTTATTAATTTTGATACCTAGCTCATTAGCTATTTCTATTATTTGTTTACCCAAATACTTTAACTCAAACTCAATTGGATAAACCTTTCTGGCTTCACTTCTTTTATCAAATAATAAACAAGTATCTGAATCTCTTCTATGATAGGCATCTGCCCCCATTGAACAAGCAAATAAACCCAATTTATTTGTTGCCGTAGCATAATCAGTACCTGTATAAGTAAAAATCTTATAAAAATCATCATTCATATTTTTAAAAAGTGACTTAAAATACTTTTTCTGTATATCTACAGAAAGATGTAGAATATTTAATTCAGGATATTGATTCTTTAATGATTCAATAATTTTATGATTTTCAATATATGAAAATTCATTAGTTTCAACTATAATGAGAGGAATATTAACTTGTAAAACCTCATTCGCATATAAAACCTCCTTTATATAACTACTAACACTATCTTTAATACTTCTATTTGTTGGTATAAAAAATACTGATTTCACATTAACTCCTTAATTAACTGAATTAATAATTAATTTTTCAACGAACGATAATAGCTAAAATAATTTTTCAAACACATAATATTTAAAATCTTTAGCTCCCCATGTTTTTTTAAATTGCCTTAATGTATCACTATGTGAAAACCCTAAATTGATATAATCCATATCAGAATACTCATTAATAATATGTGAAAGTACTTTATGATTTGGTTTAAATTTTAATGAAATACTATCACTAGCGTTTATCCAGTAAAAAATATTATTCTTTGATTTTAGAATAATACTGCCAGATACAATTTTGTCATTATAGTGAGCTAAATATAATTCTGTATTTCTCTCATCATTAAGCAAATCATCGATCAAAGGAAAACTGATACAATATATTGCTTGAACTTTTTCCATGGTTTTTATATATAAATCATAAAAAAACATTAGATTTCTACGATTACTTTTATTATAACGATGAACTGTTATTTGATTTTTTTCTGCACTAGCTTCAATATCGGCAAGAGTACTCACTAATGCAACCCCCAAGTCATTATGACAATGTGTTGAAACACTGATATTTTCACCACTTCTGATTTAATAAACTGGATAAGATTTTCAAATTCATAAGGGAAGATAATTCAGTGGTATCTGCTAAAATAATCTGATTAGCTCCAGCATCTACTGCGACATGAGCCATTCTTTCATAAAATCATAATTAGCACGACTAGCATTCTCAATACCAACAGAAATACGACAATTACTATTTTGATAAACAAAGCGAACGGTATCCATCATTTCATCAATGGGTTGCGTGCGAGTAATATTACGTTTATTCCTTAACCTAATATCACTCCCTGTAGCCATGATTTATCTAGAATGTTTTTTACCTCTACCTGTTGCATCAAAAGCAAGCTATACATCTTTTTACAACGTTCGAGAAAATGTTGCTATTCCTGATAAAGTTAATTTCTGACTAATCAACTTTGTAGCTTCAAAATCAAATGTTATGAATCAGTAAAACCCTTTTCGATATGATTAACTCCTAAGGCTTCTAACTCTAAAACTAATTTAAATTTCTGTTTTGTATTCATTGCGTTTTGTGGCACCAATTTCCTAGCACTTAACGTTGTATCCAATATAGATATTTCTTTCATTCTTCCCTCTTTTTAATTCAATACATACCAGTATGTATTTAATCGTATAGATAAAACTTGCATACAAACCAAATAAAAACATTTAAATATCAATATTTAAAAGGATTTAATTAATTATTGCTTTTTAAACAGTGTAGTGTATTATCATCTGCCACACATACCAATTGGTATGTTTTATTAAAATATAAATGTAAATGGAGATAATTATGATTAATGTAGCTATTAATGGTTTTGGTCGTATTGGACGTAGTTTTATGCGTGCATTGTATGAGAGTTCGCATAATATCAAAATTGTTGCGATCAATGATTTAGGTTCGATTGAACAACTAGCACATCTTTTAAAATATGATACGGCTTTTGGACGTTTTGCCAAAAGAGTCGAAGTAAAAAAAGGCTTATTGGTGATTGATGGTCATGAGATCGTTGTATATCAAGAGCGTCATCCGGAAAATCTTCCATGGGCTAAACACAACATCGATATTGTACTGGAATCAACAGGTGTGTTTAACGACGGGAAAAAAGCTCAAGCCCATATCAAAGCTGGGGCTAAAAAAGTTCTTATCTCTGCACCTGCATCAAATGTTGATTTGACTATTGTTCAAGGTGTTAACAACCACATGTATAATAAAGATGAACATCACATTATTTCAAATGCCTCATGTACAACAAACTGTTTAGCTCCTTTAGTAAAAGTACTACATGAAAATTTTGGTATTAAATCCGGTTTTATGACAACTATCCATGCTTATACGCAAGACCAAAATCTTCAGGATGCTCCACATCGTGATATGAGGCGAGCGCGTAGTGCTGCTCAAAATATCGTTCCTACATCAACAGGTGCTGCGCAATCAATTGGCATAGTCATCCCGGAGTTGAATGGAAAATTAGACGGTGGATCTGTTCGGGTTCCAGTAATTACAGGATCAATGATAGATCTTACTTTAAATCTAGAGAAAGAAGTGACAGAACAACTAGTAAATGATACTATTAAACAAGCAACTAGCTCTAAAACAATAGATGGTATTCTCGTTTATATAGAAGATGAAATTGTTTCATCTGATGTTATTAAAAATCCAGCTTCATCTATTTTCGACTCTAAGCTCACTAAGGTCATCGATGGCAAATTACTCAAAGTTGTTAGTTGGTATGACAATGAATGGGGTTTTTCAAATCGTTTAGTAGATACTATTTTACAGATTAAATAAATAATTATAATCATACCATCAACTGGTGGTATGGTGTTTTATGGTGAAAATGAATAATAAACAAAATTCTAAAGAAAAGTTGATCAAAGCTATGGCTGAGCTCCTATTAGAAAAAGGTCTAGCTGCTACTAGCCCAAGAGATATTTTGACTCGTGCTGAAGTCGGTCAAGGTAGCCTCTATCATTATTTTAATGGTAAAGAGGATCTGTGCCTATATGCAATAAAATATAATGTCGATCAACTGATAAGTTTTAGTGCTTCAGTGCTAAATACAGATAAAAAAGCATATAATAAACTCTCAGATCTGTTATTTAAAGCTCGTAATATAGATAGAGGATGTGTGGTTGGTCAAATGGCTCGAGATAGAGCTATTATGGAAAACAAAAAGTTAGCGTCAGAGGTTAATCGTGGATTTGAGTCTATGAAGAAAACGCTAGAAAGTCTTATAAAAATTGGGATTGCTGATGGTAGTATTTCTAATATTCTTGCACCATTAGAAGCAGCAACGCTCTTAATGTCTGCTTTGCAAGGTGCTTATATTTCTGCAAAAGGATTGCAAGATGACTCCTATTTTCATCTAACTATTAATACATTATTGAAGATATTTACTCCATAACTTCTTTTTTACAATTAGATTTGTTTTTATACTTACCATATATCAATTTCACAAATTATCAGCCGTTGATTATATGATAGCGCTTCACTCTAAAGTGAACAGCTCTCATCTTTGTGGTTTAGATAAATTCTAGGAGAAAATTTTATATTTACTTTAAATTTAGCATTCTTATTTGCCCACTGAATTCCTATCCAACAGATCCAACACTAAATTAATGGCATCTTGTTCAATCTGATCATTAAGATTCTTATCATTTTTATACTCCACACCAATATTAATAAGTCCTTCAAGAATCACAATCAGTTTATTTGTCAAAGACTCTTTATCAGAATAATCTTCAAGTTTTGAATAAATTAGGCCTTTAACAAATTCTTTATGCTCTTTAAGTATATCTGATACGCAAGGCAAGGTTTCACGCATTTCCTCTACTGCTCGCATGAATAAGCAGCCGTTATAATCCACTTCGGAAAACCATTTTTTATGCAATTTAAATATTTCCAAAATAGCATTTTTTCCATTAAGCCCTGTAATAGAATCCTCAAGCTTTGAACGGAATATTGAGTCTCTATGTTTTAATACTTCCACTATAAGTTTATCTTTACTTCCAAAATGATTGTATAAAGTGGTTTTAGAGCAGCCTGACATATCCCTAATATCATCAACGCCTACACTCGAAAAACCAGTTCGATAAAACAGTTTTTCAGCAGTCTTTATAATTAATTCATATGTTTTTTTCAAAATAAATCACCTAAATAAATTGTAAAATGAACAGATCTGTACTACCATTGAATTTGCGTACAGATCTGTTCACATTATTATCTTGTCATACATTATAACTTACAAGGAAAAACAATTAATGAAATTATTTTTTTTGGGTAGTGAAAAACTACCTAGTAGGCCTAAATTACTTGAATTATTTCAAGGACTGTTAGGCGGGACTTTGGCAATTTTAACGCTGGAGTGTCTGACGATCTATTCAGGCTGTTATTTTATAATGGCTCCGTTTGGGGCTTCTTGTGTCATTTTATTTGCTGTTTCTCAGTCTCCTCTTGCACAACCAAGAAATGTAATTTTAGGGCATCTTATATCAGCATTTATTGGTTTAGTATGTTTGAAATTGTTTGGTAATTCAGCTTTTGTTACTGCTTTAGCTGTAGGTTGCGCTATTGCAGCAATGCAATTCTTTAGATGTGTACATCCACCAGCAGGCGCTAATCCATTGGTTATATTGTTAACAGCAAATCAGGTTAATTACGATTTCAACTTTTTGTTGTTTCCTGTGCTCTCAGGTTCCCTTTCTTTAGTAATAATAGCCTATGTGGTTAACAATCTACTATCAAAAAGTAAGTGGCCAGTTTATTGGTTAGCATTTTTCAATAATAAAAAGAACGAGTAATAAATATGCCTTTAATTGAGATAAATATTTATTGGATAGCTTAGCAAAAAGGTGCAAAGACTATAGCTAATAGTGATGTCGATGCAGCGGTTAACATTTCGGAAAAGACAAAGCAGTAACCACTGTTGTTTTAAATAATTTTTAAAATAGCTCGCTTAAATATTATGTGCGGAACTTTCCCACCCGATTACTCAGTTAAAATATCCATAACCGGAAATAGTAACACATTAGATATTCAAGCAATATGAATTTCAATTAAGAAGATTATAAAATCTCCCCAATTAAAGGGTTCGGTGTTTTAATTTAAAAACTATTATATATTTCGCTTTTTTTAATTCTGAGTAAAGAAAAAATACAAATTACTTTAACTTCACTCCCCCCCAAAAACACATTTATTATTATCTTGAACGTTTTTGAAGTTTGTTTTATTGTTTATTTAATTATCATTGCTTTTTTCTTCAATGTATCCATTATCGTTTAAATAGTAATGCTTAATTGTTAACTTATTATCATATTCAGTTGTAACGGTAATGATAAAATCTTTTGAGATGTTAAAATGCGTTTTCTCAATCATATCTTCACTGTATCCTGGCTCATACCACTCTCCTTCAACATATAATTCTGAGCGGATTTGATGATCTTTTATTGTTATTAAATATAACCTATACGGGAAATCGCCACAATCCATTGGTACTAATAACATATCAATACTATTTTTTGATGGTAAAGGTATATAACGAAAATCTATTTCACAATTCCATAATTCCAAATCTTCAACTTTACAACTTTCCATATTTGTTTGCTTATACTTTGAATTTCTATGACTTTTATTTAATGGTAAACGATCTTCACTTTTTACAAAACAAACATTTTTTTTATTGTGACGGAAAATTTTATTTGAATCTTTTTCTATATACGGTTCTTGCGCATAAGTAAAAAAAGAAATTATATAAAATAACAAACAAATCAATAAACATTTATTTTTCATATACTTATTACCCATTAATTATTAATGATACTAGAGGTTTGCCATTTAATGTTTCTGAATCTTTACAAAAATATTCATCTTTTAGGAAAATTTGATCAAATTGCCGTACATCATAGTGCACCCAGCTTTTTGCACCTTTTTTCGCAGACTCCAAATTGAAGATATTATTTTGTCCAGCTAACCAATCCCACTTAGCTCCTAAATATTTATTAAAAATATCTTTTCTCAACTTATCCATATCTTCGCATAATCTTGTTCTAAAACCATTTTTATTAAAATGTATATCTAAAGCTTTACCTTTATGGTTTGTAGTCCGTCTATTTTTTTGAAGATTTCTATCATAGCATCTATATCCCGATGAAATTTTTCTGAAACTATAAACTGAATTTTCTTTTTTTAAATAAAATATTACAGCTTTTAGTGCCCATAAAAGTGATCGATGTATACCAGGATATTCATATCTATGCGTTGATTCTAACTGTGCTCCATAATACAGATCTTTATGTCTATTTTGACCAAATCCATCACACAAACCACATGGACAAAACATTTGTTGATCATCAGAAGAAGGCTTCTTTACCCATTCATCGCTTGGTAAATCGTATTCAACAGAAAATTCATCAATTGCCGTTATTACATCCATATCAACAACACCCGTTTCTTCAACTTTCATATAGTCACGTTGAAACTGTTTGATCATGTTTTCCGTTCTTTCCGTAAACTCATCAGTCGGGACATTGCCACCAAAGCCGGCAAGGCGGATATTGATTTCTCGAATTATTTCATCTTTATCGCCTTTTTGAAAAAGAACCTTATTATCAGAGAAATAATTTATCATAGATACAGGATGCATAAACCACACCCTTCCATTTTGACTCAAGGTGGCTGGCGTTGATGAAGTTTCTGTTTGTTGCTTTGAGCTGTCTTCTGCCTCTTTCATTGCCGGGCTATAATCTTTTAAATCGAGTTTAGCCATTTAATCGACACAACTTTAGCCGATAGTTCACAAACCTAAAATTTTCTTATGAGGTAGCAAAACTTTAACGATGACATTCTTAATCTTTGTGACATTTTACAACTCTTTGTCTATCACGACGCTTACATGAAATCGATTCCAATAACTTGAAGTGCCCATTATTATCTATTTTATAATGTCTCCATTTTTCAATATATTGTGTATCGTCACTACCAACATAATTTAATAACCAAACATTTTTTAAATTTTTATCAATATAGTAATACTGTGAAAAAGCAGCCGATTCTAAAATTTTTTCTTTAAAAATTGATAATTTATCTATTAATTTATTATTTTTTTCAATATTCAAAATTATTTCGAAATCAAACTCTCCATGCTGCTTTTTAGTTAAATTGTATCGATATTCTCCTTTTTGATATATCTCTTTCTTTTTGTTAAATAAAGTTTGACTAACTTCACCAAAATAATCGTCAAATTCGTTTAAATCGCACTCATTGTAAAAATAAGAATTAAAATAAGATCCATCAGCGGGAAAATCACACTTCTTATTCATATCATCTACAATTTTTTTATTAGTCAACATGGGATGACCAAACCAACTAAATTCCCGATTCGGTACCTTATAATTAAATCCTCGATAAGTTATGGGAGATTCATTATTTTTTTTCAATTGCTTCGAAAATATTAATAAGTAATCTGACTTAGTTAGAAAAACAAAATAATTATCGATCTTTATTAAATCAGTTAAACCCTCTTCCAAGCATAATTTATCTTCATGATTATTAGGAAATTTTATTGCCTCAAATTGATCTCCTAAAAGGATCCCTTCTTCTGAGAAAATTTTTTTATATTTTTCTACTTTTTCTGGAGTTTTCCAATAAGATAAAGGTGTAGTAAGATTTGTTGATGTTTCATAGTGAATAAGACAAATTGTATCAACTATAATATTTCCATCAATTAATATTAGTTTAATTCGCGGATACTTTTGCGTTAAAAATTCTCTGCTATAACCTGATTTATTACCAGAAACAGAATTTTTTGAAACTTTATAATAATCCCAAATATCCGGTGATTCATTTGAATGAACAATTCCTATAGAGAAAATAAACAATAAAATCAAAGTTAAAAAATTTTTTTTCATTCCCTTTATCCTTCTAATTTAACTCTTCGATTATCCAATTATTTTAATGGTATTAAAATCAAAATTTTCTGTATGCAAATGGCTATTATGTAATCTGTATCCATTTACTGCTCCTGATATATCTTTAAATAAGTCATAAATATCTTTTCCTATTCGAAACATTCCAAAATGGAATTTAGCCAAAGCCTTAACAAATTCTTTATCTTTTCCCCAATCAGTTAAATTTTTAACTTTTTTAATGTATTTTGTGTCAATACTCAGACCATTTACATGTAAAGAACTAGGAAAACAAGAGCCTTGTTCATAGGCACTACCCGTTACTATAATATTTTCTTTAATCTCCGCCAGAGCGCCTATAAAACCTGCCAGTAAGTCTGAATTTATATATTTTCGATAAGTTTCTTTAAGTTCATATTTTATAATTACACCACTACTTTCATAGTTAAGACTATCCAGCATTCGAACCATTTGGGCTTCTTCCTCCAGTTTTTCATATTTTTTCCATACTGCTTTTTTTTGACTTTCATGATATCCATATTCAGCAATATTCCCATTAGTCATAGTTAGTCTTTCATAAATACTTATACCTGCTTCTTTTTTTATCCATTCATGAATATCACCATTTGTGTATTTCGCCCTAGCCACAATATACCCATCGCTAACGTTAGTTTTAATTTCATTCACAGTTCCATGATCTGGATATTTAAATGTTCCTGTAGGATGTTTTGTAAACTTTTTCTTATTAATGGTATGCCATTCACAAATACAAATTTCATGTTTATTATCATCTTTATCATGATAAACATATTTGTATTTTTGTTCATAGCCTATTACGATTTCTTGTGGAATATACTTCACGATTTTTCCATCATGATAGATATGATAAGTCACAATTCCCGCTCCAGGAAAATAATCCACCATTGCGACGGGGTAAATAAACCAAGCTTTGAGATGAATCGATATAAAACAGATTAGGTGTATTAACTTTTATTATTTTATTTATAATTTATCTAAATGTGCACAACCCTCAAATATTTCACCTTTATAGTCGATAAAAACTTCATAGATTGAAGCCGGTTTATCAAGATTTGCTTCGCAAAAAGTTCCATTTGGAAGGCCACGAATTAAACCATATATACCATTATTAGAATGAAAAATTGTCACAAAATTACTTGTTAAAGAAGAAGACGTTATATCCATAGAAATATTTACGTTTTCTTCTTTATTAAACTGAAATTGCAATTTATTCTTACTTATTATGGCATTCCAAAAAGGTTCATAACCACTCGCATGGAACCCTATAGAATTTTTGTTGACTTTATCCCAAAAAACATGTGGTGATAAAATATCTA
Organism: Gilliamella sp. B3172; assembly: GCF_026536465.1. Lineage (NCBI taxonomy): Bacteria > Pseudomonadati > Pseudomonadota > Gammaproteobacteria > Orbales > Orbaceae > Gilliamella > Gilliamella sp. B3172. The sequence continues at coordinate 18,901 of NZ_JAFNOA010000002.1, read as the reverse complement.
CTTGTTGCATTTGCAGTAATTCTGACTGACTTATCCAATCAATCATCCCATTTTTAAGATTTAAAAAATTTTGCTTACCATTTTCCGTACTACCTAAAGATAAATATTGTTGATTAGAAGAAGTTTTATATATTTCCTGAGCAAATAATAAGTTAGGTAATATCAATAATAATAAAATTAATTGTTTCATATAATATCCTTATTTACCGTGAGGGTTGCCTTTTAAAACTGGTGGCCATGAATATTAATCGTTAGCAAATGGGATTTTTGATTTGTTATATCCCCAATATCTGTCATGTTCAAAATGTGGAATATCATCTATGGGTACGTTTCTACTCCTTAAAATAGAGTAAAATTTATTATAATCAAAATCAGTAAGATCACCATGACCATTTGCAATACCCCTATCAACCTCTATATGAGGTACTATTATTGGCCAACATCCTTCAATATCCGAAGCCTCAATATAAAAATCTGCAAGGGCTTGATATTGATTATCAGTAGGAACATCTGGACTTTTATAATTAAGTTCGACATGGAACATTCTTCTTTTTAAATTATGCCAAGATTCAGCTTTAGTTGCCCACACATTTTTTCGGTAAAAAGCCAGTTTTCAATTATTTTATCATTTTGACTCAAGGTGGCTGACGTTGATGAAGTTTCTGTTTGATGCTTTGAGCTGTCCTCTGTCTTATCTTTTTCAGTGTCGCTTTGTTTTGTCTTTTGACTCTGCTTAGTTAAACCTTTGGCTACACCGTCCCACCAAAGCATTTTTGTCGCTTTTTCTTTGGTTTTTTCCCATAACTTATATTTCTCTTCTAACTTATTTATATAACCCAATAATTTAAGTTGTTCCGATGTTAATTTCTTTTCAGACTCCTCTTTATCATTTTTCGGAAAACTTTGATAATCTTTTCTTAGTTGCTCTAAGCCTTGTTTTGTTGATTCTTGTTTGCTTGCGTCTAACTTACTAACATATGACAAAACCGCATAAACTTATAATAGGAAAAGATTCATTACTTTAATCCTAATTCATTACTTTAATCCTAATTCATTTCTTGATAGGTTAATTCACTTTCTGTAGGCTGTCTGTAGACTGCGAGATAATCTTCACCCACAATAAAGAGCATTTCATTCATATAAATCGCTTTATTTCCATTTAGTAGAAATTTAGATAATGGTGATTTGCCAATATTGTCAAATGTGATATATTCCAACTCATTACTAATATCTATATTAAATTTTTTAAAATTTTCAACTTGCTGTTGATAGTGTTTTTCATTACCAAATAACTGTTTTGATTTTGCTTTACCAAAGGTAAATGAATAGGCTTGTTGATAATTAACACAAAGCTTTTTATCAGCAGGATTTAAGGTTAGTGTGATATCATCAAGTTCATCGAATGTAATTTTCTTAAAGCGCATATAATTATTTGCTTGTTTGCTAGTTAGTAAAAGGCTTTTTGTTGAGTGTGTTTTGTTATCTTTAACCGCTAATTCACTGTAGCAATTTGAAGTGACAGGTAACTCTTGGAACTTTCCTTCTTTTGTCACTTGAAAATGTTGTACTTCTATTGTTTCATCTTCAAAACGTTGTCGACGCTCAATAAAATAGTTTTTATCTATCGTAAAATAACGATAACCCACCGTGTAACCGCTACCGCCAGGACCGCCTCGAGTTGTAGTCCGATAATCAAATAATACCAGTTTATCTAGCACTTTATAATCATTAGAAAACAGATATAAATATGAATCCGACTCACCACTATCCCAGAATACATCAATTAGTATTGGATTTATAATAGATGAAATAGGAGGATACTTTGCTCCGAATATATCTATTGCAAACCAAGGAAGATCTAAAAAATTTTTAAAATGAATAGATAACTTTTTTAATACGCCGTCTCGATATAGCATAAATGCATCATCTGCATTAAATGGAACATGGATTGTGGGTAACTGAGGAACTTGTTTAATAAATTCTTTTTCAAAATAAGGTTTTGAATAAAATACTGGCTTACCATCTTTTCCAAACAAAAGCAGCATATCATCCAATAATACTGCCTGCCGATTTTGTGTTACATACTGTTTTAATAGGCTGTTATCAATATTTTTATCAAATTGAAGATAAGTAATGTTATCATTTAATTTAATATTATAATTATGCTCCAATAACTCTTGCTGCTCTTTTAAATCAATATATGCTTGTTCAATATTATTACTCTTAAAAAAATCGTCTGTAGGCATCGTATTACGTTTAATCAAAAACAACTGATTATTGAAATAAAATTTATTACCACGTAATTTTATATCAAAATCCATCGTTGTTTCATCTACAGATGTATTGCTAATACCATAAATAATTCCCCAATTATCTGGCACTTTTTTTTCATCAGCTATCGCTGATGATGCTATTAAATTTAATAATAGAGAAAATAATACAAAATAGTAATTACTGTGTTTCATATTGTTAACCTTAATCCTAATTCACTTCTTGATAGGTTAATTCACTTTCTGTAGGTTGTCTGTAGGCTGCGAGATAATCTTCACCCACAATAAAGAGCATTTCGTTCATATAAATTGCTTTATTTCCATTTAGTAGAAATTTAGATAATGGTGATTTGTCAATATTGTCAAATGTGATATATTCCAACTCATTACTAATATCTATATTAAATTTTTTAAAATTTTCAACTTGCTGTTGATAGCGTTTTTCATTACCAAATAACTGTTTTGATTTTGCTTTACCAAAGGTAAATGAATAGGCTTGTTGATAATTAACACAAAGCTTTTTCTCAGCAGGATTTAAGGTTAGTGTGATATCATAAAGCTCATTAAATATGTTGCTTTCAAAGCGCATATAATTATTTGCTTGTTTACTAGTTAGTAAAAGGCTTTTTGTTGAATGTATTTTGTTATCTTTAACCGCTAATTCACTGTAGCAATTTGAAGTGACAGGTAACTCTTTAAACTTCCCTTCTTTCGTCACTTGAAAATGTTGTACTTCTATTGTTTCATCTTCAAAACGTTGGCGACGCTCAATAAAATAGTTTTTATCTATCATAAAATAACGATAACCAACAGGGTAACCGTTACCGCCAGGACCGCCCCGAGTTGTAGTCCGGTAATCAAATAATACCAGTTTATCTAGAACTTTATAATCATTAGAAAATAGATATAAATATGAATCCGTCTCACCACTATCTCTGCCTAAATCAATAAATATTGGATTTATGATAGATGAAATAGAAGGGTACTTTGCTCCAGATATATCTGTTGCAAACCAAGGAATATCTAACAAATTTTTAAAATGGAGAGATATTTGTTTTGAAACTCGATCAATATATAATATATAACCATCGTTTGAATTAAACGGAACATTGATTCTGGGCAACTGAGAGACTTGCTTAATAAATTCTTTTTCAAAATAAGGTTTTGAATAAAATACTGGCTTACCATCATTTCCAAACAGAAGCAGCATATCATCCAATAATACTACCTGCCGGTTTTGTGTTACATACTGTTTTAAAAGGCTGTTATCAATATTTTTATCAAATTGAAGATAAGTAATGTTATCATTTAATTTAATATTATAATTATGCTCCAATAACTCTTGCTGTTCTTTTAAATCAATATATGCTTGTTCAATATTATTACTCTTAAAAAAATCGTCTGTAGGCATCGTATTACGTTTAATCAAAAACAACTGATTATTGAAATAAAATTTATTACCACGTAATTTTATATCAAAATCCATCGTTGTTTCATCTACAGATGTATTGCTAATACCATAAATAATTTCCCAATTATCTGGCACTTTTTTTTCATCAGCTATCGCTAATGATGCTATTAAATTTAATAATAGAGAAAATAATACAAAATAGTAATTACTTTGTTTCATATTGTTAACCTTTATTAGTAATTAATCTTTGCATTGATGCGTCATTGACTTGTTCAACGCTTTGAGCAAAATATTCATCTTTCAAATAATCTAGTTCAAAACTTCTGACATCAAAATGTACCCATGATGTTGCCTCATTGTTAAAAACTCTTTTTAGTTATTTTTTCTGTCTAACTTGTTTTGGGCAATTTAAGACAAATATTCCGTTCTTAATGGCGTTTTTCATCTAAAACACAATCCTTGTCAGCAGTATCACCTGTTTTAGTGAGTTAATTGATAAAAATCTTCAGCTATCTATTTTTTAAATGTATTAATTGTTTTCCTGATTAATTATTTGCTTTTCATTTGGTTGTCTGTAAGCTGCGAAATGATTTTCACCCACAATAAATAAAGTATCTTCCATATAAATCGCCTTATTTCCATTTAATAAAAATTTTGAAATGGTTTTTTTTTCAATATTATTAATTGTTATATATTGCAACTCTTCACTTATATCAATGTTGTAACGTTTAAATTTTTCAATATACCATTGATATAATTCATTATTATTAAAAAATTTCTTTGAACTCATTTTACCCAAAGTAATAGGAAAAGATCGCTGATAATCAATACAAAAAACTTTTTCATTTGGCATAAGGGTTAATATCGTACTTTCAAATTCATCATATTCTAAGCCATCAGCGAAACGCAAATAGTTATTCCCTTGATTACTCGTTAACAAAAGGCTTTTTTTAGATTGAGGATTATCGTCTTTAGAGGTAGATTTCTTATAACAATCTGATGTTACGGGTATTTCTTTAAACTTTCCATCTTTGGTAATTTTGTAATGTTGTATTTCAATTGTCTCATCTGCAAAACGTTGTTGACGTTCAATGAGATAGTTTTCATCAATTTCAAAATAAATAAATCCTTGGGCAAGATCATCTATTTGAGATTCTTTTCTAGTTAATCCATCTACTTTTCTTAAAAGAAGCTTATCAAGCAACATATAATTATCTGAAAATAAATAGAGATAAGTTATTTTCTCGCCATTTTCTTGAATCCCTTCAATTAAAATTGGTCTAATTTTGTTGTGAATAAAGGGAAGTTTTATACCTGAAATATTAGCTATATAATTGTTCCATTGTGCGCTTAAATTGTTATTACTAGTTAATTCTAGGTAATTAAGAAAATTTCGGGGAATATTTTGCGTGTAAAATTTATTTTCGTTGAATATAGAATAATAAAAATCATTATAGTTGCTATCCCATACATAATTTCCCGTAATTCGGGAATTATATGGTAGTTTTAGAGATGGAAATGTTTTACTAATCTTTTTAAATGAATTTTGACCCACTGATTTTATAAAAGATAAAGCCATTTGCTGATTAATAAAAATTAACTCTTCATTCAAATAAATTACCTTAAGATCTGGTAATAATAGCTCAGAAAACTCACTATCTACTGAAGAATCAAACTGTATATAATTTATTTCGTTTTTGGGTAAAGTGAAATATTCAAGTAAATCAGTATGCAATAAGCTTTCTGGTACTAATTTAGATATGTTTTCAGCTTTTCCTAGAATGACTGAATACTTACTATCATTTACATAGAATATATTATTTTCGAACTTAACTCTGAGGTTATTTAAATAATCCTCGTTACTGTGTTTTTTTATCTCATGATTTTTGACATATTTGTCCAAAATCCAGTATGTTTGATCTCTATTTATATTTTTGGCATAACAATAAGGATAAAAAATAAAAATGAGAATTAAACAAAAAAATTTCTTTAACCAATAATATTTCCTTGTACTTATCATATCGGCACATCCCTCTTCCCATTTTTTTAAATCTTCATTCCATAGTTATTCATTAATTAGCAAACTTATACTAATTGCTTAACCTTTAAAATTTATTTAACAGCCAAACAAAATTTATTGTCTCTTTAACTTAATAAAAACTCCTTTTTCATTAATAACATATTTTGTTCGATTTAATAAAATTGTTTGTCTTTTAGAGCCATCATAAGGGCTTTCGATTTTTTGTATTGTGATGCAGTAATTTTTATCAATAAGGAATTTGTTCCAAACACCCCCATCCTCTAATTCAAAATGTTCACCTAACTCCAATCGATCAATGAAATTAAACTCATTGGAAAGGCTGACTAATGATAATTGGGGTGAACCCGAAAGAGAATATGAAGATAATAAAAGTAATTTTATATTATTATATTCTTTTAATTTTATTGCTTTAAGGTAATCGTCATCGAGCATACCTTTAAAAAAATAATTAAACTCATTGGGTATAGGTGTAAAACCATCATTTTCTTCTGGTGACCAATAACTATCATTTAATGGAAGAGTAACAGTATGTAATTGATTATATATATTTGCCAACCCATTGCGCACCTTCTGTTTATTTTTGTATGTTAAAATAATATTGTTATTATAAAATAAGAAAAGATAGTCAGAATTTAACACTAATGATTCATTTAAACTATATTGATCTGGTAATGTTTCAATTATAAAATTCTGATTATCTTGCTGATCATTAGTTAAATTTAGTCGTTTCAATTCCTTGTGTAATAAATTCTGAATATTTGCTGCAAAATTGGCTTTATTTTGTTTTATATTTAACAAGTATTTATCATCAAATATTAATTGATATTTATTACTTTTAACAGATATTTTTTTTAAGCTTCTGTAAATTTGGTCAATTAGCTCAAAGTCAGTTGTAGAATTAGATTGGTAGTTAATATTAATGAATTGCCATTCTATTGTTTCATCTTTTACCGAATCATTGGCGTTATTTTTTGCTTCTGTATTGGCTATTATTGCGATGTAACAAAACAAAAATAACCCGACAAACCTACTTATAATTTTAAACATTATTAATCTCAACCATAAATTAACAATAAATAAATGTAATTAATTTTTCTTTATGTAAAGTTGTAGCATCAGTACAAAAACATTCATCGAATTCTTTTGTTATGAAAATTTTCTGCTATTTACTTTTTTTCTTAAATTTCTTCGCTCATTCCATTTATAATGCCTTTCTTCAACATTTTATTTAGCTTCAAACTTAGTTAATCGCATCTTCTTTTATTACTTAATTAACTCTTTTTGACTTGTTTTTACTTTTTAATATGACAAAACCGCATAAACTTATAATAGGAAAAGATTCATTACGTTAATCCTAATTCACTTCTTGATAGGTTAATTCACTTTCTGTAGGTTGTCTGTAGACTGCGAAATAATCTTCTCCCACAATAAAGAGCATTTCGTTCATATAAATGGCTTTATTTCCATTTAGTAGATATTTAGCTAATGGTGATTTGTCGATATTGTCAAATGTGATATATTCCAACTCATTACTAATATCTATATTAAATTTTTTAAAATTTTCAACTTGCTGTTGATAGTGTTTTTCATTACCAAATAACTGTTTTAATTTTGCTTTACCAAAGGTAAATGAATAGGCTTGTTGATAATTAACACAAAGCTTTTTCTCAGCAGGATTTAAGGTTAGTGTGATATCATAAAGCTCATTAAATATGTTGCTTTCAAAGCGCATATAATTATTTGCTTGTTTACTAGTTAGTAAAAGGCTTTTTGTTGAATGTATTTTGTTATCTTTAACCGCTAATTCTCTGTAGCAATTTGACGTGACAGGTAACTCTTGGAACTTTCCTTCTTTTGTCACTTGAAAATATTGTACTTCTATTGTTTCATCTTCAAAACGTTGGCGACGCTCAATTAAATAGTTTTTATCTATCGTAAAATAACGATAACCAACAGGGTAACCGCTACCGCCAGGTCCGCCTCGAGTTGTAGTTATATAACTAAATAACAACAGTTTATCTAGAACCTTATAATCATTAGAAAACAGATATAAATATGAATCAATATCACCACTATCCCAACCTACATCAATAAATATTGGATTTATAAGAGGTGAAATAGAAGGGTACTTTGCTCCGAATATATCTGTTGCAAACCAAGGAAGATCTAAAAAATTTTTAAAATGAATGGATAAATTTTTTAATACATCGTCTCGATATAAAATAAAAGCATCGTTTGCATTAAACGGAACATTGATTATGGGCAATTGAGGAACTTGTTTAATAAATTCTTTTTCAAAATAAGGTTTTGAATAAAATACTGGCTTACCTTCGTTTCCAAACAAAAGCAGCATATCATCCAATAATACTACCTGCCGGTTTTGTGTTACATACTGTTTTAATAGGCTATTATCAATATTTTTATCAAATTGAAGATAAGTAATGTTATCTTTTAATTTAATATTATAATTATACTCTAATAATGCTTGCTGCTTTTTTAAAGCAAAATATGTTTTTTCTATATTATTGCTTATAAAAAAATCTTCTGCAGGCATCGTATTACGTTCAATCAAAAACGACTGATTATTAAAATAAAATTTATTACTTCGTAATTTTATATCAAAATCAATCGTTGTTTCATTTACTAATGAATCACTAATATCATAAATAATTCCCCAATTATCTGGCGCTTTTTTTTCATCAGCTATCGCTGATGATGCTATTAAATTCAATATTAGAGAAAATAATACAAAATAGTAATTACTTTGTTTCATATTGTTAACCTTAATCCTAATTCATTTCTTGATAGGTTAATTCACTTTCTGTAGGCTGTCTGTAGGCTGCGAGATAATCTTCACCCACAATAAAGAGCATTTCATTCATATAAATCGCTTTATTTCCATTTAGTAGAAATTTAGATAATGGTGATTTGTCGATATTGTCAAATATGATATATTCCAACTCATTACTAATATCTATATTAAATTTTTTAAAATTTTCAACTTGCTGTTGATAGTGTTTTTCATTACCAAATAATTGTTTTGATTTTGCTTTACCAAAGGTAAATGAATAGGCTTGTTGATAATTAACACAAAGCTTTTTATCAGCAGGATTTAAGGTTAGTGTAATATCATAAAGCTCATTGAATATGTTGCTTTCAAAGCGCATATAATTATTTGCTTGTTTATTAGTTAGTAAAAGGCTTTTTGTTGAATGTATTTTGTTATCTTTAACCGCTAATTCACTGTAGCAATTTGAAGTGACAGGTAACTCCTGAAACTTCCCTTCTTTCGTCACCTGAAAATGTTGTACTTCTATTGTTTCATCTTCAAAACGCTGGTGGCGCTCAATAAAATAGTTTTTATCAATATTGTAATAAATAAATCCGATTGGTAAATCACCTGTTGCAGGATTATGTCTTGTCATACCAATTTGAGAAGACAATATAATTTTATCGGAATAATTAAATTGTTCGGAGAAAAGGTAAAGATAAACTATTTTTTCTTCATTCTCTTGAGTGCCAATGATTAAGATTGGATTTATTACATTATTTATTTTTGGTAATTTTATACCATTTAAATTAGTTAAATAATTATTTAACTGTTCATATAAACTATTGTTATCAAATAATTTTAAATAGTATAGATAACTTCTTGATATATTTTGAGGATAATTGTGATAATTCTCATCCTTAATAAAATCAGTTGAGCTTTGAGAATTAATTGGTAGATCTAATGCAGGAAATTTATTAGCTAATGTTAGAAATGAATTTTTGTCTTTAGGTTTTAAAAAAGACGCAACTAAAGATTCATTTATAAATAACAACTGTCCTTTGCCTAAAATCAATCTGTCTTTTGGTAATAATAATTTAGCTAAATTAATATCTAAAACACTCTCAAATTGTAAATAATTTATCCCCCCTGTTGGTAAAATAAATTCGTTAATGATTGGTTTTTCTATTAGGTCTTTTGTCAGTAATTGGGATATATCAGATATCTGACGTACACTAACATTATATTGATTATTATTAATATAAATGATGTTATTGACTAATTTAACTCTCAAATTGTTTAAATAATCAAAGTTATAATTATTTTTGTTCATTAGGTTATAATTTTCAACATATTCATCTAAAATCCAGTCGGGTTGCTCAATATCTTTAGCATGAACATTAGAAAAATTAAAAAAAACATACAATAAACATACAATTTTTATTAACATTATATTCTTTTTAATTAAAGAAAGATAAAACCCATGCATATTTTTAGTTCCTCTAATTTTTAACCAACTCTTTTAAATATTTACCATTGGCATCTTTTTCTGTTTTCACAAAAAACTGATTTTCTAAAAATTTACTCTCAAACACGCGAACATCATAATGAACCCAATTGCTCGCTATACTTTTATTATCACGTCCTTTTTTTGGATGATACCTTGTATAACTATTTTCTAAAGCAATGCCATTAGAATGAAACCATCTATATTCCGCATTTGTTTTTTCCGTCAAAATATCTCTAACTAAATCACAACAAACTATTCTTTCATCGTTGGTGTGTTCAGATTTCGCTTTTTCTTTTTTAATTATATGGATATCGAGCGCTTTACCCATATGATTAGTACTTACTCGATTATGATAATTATTATCCGTCCAACATCTATAACCAGAAGATACGATATCAACTGTCAAATGTTGATATCTTTCATCTGAATCAATATAAAACATAATGCTTCGTAATACCCAAAACAAAGTTCTATGTAAGCCTGGATATTCAATTCCTGATGCATAATTTTTACCTGTTTTTCCATTATTAGTTTTATTTAAACCAAATCCATCACAAGTTGGCTCTTTTAGATTAGTAAAAGTTGAACATTTACACTTAGCTTGAGCAAAATATGTTTCTATTGGGTATTCCTCTTGAAACTTATCAATCGCTTCAATTACTTGCATATCAACAACTCCCGTTTCTTCAACTTTCATATAGTCGCGTTGAAACTGTTTGATCATGTTTTCCGTTCTTTCCGTAAACTCATCAGTCGGGACATTGCCACCAAAACCGGCAAGGCGGATATTGATTTCTCGAATTATTTCATCTTTATCGCCTTTTTGGAAAAGAATCTTATTATCAGAGAAATAATTTATCATAGATACAGGATGCATAAACCACACCCTTCCATTTTGACTCAAGGTGGCTGGCGTTGATGAAGTTTCTGTTTGTTGCTTTGAGCTGTCTTCTGCCTCTTTCATTGCCGGGCTATAATCTTTTAAATCGAGTTTAGCCATTTAATCTACACAACTTTAGCCGATAGTTCACAAACCTAAAATTTTCTTATGAGGTAGCAAAACTTTAACGATGACATTCTTAATCTTTGTGACATTTTACAACTCTTTGTCTATCACGACGCTTACATGAAATCGATTCCAATAACTTGAAGTGCCCACTATTATCTATTTTATAATGTCTCCATTTTTCAATATATTGTGTATCGTCACTACCAACATAATTTAATAACCAAATATTTTTAAAATTTTTATCAATATAGTAATTCTGTGAAAAAGCAGCCGATTCTAAAATTTTTTCTTTAAAAATTGATAACTTATCTATTAATTTATTATTTTTTTCAATATTCAAAAATATTTCGAAATCAAACTCTCCATGCTGCTTTTTAGTTAAATTGTATCGATATTCTCCTTTTTGATATATCTCTTTCTTTTTGTTAAATAAAGTGTCACTAACTTTACCAAAATATTGACCTAATTCGTTTAAATCACATTCATTGGCAAAGTAAGAATTATAATAAGATCCATCATCGGGAAAATCACACTTCTTATTCATTTCCTCTACAATTTTTTTATTTGTCAACATGGGATGACCAAACCAACTAAATTCCCGATTTGGTATCTTATAATTAAATCCTCGATAAGTTATGGGCGATTCATTATTTTTTTTCAATTGCTTCGAAAATATTAATAAGTAATCTGACTTAGTTAGAAAAACAAAATAATTATCGATCTTTATTAAATCAGTTAAACCCTCTTCCAAGCATAATTTATCTTCATGATTATTAGGAAATTTTATTACCTCAAATTGATCTCCTAAAAGGATCCCTTCTTCTGAAAAAATTTTTTTATATTTTTCTACTTTTTCTGGAGTTTTCCAATAAGATAAAGGTGTAGTAAGATTTGTTGATGTTTCATAGTGAATAAGACAAATTGTATCAACTATAATATTTCCATCAATTAATATTAGTTTAATTCGCGGATACTTTTGCGTTAAAAATTCTCTGCTATAACCTGATTTATTACCAGAAACAGAATTTTTTGAAACTTTATAATAATCCCAAATATCCGGTGATTCATTTGAATGAACAATTCCTATAGAGAAAATAAACAATAAAATCAAAGTTAAAAAATTCTTTTTCATTCCCTTTAACCTTCTAATTTAACTCTTCGATTATCCAATTATTTTAATGGTATTAAAATCAAAATTTTCTGTATGCAAATGGCTATTATGTAATCTGTATCCATTTACTGCTCCTGATATATCTTTAAATAAGTCATAAATATCTTCTCCTATTCGAAACGTTCCAAAATGGAATTTAGCCAAAGCCTTAACAAATTCTTTATCTTTTTCCCAATCAGTTAAATTTTTAACTTTTTTAATGTATTTTGTGGCAATACTTTTTCCATTTACATGTCAAGCACTAGTAAAACAGTATTACTAAACGATCAAAATTGTAGAAGTTATTACTATTTAATATTTTGGTGAGGATAATATTCCGCCAATTTTTGATCTATGTCCTCTATTTTTTGATGTAGTTGTTCTGTTAAGCATTTGGTAATCTTATAGGTAAAATTCTTCGTTTCATCCTGATAATTTGGAGGTTGTGAAGTTAAACACACCATATTGATTTCTTTATCTATTATTTCCATGAACTCTTTAGCATGAGGATTTTTAGTTTTAAGAAAATTTAATTTTTGAGATAAAATATTATGATAGTAACGATAAGATTCTATACTACAACTGGTTGAGTATTCTTCTCGATAACAAGTTTTTAGTTTATTAATTTGATATTTTGAAGTTTCAAGCGAACCTTCGAGAATTTTAAATTGATCAGGATAAATAATTTGATATTTATAACCTTCGTCAATTAATAATGCTTTTAGTTGAAACTGTAAACTTTTTTTATCTATTTGGTAATGCTTCCAAATTATTGGTTTTATACTGGTTTCGACATCTTTTGCCAATAATATATAAATATCCATATTAGGTGATATATAATAGTATTGATTACTTAACCAATAATAACCTTCAACATCATAAGAACTATTTGCCAGTATAATTTTATCTTCAAGGTTTCCTTCATGAATAAGAGATAAGTTAAGCTCTTTAACTGGATATATTTTATTATTAACGGTTTTATTATAGATTTTTTTATTAATAGTAAGCTTTAAATCATCAACATCATATATAACAATATTATTTCTAATAACGTCATATAAATTATCAAAATATGAAGCCATTTGATTAATTGGACAACGCTCAAGTATTTCTTCTCGTTCAGTATTTGTAATATGCCAAAAATTATCGGTTTTTTCGCAATCTTTTGCTAGTTTAGAGATATCTATCGCGTTAAGAAAAGATTTACCTTTATAGTTCTCAATAACATTAATTTCCTCTCCATAACAGCAAAAACTGACAAAATATAAAACTATTTGGATAAACAATAAATTTTTCATTACTAATCCTTTATTGTGTTAAAAAAGCCTGAAGAACTCATTTGATATTTCTTTTCTTTGGTATAAATTTTTTTATCTTTTGGATTTTCATCTAGCTCAAATAGATTTTGTTGTTGATGTTGTTTTATTAATATTTTACCATCAGGCTTTATTATAAAATCATTCCAATAGGATATTTCGCCATTTTGAATTTTGTACAAAAGTATAGCATCAATCAAATTTCCATTATTACCATAACTATATAATTGAAAAGTAAAAACTTTCTCATCATTTTCACCTATAGCCATTTGAATAATGCCTTTATATAAAATGTCTTTATAATAAAAATAACAATGAGGAAAATAAAAAGTTGTTTTAGTAAGATATTCAAATAATTTTGGTTTAAATGAAAATTCTTTATTGGTAAATCTTAATGGAAATGGCATATTAGGGGAAAGATATAAGCCATATTCTCCCCAATAATAATATTTTTTTAACTGATTGGAAGAATAGGGTAATTTAATTTTATGATAGTAAGGTAAATCACTCTTATAATTTTCTGACAATGCAATATTTACATTAAATAATGATAATAGACAGATTATGATAAATCTTTGAATATATTTCATTATTAAATTTCCTCAATGTTATTCATGCTTAATACAACATCTTAATTAATATTGTATTTTTTATTAGAATATTATTTAATATAGAAAAATAAAGGTGATGATAAAATGCCTTTGATTAGTCTAATTTAAACTTTGTCACAATCGTTATTCAAAATTAATATTACCCATATTATCAATTAAATAATAACTTACCTTATGTTGTTCAGTCATAAGCTTATCTGTTTCTATATCAATGCAATATTCTGATTCTATTATTTCAAATTTCTTATTTTTATAAATACGTGTTCTTTTATTGATTGAGCACTCTGCTTGTGCACCATCCACAACAATCATTTTACTAATCAGTTGATTACTCTTATCAAAAATCTGTAATTCAAGAGATGGAAGGTTATAATATGAATCTTGATCATTACGATCCCAATAAGCAAAAAGGTACACATTTAGCTTGTTATCAAGCGGAAGCTTTTTAAATAATATAGCTTCACCTGTGTAAGGTTTTCTATGCTCAACCATGCTTAATAAAGGTGTATTGGGATCAAAAAGCGCATTCAATGGATTTTTTTCATCATATATTTGATTATTATCCGCAAAAAAGTCTTTCAAAGAATGATAGGAAGATGTTTTTTTTGAATATCCTTTAAATTCATAAAGGATATTATTAAGATTTTTATCTTCTGCAAAAGAAAAGAACGAGACTAATAAAATACATATATAGAAAAATTGAAATCTGATCATTTTTAATCCTGTACATTTATAATTAAGTTAAAATCAAAACCGCATATATGTAAATGATGATGATGTCTATATCCATTTGGCGGATCTTTTTTCATATGTTTTGTATATTTAAGTAAAGTATTTGATTGTTTCTTATATGTAAAATATTCCGAATACATTAACGACGTTCTAGCCCAACCAAATTTATATAATGCAGTATTAAATTTTTCTTGCTCATCGAAATCAAAAGTTGAATAAGACAGCAACATTGGCTCACCATTTCTATTTTCTGATATATACCTTAGGTCTCCTGCAATCCCATTAATATGAGATTGGCTCTCTACAGACTTAGCGTCATGAGTGCTAAATCCGTTAAAGCCTAAATAATCAGCATTTAGTTCTAACATAGCTCCGAGCAACCCAGCAAAACAACTAGGATTTATATACCATCGATTATGATCACTATTAAATGTTGCAAATTTTGCTTTAACACTACCATCAGATGAAATGTATCCATTTTCAAATTCCTTAACATTAATTAATTCCACGTCATGTTCTTGCGGAATATTTCCTCTCGCCATAGCCTTAGTCACATAAACAGTAAAAATACCTAACTCATGTATTTTTTTATTCTTATCATGATAGACATATTTGTATTTTTGTTCATAGCTGGGGAGTATTTTTTCAGGTATATGCTTTTCGATTTTTCCATCATGATAGATATGATAAGTCACAATTCCCGCTCCAGGAAAATAATCCACCATTGCGACGGGATGAATAAACCATGCTTTGCCGTCTTTTGATAGATTAGTTAGTGTCGGTGCATCATTGTTAGTATTGGTTGATTGAGAGGATTGTTTGTCGGCAACGCCTTTCCACCATAACGAGGGTTTTATTCGCTTTTCTTTTTCGATTTGCCAGTTTTTCTTTGCATTTTTATGAGCTTCATCTAACTTTTGTAATGCAATATTTCGTTCAAATGGATTAGTTATTCCAATCTTATCTAACTCTTTTGATATGAAATCTTTTTTCTCTTGTTTTTCTTTTTCAAACAAATCATCTATTTGATTCCATTTCGATAGCGCTTCGTCTGCATACCATTCACTTTCATATTTAACTAACAGATGCCCTATCAGCTCTGCTGTCCAAGCGTTACGTAATCCCTCTTTTAGATTTTTGCGATTAAAAGGAGGCGGTTGTTGTCCTAGTATTACTAAATTTAATGGTAATTGAGTCAAGATTTCATGTAATGCAAACATTATTGGTGTGTAATCGGCTAAATCCAATTTTGCCACTTTATTCTTACTAACTTTATTGGATAACTCACCAATAGTGGCTTTTTCTTCAATAGTATTAAACCCTGGCCAATGCCATGGTGTAACGAGTTTTATGTGCTGTTGTGCACCTTTTTTTGTGTTTATCCAACCTTGTATAGGAATACCTTGATTGTTTCCCGCTTGGATATATCGCCAAATAACATCAGGCTCAGCATCATCGATCGCCATAAAACTTTCATCGTATTCTAATGAAGAATTGAGAGAAATTGTTTTAGGATAATAAACAGTATTATAGTCGGTCGCTGCTGGTAAATTATTTAATGATAACGGAAAATTATTCCAATAATCTATTGTGCTATTTAATTGCCCGTCTAGACCTATAAGGTGGGAAACATCTTTTGATGCTATCCAGTAATACACGTTTTCTGGACTAAAACGTATTTTAATAGATGATGTCGTCATATCTTTATTAAGGATTGTACTATCTGCAAAAACATCATTGACAATTTCCACTTTATCAGGAATATCACTTTCGATTAATTGGGGATATTCTAATTTGTAACATTCAGACAGATTCTTTTTATCTTCCTGCGTTAAATAGTAACTTTTACCATTACCTTTCATAATCTCTCCAGTTTTAGTGTCCAAAGAGGGGATGATGGATAAATTTAAAGTATATTCTGGTTTGATTTTTACGTAATAACTATTAGTATGGCTAATAAATTTTACACCCAATCCTTTATGTAAAAAACCAGTGGGTTGGGTAGCTTGAATTAATTGAGCATTTTTTTCGACTAAAATAATCGTTTTTTCATATTCAGGTAAATTGTTGGCTAACGCTTTTGTTTTTTCGATAAAAGCCGGCAAATCATCACAGGTAAATAATTCAATATGTGTTAATATGGGTAATTTATCATCTGATGTGCGCTTAACGGTTGATAATGCAGGTTCTTTGAACTCATCAAAACGCTGGCTTTGGCTTACATTATGTCCAAGATAACCAATAAAATCACCTTTTTTTATTGCTATGGGTTGTTTTAGTACAATGACTTCATTCAAATTTTCAGGTTTTAGCGCTGTTAAAGTCACTGACTCCATCTTAACATAGCCTTTATGAGGTGCATCCTCTTCACCATTTTCAACGACTAAAGCAGGCGGAATCGAACAACCCTCAATTTTCCGAATTTTAGCATAGCCATTTTCTTGACCATCGAATTCGAAAGTCGCTGTTATTGGCAAATATGTTAATTTTTGTTTATCATCGGCAGCCTCATAAACGGCAATTCCTTTCACTTCTTTTTCAGGGGCATCTACCTTGTAATTATCTTCCCGACATACTTCATAATCTTTATCAGCTTCCGCTTTATTTCCGGTCGGTCTGTCTGTATCGCTCGTTCCTATATCCCCTTTCCATACATAACCCGAAGTAGACCCTAATTCATTTTTAAATTCATTTGTCGTAACCAATATACCTTGAGTTATTGAAGTGATTTTATACCATCCAGACTTCCCTTTTTTTTGTTCACTTAAACGCACTTTACTACCTTTCAGTAATAATCCAACAGCCTTTGAATCCTTACCGTTTTCTCGTATCACACTACCATAAATAGCTTCTGCTTTTTCTTCATTGACTTTGCCTGACACAGGTTGCCAGTAATGCGGATATTTAATTTCACCATAGTCTTTTTTCTTTTGCTCATAACCATACCAGTCAAGCTGGTGCATATATAAACTGTATAAAGTCAATGCTGGTCCAGTCTCATTTGAATCGGCAACTTTAGGCATCTGCAAGTAGTGCCTAACTAAGGTGAAGCCAGAGGAAAAATAGGCAACTTTTTGGAGATCTTTATAAGGAGTTTGTACTTGAACATTATCGTTGTACACTATTTTAGGATAAACTTCATTAACGCGATAAGCTATAACCTCACCGTTAGCCATGCATACTAGCTTTTCATCATTACCGATTTTATTTAAAACTGATTGATCAATATGAATACCACCATGCCATATTCCATTGTCACCAAACGGGTAAAATCCACTGTCGGCCTCAGATAGTGCTTTATAGTAAGCATCTTGGGTGAGCTGTTTTGTGCCAACGGGAAAAATAAAGTTAGTTACTTTTTTTATAGCCATTTCTTATTTCCTTATAACTTATTCCGAAAAGCTTTTTGAATTAAAACTTATATGTTTTTTTAGCAGTAATTCAAGCTCTTTATTATCATTATTCAATTTTGCTGTTAGATCATTACTCGCCGGCCCCATCTTCTGCATCACATTACATTTAAGCTTAACGTTATCTGGTGTGCCAAGCTCTATGCCTTTACTGCTGATTTTGATATACGAGCCGCCACAGATTAGGGTTAGCTCTTTGCTGGCGGTAATGGTCAGTTTGCCGTCAACACTGTCAATGTTGATATCTTGTTTTGCGGCCATATTCAGGTTGGCATTTTGGGCTTGCAGGTTGATATCCCCTTGATTGGCAAAAACCTTCATCCCCGATTTGTGGGCAAATAACCCTATTGCTTCTCCCGATGATACCGTGATGTTTTTTAATGCCGTGATGTCGGTTTGGTTTTCCGCCGTGATACTCACGCTGTTACCGGTTGATAGCTGGATGTTTTCCGGACTGGTTAATGCAATGCCTTCTTGCGCATAAGCTAAGATGCCACTTTGGGCCAGTTCAGTTAAGTTGGCCTTGAGCAGGTCCTGACTGTCGGTGTCGGCATCGTGGGCTTCCGATTGTTGAGCTGCTTGCTGAAGTGATTTGGCTATCGATAAGGCATTTTCCAGCTGGGTAATCGCGCCTTGCATATCCAGTTGTTTGCCTTGCGCTTTTGGCTCGG
>NZ_JAFNOA010000018.1:0-2454 GCF_026536465.1 Gilliamella sp. B3172 | reverse complement strand
TTGCCTGTTTTAAATCGTCTGATTTTAATACTTTACGGTATTCGGTTAATTTATTCAGCTGTTCATATTTCTGATCTTTATAGTGAGCGGCTTGTTGAAATAACATTCGGACCATCAAATCCTCGTAGCAATGATAACCACCTTCAATCGCATAGTTTAAATACTCAATACTTTTTTCTAATTGCTCATCTGTACATAGTTGCGCTATTCCTTGTTCATCATACCAACAGGGCGCATAACTATAAGCCTTACTATAAGCAAAATAAGGATATTTTAAATCAGCAAACTTATCCCATAAATAATTGCTCATATCAAAATTTTTAAACACTACTGGCTCTACTAATGGGTTACCTGCACTATCCACTAACTGATCCCGATACTTATCCATAAATTCTATAAATGAGATCATCCCTTCTTCTTTGTAATCTTCATCAAAGATTTTATGCCAAGTAAGGAGAGAGTAATAATACGGCATGGCATTTTTATCCCATTGCCAGGCATGCTTTAGAAATTTTATTAACTTTTCTGGATGAGTTACTCCGTAATATACGCCATCATCAAATGCTGATTCATACAGCTTTTTAGCTTCGTCTATACGTAATAATTGATTTTCAGGAATGGTTGAAGGGTAAATTGTAAAGTCCATAATTAAATCTTCTGGTTGATTAAGTTCATGATTTAGATTTTTTGAATTATCAATGTATAGATAGATAAAACTAAGAACGATAATAATACAAAAAATAATTACATAGATTATCAACTTTTTTGGTATCAACTTGGTCGTTTTAACAAAATAATTCATCAAATATACTCCAAATCATTTTGATTAAATACATCTACTTCAACAATGCGCTCTTCTAACTTACCATTATTAAATACCCTGCAAGGAAGGATTTGATTTTTACCCGCAAGTTTTTCCATTTCCTGATAGATTGGATATAATTTTGGTAAACTTGAATTTTGAATTTTTTTATTATTCTCGTACATTTGTTTGTTGTATAATGTTCTTTCTTTCGTATCATTTGTTAGTAAAGCATAACCCCATAAAACAACCGGTTTTTTCGAATAATTCTTAGCGTAATTATAAGCATAATGAGACCTATATTTTGCTTTATTTATAATATCTGCTTCCCATTTGTTTTTTGGATAAAAAATAGTTGCCCGCTTACTTAATGGCATAGCCACTTTATTATTATCAGTTATTATGTCAAGAGCATTAAAATTTCCATAAGTCACTTGTCCCAAACAACGAGTTTGTTGAAGTATTGAGATAGTGTTCGCTAAACAACTTTGATTTTCTATATCTTTTTTATTCCTTGTATCTTCATAAGCAGCCCCTCGACATGAATGTAATACAAAAATACCTTCATTTGGATGCCAGGGTAAACGTTTCATATTATCATGCTCGTTAAAATATATTCTTGCATCATATCTGAAAGTCAAATAACGTATATCACCATGCCCAAAATAATGAACTTGCCACAAAGCATATTTACAAGCTGTTTCTGAGTTAGTTAATTCATTATATAGTTTTGTCCATTCAGCTTTAAATTGTGGTGGATGCTCAAAACCTTTTATGATTCTCACTTCCGCATCCGGGTATTTAAACTGTAATCGTTGTTTTTTAAATTCGGCAGCTCTTAAAAAGTCCTCTGCGCCAGTGCCACCATAAGCAAATAGCACAAATAGAGGTATCGGTACGTTTTCTAATATAATTTCTTCAACAGCAACCTCTCCATTTTCAAGCTTACTTGTTTGGGCTGTAAAAACTTTACATTTTTGAGTGTTCTCATTTGGCATATTGATTAACTTACCTACTAATTAATTCCAGTGTAATTGTTTCATTTTCATTTGTAGAATGAAATGATTGGGTATATCCATTTTTATCGGTTTGCCCTTGTATCTTCCTACCATCGGGTAACGTAGCAATATAACGCTCATTGGCATAGATTTTTCCGGTCTCATCTTTACAGATAAATTTAACCGCATAATCACCAATAATATACGGTAATGCTAATTGATTACGGGCCATATTTTTCGGCCCCATCTTCTGCATCACATTACATTTAAGCTTAACGTTATCTGGTGTGCCAAGCTCTATGCCTTTACTGCTGATTTTGATATACGAGCCGCCACAGATTAAGGTTAGCTCTTTGCTGGCGGTAATGGTCAGTTTGCCGTCAACACTGTCTATGTTGATATCTTGTTTTGCGGCCATATTCAGGTTGGCATTTTGGGCTTGTATGTCAATATCCCCTTGATTGGCAAAGACCTTCATCCCCGATTTGTGGGCAAATAATCCTATCGCTTCTCCCGAAGATACCGTGATGTTTTTTAATGCCGTAATGTCGGTTTGGTTTTCCGCCGTAATACTCACGCTGTTACCGGTTGATAGCTGGATGTTTTCCGGACTGGTTAATGCAATGCCTTCTTGCGCATAAGCTAAGATGCCAC
>NZ_JAFNOA010000017.1:0-2618 GCF_026536465.1 Gilliamella sp. B3172 | reverse complement strand
TGGACAGAAGATTGATATCATTATCGGCAGATAAATAGACCAGCTTATCACCGACTAACTTCCCGTAATTGGTAATATCATTTTTTGCATCGATTGCCACCCGCTCACCGAATACCGTGCCACTATTGGTGACATTATTGCCGGATAACTGAATATCTTTTTTCGCATTAATTAATCCACTGCTATTGAGCGCCTGACCTTTAATAAAGACATTATCACCGGCAATTAACGCACCGTCATGGCTGAGCTCAGTGCGGTTAACAATGTAAACCTGCGGCACTAAAACATCGATAGCTTGATTATTAATGACCACCTGCTTTTTCACCAACAAAACCATATCGGTCGTTAACGCTTTCATCTGCTCAGCAGACAGCTCCACCCCCGGCGCAATACCGTATTGATTAGCAAAGCTAATACCGGCATCCATTAAGGCTTGATACTGCGCTAAATCATTTTCATAGCCTTGCAAATAGCGATGACCGGTCAAACCAACGATTTGTTCCTTAATCAGTTGTTGTTCATAATAACCGTCACCTAAGCGCTTAAGCACCGAGTCCGGATCGGCTTTTAAGCGACTTAACATATAGTCTGAACTTAACCATTTCTTACGCTGAGTAAAGTTAGGGTCGGTTTCAATAATATAATTTTTATCGGTATCTTTATTGACGATCCATAAACTGTTATCCGGCAGGGTTAAATTAGGCTCATAAATGCTGATAGTTTTAGGCGGGGTGATATCCTTATCGGCGGTGGCTAAATCGGCATGATCCGCCTGTTGGCTTTGCTGATTTAAATGGTCATCAATATTATTATCGACAGGGGTATTTGCAGAGGTGATAACCTCCTGTTTATCGATTGTCGCGTTAACCGCCGTTGTGTTATCGTGCCCAAAATGCGGGTTATCAATCTGTTTTTCGTGTTGCTTAGCTGAATCTTGAACAGGCTGATTAATATCAACATGTTGATGGGTATTTTCAACCGTTGTGGGTTGACGAGCGGTATCGTTTAATTGAGCCTGCTCAAATATTTGATGATCTAAAATATTCGTATTTAATGCATTATCAATAAACTCTTCATCGGCTTTTGTATATTTATAGGAACTAAATCTATATTTATCTTCATCTTTTCTTCTATGTAAATTAACTCTTCCCGAATAGACATATTTTGATAAAACTTCTTGCGAGATATTGTTTAACTGATCGACATTAATATTGACATTTTTACCGGCAATAATTTTACTGTCGTGATTATTTAAAGTTTGTCCTTGTATCGTAATATTACCGGTAGCAGTGATTTTACTTGGATCTGTTTCAATCAATACAGTACGATATTTTTGTTTATAGATGTCATAATGCCAGGAATTTGCCGCTCCGTTTATACCTTTACTTGGAACATACATTCTTTGTAAGTACTTGGTATTACGTAAATGCAATGGAATATCATTCCATTTGTACAAACAGCGTTTACGTCCGTCACAAGACACGCCTGGAATACTACCCATACCTTTTCTCTTGATGCGATAAAGCACTTCATCAGGCGAGTATTTGGTTTTCCCTTCCCCCTCAGACGTTTGAAAATAGACTTCATGTTCCGGTGGCTCGTCACTTTGGCGCATTTCAGTGACAATATGGTCATTAATATTATTAATGACCTTCGCATTAATAAATAAATTGCCGTGTGATTCAATGGTTGCTGAATGGTTTTCAATCAGTTCGGCTTGACCTTTTACATTGTAATGTTCATCAAGTTCGCCGCCAATAATAAAATCGCCCAGACTCAATAACTGAGCATGCGCATAGTTATTGAGCGTATTGACCCCTAAATGAAAATTTTGTCGGGCAGCAATGACCGGCGCAGTACCATTTTGTGCCCGATTATTCAGCGTTATGGCGTTAATGGCTAAATTATCGGCATAGATTCGACCGGTTTGTAAGTTATTTAATGTGTTACTGTCAATAATTGCTGTTGTGCCATTAATTAGGCCATAGTTGGTGGCATTTTGATGATTTAATGCCAGATAATCGGCACTAATTTCTGCTTGTTGTTCATTGATAAGTTGTTGGCTTTTTAAGCTGACTTGTTTGCCGGCTGTAATTTTGTTTTTATTGATGATGTCATTTTCACTGCTAATCGATAAGTGACCATTTGCGGTAATTTCACTGTCATTAACAAAACTGTCTTCTAACTCAAGCGATAAATCATTTTTCGTTTTAATCGTACCATTACCACGAAATGATTTTGTTTTGAGTAATAAGTTGTCAGAGAGTAAATAACCTTGATCGTTATCAAAGTCCTTAGCATCAATAATAATTTTATTATTGGCGGTTAAACTGGCTAACTGATTGTTTAAAGCGTTGCTTTCGAGCAGGATATTTTCTGCCACATAGTGAGATTGGCGGTTATTAATTTGCTGTGCCTTAATATCAACAAGACCATTGGTTTTAAACGAGGCGGATTGGTTATCAATATTGATTGCCTGTAATGAAATACCGTTATTAGACAATAATTTGGCATGTTGGTTTTCAATATGACCATTTAATGAAGCGAGTTTAATGGCGCCACTGGCGGTCAGCTCAGCAAAACGGTTGTTGATACCATTAGCAACATCGAAAGTAATA
>NZ_JAFNOA010000027.1:0-767 GCF_026536465.1 Gilliamella sp. B3172 | reverse complement strand
ACATCACTGAGTAAACTGGCTTTGGCATCCCGGTAGTTGTAATCCTGCACCCTGACTGAGGACTCGACCACCTGACTGTCTAACCGGATATCCCATACGCTTTCAACGCCGTCATCGGTCATACCGCTCGGCTGTTTGTACTCAATATCAGCCGCCTGATGATAACCTTGTTCATCATCACTGATAACAAGGACATCACAATGATGCTCGGCATGCGTTTCAAAACGAAACCAGACACCAATATCGGCTAACAGTCGCTGAATAAAGGCTAAATCACTCTCCTGCCATTGGGTAATAAATTCTCTTTCCGGATAGGCCGCTTTTAATTCTAAACGGTAACCAACGCCGGTAAATTCATGGCTGCGTAACACTGTTTCAACCACACTAATGACACTTTGGTTTTGAAAGATAGCGCTGTTGCGGCTCAGTGACAGCCGGGCTAATCTTGGCGATAACACCACCCGATAATGCGCCTCATCCCGGCTGACCGACAGCAGACTAAATTCAGTAATTACCCCATAAAGGGTGCGGGCTTGTCCTGCCGTGGGTAAGTCCGTTAAGGAGCGTATCGCTGTATTAAGCAAATTACCGGTAAACGGATTAAAGCAGAACGAAGCTTTTTGATTCAGCAGGGTTTCAATCGATAGTTGTTTATCAGTACAGGTAAACTCTATTGTGTATTGCCACGGCTGGTTTAACTGCTCTTCACCATTAACCTTTAATACTGAAACAGGTGCATTTAACCCGTCAACCGTTAAGGTATAACG
>NZ_JAFNOA010000016.1:0-3031 GCF_026536465.1 Gilliamella sp. B3172 | reverse complement strand
ATGCGCCTTTGCCATTTCAACTTTTTATTATAGTGATAATCACTTATTGTATATTTTCTAAAGCGATAAGAAATCATAATAGGCAAAATTGAGAAAAAGTAATACGTAATGTAAATCAATATAATCATGTGTGTTATTCCTTTTACTTAATAGATCCGTCTTGAATATTGGCAACAAAATATTGTCGATATGTAATCCCCCTAGTGCGTACACAATGAATAATTAGGTGGGTCATTTACATCAGATTTTTAACCTGTAATCCTTTTACTATTGCACAACTATCTACAATTTTCTCTATATTATCAATCTCTTCTGGATTTTAAGTATATAGATTCATCTCATCAAGCTCATTATTTAAAAAATATTTTTGCTTGGTTCATATATTTTACTTAAATACATAACATCACTTACTATTTCAAAACTTAACAACTATTTATTTATCTTTATATGAAAAAAGCCTGCTCATTGAGTAGGCTTTTTTATTTCTGGGGTTTGATAATAAAATTTATCCCATTAATTCTCTTTTTTATTTAACATATATTTTAAATAGCGATAAACTTCACTCTAGCTTGAATCATCAGCTCTAATTGAAATAATGTAGGTTTGATCAAATCCGTTTTGTTATTTAATTTATGTAATATTAAAGTCGCCATATATCCTCCAATTTGTTTGAAAATAATGTGACAGTCGTTAATGGCGAAAAGCCCACTTCACTAAATTTATTGTTATTTCCATTTTTTCTTTTTTAAATACTCTTTTGGGCTTTCTAACCAGGATATTGGAAAAGTATAAATAATTAGAAATACACATGCTGATAATAAAAGAGGACCATAATCTTGATTAGACCGTACTATAGTTTTAAGTTTACCTACAACTATAATTTGGATAACCAGAGCAATATAATTGAAAACCAACATAATGCGTCTTTGCCATTTCAAACGTTTATTATAGTGATAATCACTTATTGTATATTTTCTAAAGCGATAAGTAATAATAATAGGCAAAATTGAAAAAAAGTAATACGCAATGTAAATCAATATAATCATCTGTGTTATTCCTTTTACTTAATAGATCCATCTTGGATATGGTCATCAAAATATTGCCGATATGTAGTACCATCCAACCGCGTGCACAATGAATAATTATGTTTGTCATCTTCATCAGATTCTCGATCTGTAGTAATACGTATTACTATTGCACAACTATCTACAATTTTCTCTATATTATCAATCTGTTCTGGATTTGAAATATATAGATTTGTCTCGCTACTTTCATTGTCTTTAACTAATATATTTTTAGCCTCTCCATAAATATCATATAAAGATAAACCATCACTTATTATTTCAATACTTAACAACCATTTATTCATCTGTCTATATGCTTGTGTCAAATCCTTTCTACCATAATGAAATAATTTGAATTTTGCTGGATTAGTATGATTGTATTGATTAATTGCAAAACTTTTATCAATTTTAGGAACTAATTTAAGTTTACCATGTAAAGATAGCCCAATATCAACTAAATCATAAGCCAAAGAACCTGTCTCTTTAGACATTCCCAATCCTACCGCCGCATCTTGATACACTGATTTTAAAAAACCATCCTCACCGGTTATCCCTTCTGAAAGACTATTAGCTCCATGCGCTGCTACATATAAGCCAAGTATACAACCCCCACCAGTTGTGCACATTGCAAGCCCCGTAGCCAGCAAGCCTGCACCACCTAAAACACTTAGTCCCCGACCTAACCAGTGAAGACTTTGATCCCATAAACTCTTTTCTTCAGATTTTATCGCTTTTGAGCCTTGTTCATAACTCATAGCTCCGCTTTCGACTTGATTTACAATGTGTGAGGCAAAATTATCAATATCATCAATAAAATCTTGTTTTATATCATCATGGTAAAGGTGTTTTTCACAAACTTCATGCGCACAATTAAGTAAATTTTGAGCGTCAAGACGAATCTTTGTTTTATCTTCATTTGATGCTACTAATGATTTAATTTGTGTGTGAATATCATTTTGCGCAATTGTTGAAAACGCATTATTAATAGGATTTGACTTATTTGTATAATAGGAGGCTGTTACATCAACAAATATCAGACTTTTGGTTGCAATAATTCGATTAACACCGATAGGACGACATCCACATGCAATAATACACCCATCATAAGCAGCTGGTTTGCCTTCAACGATTAGTTTATCAGTCGCCTCAATAATTTTTCCAGAACCTTTACACTTAGGGCATGAAGCATAATCCCCTAAACATGCTATAGCGTCGATATGGTTAAAACCTAGAACTGATGACGAAATAACTTTACCACCGGTTGTTGTATCATCACCTATTACAGCAATTTTTTTACTCATTATAATATTTTCATTTAACAAACTTCGAACAAATAATACTATATCAAATGAATTAAAAAACAAACTAAAAAACTTTATTTATGCGATTTTATAGTAGAATAAATTATTATAACTTATTGAAAGATTACGTAATAACTTATTTGCAACACCTCTTTATACATAATTTTACACCTTGGTATGAAGAAAAAGTCTTAATCTGAAAAATAAAATACTTATTGTTTAATAGTTTGATTATGTCACGTATAGTAATTACTAACGTTAACCTTATTATCTACTAGTTATTTATTCAAAAACCGTGAAATGAATTTAAGTATGGTTAGTAATCAAGAGCCGATTGTTTAAGCTGTTTTTTAATCATTATTATCGATATAATATTTGTATTCTAAAAAAATATTTTTTATCCATTTACTAAAAATGTTATCTGTATCACAAAACAGATAAATTTTATATTAACTTTGATAGCGCAATCACATTTCTATTATTATGCAGATTGTGCAATATGTTGATTAGAACGTACTATAATTTTAAGTTTACATACAATTATAATTTGAACAGCTAAAGCAACATAATTGAAAACCAATATAATGCGCCTTTGCCATTTCAACTTTTTATTATAGTGATAATCACTTATTGTATATTTTCTAAAGCGATAAGAAATCATAATAG
>NZ_JAFNOA010000015.1:0-3126 GCF_026536465.1 Gilliamella sp. B3172 | reverse complement strand
AAAACATCAGCGCCCTCGCCCAGCTGGCAGCCGGCCTGGCGATTGCCGCCGGTGGCGGTGATACCGGCGCTGCCGGTGCGGCGATGGCTGCCGGGAAGAATGCGGTTGAGAATAATTTTATGGCCTTGCAAGTAATGGATGAATTTGACCGTGATTATCGAGATGGTTTGTTACTATTTAAAGGTGATGAAAAAGCAGCAACAGATTATGCGAATGAAATGATTCGAGATAGAGCAATTGCAAGCGGTTTTGCAACAGGTATAATTGTAGGAGGTGCTGTTCTTCCTAATACTGCAATAATTGGTGGTTCACTGGGTGGCGCCATTAATGCAGGAATGCAATATACATTAAATCCAGATGGAAGTATTAATTGGACTGATGTAGGAATTGCATCAGGAGTTGGTGCTGTTACTGGTGGTGCAGGGACAGGGTTTTGGGGGACAGTTGGTTGGAATGCCGCAGGCGGTGCAACATCAAATTATTTAAAGGATGAAGATCCGTTAATTGGTGCTGCTGCTAGTGCAATAGGATCTGGTTTTGGTTATCTTGGCGGCAAGATGTTACAAGGTCCATTAGAGAAATTATTTAATCCAGTATCAAAGCAATATGAGTGGATTCCTATTGGAATTTGGACAATAACTAAGCCTGCACAACAAAGTTCAATTCCTGCTATTGTAGGAAGTGCAGCTGATTCTGCTGTAGGTGAAGTTATTAATCATGAAATTGACACTTACTTAAAGAATAAGCAAGATGAAAACAAATAGAAAATATTTAGCATTATTATTTTTGCTGATAATAGTCCCTGTTATTTTTGGTATTTGTTACATTTTAACTAAGTTAGTAGTATCAATGCTGATCTATTTTCTATATGGTGACTTTATATTTAATATAAAAGATTTTTACTTGGCTTTAAAAGTTGCTTTTTTTGGTATTCCAACAGGGGGAGTTATATGGTTCTTAGAATGTCGTCGTTTAGGGATTAAAATCTTTGGCAAATAATTAAGATCCCAGCGTAAAAACTGGGATTTTTTATATCTGCGATCTGCATCGCAAGTTGGACAATTAGCTTACCTTTTTTAGCCGTAATGGTGACAGGTTGCCCGCTTCCGAACCCAGATTTTTCTAACCAATTACCTTTAAGATGCAGCGCAGGGTGTTTGCTGTAGTGGATGTAAGCCTCTTTGGCTTTGGGTTTGTGGCGGACGCTGATGTAGCCGACAGTATAACGAAAGTAGTAAATTTGGTGAACATGTAGCGAAAGAGCAACAAATTAATGCTGGTAAGGGAACGAATGCAAAAATATCGCCTGAAAATCAGAAGTATGTCGATATTCTATCACCTGAAGCTAAGCAGCATATACTATATGGGGATGGACCAACAAGTGGCGGACACATGTACCCAGGAAATCCTGATAAAACCACATTTCCTAAGGATTGGTCTGCAGATAAAATTGTCCATGAAATAGGGGATATTGCGACATCGCCTAATACACAATGGTATGCACAGAGTGGAACTGGTGGTCTTTATACTAAAGCAGGAAATCCTGCAAGATGGGCTGCATACGAAATTAGAGATGGGGTACGTATTAGAGTTATTTATGAACCAGCAAATGGAAAAATAATAACTGCGTTTCCGGACAAGGCGCCAGTTCCTTCTCATTATAAACCAATTAAGTAAAAAGTTATAAAGGTTAAATAATTATGTTAGTTAACAATTGTATAAAAGAATTTGGTAATTCTTTAAAAGATAGGATAGATCCTGAGTTAATAGATTATGCTTTGGATTATATTAATCATTCCGAAAATGTTTTGGCTTTTGAAACATTGTGTGATCATATTGCAGATTTTGATGTGAAAATTAGTGAAGATGAATATAACAAAGTACTTCATATTGTTGATTTACTCGGTTTGGATTTAGATAATAGATTTTTATATATAAACCCCAATAAATAATTTCTTATTTCCCGCCTTAACAAGCTGGGGGATCTTTTATTATTTATTTTTAAACTTGCAAATCAAGTTCAACCACCAACTTGCCCTGTTCAATCTTAATGATAACAGGGCAGCCCACATAAAAGCCTATCTGCTCCAGCCACCTGCCTTTAATGGTCAGTTGTGATCTGGGGTTGGGCTTTGTGCCTTGCGGCACGTAGCCAATGGTATAAAACCGCTCAGTGAGTTGTGGTGCTGGTGCTTTGTCTGTGGTTGATTTTAGCGTTGAATGCACCTCACTCATAATAATTATCTCGTATAATTGTTGGGGTAAGTAGTGGTAGCAAGTTGTCGCCTGTTACTGCTACGTTACTTTTTTACCCGTCCTACCTAGCCTGTAATTTAATCTCCTTCTTGATTAAAAAGTCTTCTAAAAATATCTTAATCACAGTTTTATCTTCTTCCGATAACCTACTAAAAAATATTCAGTTATCCGGCAATAATGTCACCAATAGTGGCACGGTATTTGGTGAGCGGGTGGCAATCGATGCAAAAAATGATATTACCAATTACGGGAAGTTAGTCGGTGATAAGCTGGTCTATTTATCTGCCGATAATGATATCAATCTTCTGTCCAGTACCCGCACGCAAATCCGTGGTAATAATGTCACCACCAATATCGACCAGGCCAGTATCATTCAGGTGAATAATGGCAATATTGTTATCGATGCCGGGCATGATATTCATGCTAAAGCCGGCTGGATTATTAATAATGCCGATACAGGTAATACGTCGTTGCACGCCGGTCATGATATTCGCTTTACTGCCGCTGAGATTGAAGAGAAGTTAGATTTAGGTGGCGGCAAACATTATCGTAAAAGCCATGAACACAATGTCGTTGGCAGTGAAATCAGTGCCGCCAATAATGTGACGTTAAGTGCCGGGCATGATATTGATGCCAAAACGGTCGATATTGCTGCCGGTAAGCAATTAGGGCTTTATGCGGATAATGATATCGCTATCGGGACGTCGTCGGAGCGATTTGAGTTAGATGAGTTCCATAAGAGTTCGAGCAAAGGCTTTTTAAATAAAACGACCACCACTACGCAAACGCAAATCGATAATACCACCGAAAAAGGCAGTCAGCTCTATGGCGATAGTGTCACCATTGCCGCCGGGAATAATTTAAGTGTCA
>NZ_JAFNOA010000014.1:0-3708 GCF_026536465.1 Gilliamella sp. B3172 | reverse complement strand
CGGTCAAACCAACGATTTGTTCCTTAATCAGTTGTTGTTCATAATAACCGTCACCTAAGCGCTTAAGCACCGAGTCCGGATCGGCGTTTAAGCGGCTTAACATATAGAATAGAGTCTGATAAGAAGTTATCAGAGGAAGATAAAACTGTGATTTAGATATTTTTAGAAGACTTTTTAATCAGGAAGGAGATTAAATTACTGGTTAGATAAGACGGAAAACAAAACAACGTAGCAGTAACAGGTGGCAACCTGCTACCACTGCTTAACATAACCAAATAAGCTTTTATGTAGGCTACCCTGTTATCATTAATATTGAGCAAAGCAAGTTAATTATTGAACTTGCTTTGCAGATCTAAAAGATAATAAGTAATATCCACACGAATTAGGTGGGGGAATTCCTTAAATACTTATTGACTACGAAAAGCTAAAGCATATTCTTTAGACTATTTTTAATAGTCCTTCCTCAAATTTTTTCCATTGTTCTGGGTTTGATGTTGAGTTGTTGATTATTGCTTCTATAAGCCTTGTTGCTGTAGCGTTAGCTAATCTATCATCTGGAGATGATATTCCTTCCTCTATCAATTTAAATAAATATTTTTTATTTATTTCACTTTCAATAACAACAGATAATATCTTAAATTTATTTGTGAAATCAGTATAGTTAAACATTTACTTTTCTGTGTTGTAGCTCTAAATGTGTTTTGTCTAATGGTTTATTGGCAGTTGTTCCCATTTCAGCTAATATACTTTAGCTTGATTTGTCACATAAATTTTAAAATGAAGTCTACACATAACTTTTAATTGCTTCATGATAACCATCTTGACTAACAAAATAATTCATGAAAAAGTCAAATTCCCATATTGATGATCTTATAGAATTAAAACGTTTTAAATCCATTGATTTATTCTTTTTCATGACTTCTGTTTCTTTTTCGTTATTTATTTTTTGTATACCTTGATAACCAATTTGATCATCACATCCTATCATTAAGGGAATGATATTTTCCTCTTCTAATTCAAGAAAAACTTTACCTTTAAAAATAACCCGACTATAAATATTGGAATCCAAGTGTTCTATATCATAGCCACCTAATGATATAAGACGATCTTTAGTATTAAATTGTAATCCAGACGAATAATAATAATTATTCTCATCATGAATAACCATAAGATCATAACAACGTATATTTTCTATAACAAGCTTAGCTTTTTTGGCTAAAATGATTAAGTCTTCATCAATATTAATCTTACTTTTAATATTGATTGAAAGTATCTGATCTCGCCATACTTTATCGTACATATTTACAGATAAATTTTCTAAATGTACGAGGCAAGTTGAGGTTTCCTGATCAATTTCAGGTAAAGACGAATAATTTCTTATTCCACTTAAATTATCAAAATCAATTAAATACTCATAACTATCTGTACAATCTATATTATATTTCATTACGTAGCCTATTTTTTATTAAATATATATATTCATAGTCAAACCCAAAAACAGAGTAGCTAAAGATAAACCACGCCACTACACCGTTGGCTACTTCAATATTCGCTATCAAGACAAAGACACTCTAATGGCAACCAACTACAGCAAATACGCTGCGCTTTATCTTAAAGGCAACTGGCTAAATGAACTCGGATTCAATACAGACCAACCTGTCACCATTACCACTAAAAAAGACAAATTAATTGACCAACTTGCGAAGTAGATTACATAGTTGATAAATGATTAGTTCTGTTCTGCGATAAGGATCGCAGAAATGGCTTGAATGATTATTTGTAAGTTACTCTTCATTTATTGGATAATATTAAGGCCTACACTGTCTACCAAATTTTTTATTGTTTTTTGGAGTGATACTAACTCATCGTTATCTTTTAAAAAGAAAAACTGATGTGTTAAATCATAACCGGCAACAGAAAACATAAGTAATGAGGGATACAAAATTTGACATAGTGGCTTTTCTTTCATCGCATTTCTTACCGCTAACTTATATTCATCAAAATTCAATGGATACAAATTACCATTGATACATACAAGCTCTTGTTTGTCTGATAAATAATATAATGATTCATATAATTTTATAAATTTATTTTCAATATTGTTGAATAATTTTTCTTTTTCAACATTGCTTTTAACATCAGAATAACAAACTAATTCTGCTTTACAATATTCCTCTTCATTTAAATAATGGTCAAAATAGGAAATAGTTATTACATTATAGGCATCCATAAAACTATCATCATCAAAATCTATCGATAAAAAACTGTCAATTAATTTATTCATTTTCTTAGCACACTCCCATTTTCATCTAACGTTGCAATCCGATTTCTTTTTTTTAATATTAATACGAGATTGAACAATTGGATTTTCCAAATCAGCTTTATCTATAACTTTATCCGCTCCATTTGAAACTTTATAGCCTTTAGATATTGTTCTAGTTGCCTCCTTATGAGCTTAACTTGAATTTGAAAAAATAAACCCTGCATTTGCAGGGTTTATCATTTATTGCTGATACATTCTAGGGAAATATTCGTTGATTTTATCATTATCAAGCAATCTATCAGTGGTAAAATCAACCATGTCAGAAACGGCTATTCCATGACGTAATTCTTCAGGAAAATCTTCAATTGAGGCATAGACGGTTGGTATCAAATACCTGAAATAGTCCCCCATTTTAGTATTACCATTAAAGCCAACAGGATAATCTTCACCTTCAAAACTACCTTCAATTCCATGATAAACAAAAAAGCCTTTCCTTGATGGTAAGTTACATTCAATTGGTTTTTGTTCGTAGTGAGAACGTTCTTGTATAAGTTGTTCAACATCTTTTCTAGTTGGTAAATAATCAAATCTTAAACCTGAATAAAGATCTAATACAGTCCTACCACATTTATTTTTAGGGTAGGACTTAAATATTTCTGATTCTTCCCACATATAATCAGTTAATTGGTCTAATAATAATTCTAAATTATTGATTGACAGAAGAGCTTTAGGTAAATTACCAAAACAATTGTTTACCATCACAGCAATTCGACCGAATTTATCCATAGCAAACCAAGTGTATATGGTTCCAAATTCGGGTTTCCAATGTATATTTAAAATACTCATATCTATTTATCCTTCGGCCATGTTATCTGACAATTTTCACAAGGCTTTATAATTGAATCTTGCGTAATTTTACCTTGCTCATAGACCGTTCTTGGTCTAACTGCGTCAGTAAACTTAATTCTCTCAGGAGCAACTCCTTGACGAATTAACTGATCTGCTGCTGAAACTTCAGCACATGCCCCTGCTTTATTTTTACAAAAACTAGTAAACTCTCCGATTTTAACACCTAATTGCTGTTCAATATACTTTACTGTTTCAGGATGTAATGCTTCAGCCGTTATATTAGCGTTACTATTGCCTATAGCGATTTTACCCGTCATAGGGTCATATGCACCGACCATTGTTGCATTTTTATTAGCTTGAGATTTCGATGTAAAGCTATTAATTTCATCAAGTAAATTTTTTTGTGCCTGAGCTGCGACTTTATCCGCTTGTGCGACAGCAGTTCCCTTTCCAACTTTAGTTTGTTTAATGATAGTGTTATTAGCTCTATCATAAACAATTTTATAATTCCCGTTTTCACTAAGAGTCGTTTTTATTTCATTTAATACGACAGATGGATTTTCAATACGATTATTTTTATATAATTCCATTATAGC
>NZ_JAFNOA010000013.1:0-41459 GCF_026536465.1 Gilliamella sp. B3172 | reverse complement strand
GCCACGGCTGGTTTAACTGCTCTTCACCATTAACCTTTAATACTGAAACAGGTGCATTTAACCCGTCAACCGTTAAGGTATAACGGTTATGACTGACAGCTAAGCCTGTCAGTTCATGGAGTCCATGGAGTAACTGTTTACCAAATTGCTGTACCTGTTTGACGGGGTCGTTTGGAATCTGGTTGGCTGGGTCCTTTGCCATGATGTGTCCTTTTTATTATTTTTTAATCCATATATTTTTATAATATTAATAAGTCATTACGCTTTTAATCGTTTAAATCTATTCATTTTCCTGACGGTTATCAGAAATTAACAAGTGATAGTTTGATAATAACAAACCGAAAAACGTTATCGGTTGTGAATAGATATTACAGTGTGTTTAAAGGAAGGCGTGTAATGTTTAAGTCGTATCAAAATTCGATTATAAATAGGTTTTCTACATGTCCATTTGTCGAAAACTACGATCACCCAACTGCGCTTTAACTTCCTTGATCGCTATCCTAATTGAATCACGTTTTTAAATTAACGATATTAGTTATCGGTATAGATTAAATAACATAATATAAAAATTACATGATATTATGATTTTTTGCAAGTTTTTTGAAACAAATCAAATAAAATCAATAAATTAATTTTAAAAAGTAAATTTATTGAAACTGATAGAATACCAACCAATTAGTATTAAAGTCGTTTAAAATTTATCGAAGATTAAAATGAAATAAGTAATGTTAGATAAACAAAGATGTGATCTAAATGATTGCAACCGGAAAAAAATCGTTCTGCAAGCTTAACTTGCAGAACGCTAATGAGACAATCTTAATTAAATAATTTATGCCCCTGTAAGCAAATCCAATCCCACATACTGCCAAAGAATCCTGTTTCTTCAACATTTTGTAATGCAACTAATGGTTGCTCATTGATGACTTTACCATCTAATAAAAATTGCATTTTGCCTACAGCTGTTCCTTTTTTAATTGGCGCATAAATATAATCGTCAATTTTGTATTGAACTTGAACATCTGCAGCACGGCCTTTTGGTACAGTTATAAATGCACCATTAATAGCCCCTAGTTGAATTTTGTTCTCATCACCATACCATATTGATTCAGTGGTAAGTGGTGTACCTTCCTTGACTGGATTTGCGGTTTCGAAGAAGCGAAAGCCCCAAACCA
The DNA here is from genome assembly GCF_026536465.1 of Gilliamella sp. B3172. NCBI lineage: Bacteria > Pseudomonadati > Pseudomonadota > Gammaproteobacteria > Orbales > Orbaceae > Gilliamella > Gilliamella sp. B3172. The sequence goes on along the minus strand of NZ_JAFNOA010000013.1, from coordinate 40,287 downwards.
GTAGTTTTTTACTCTCTTGTTCACGACCTTTAAAAGTGCGCCCACCTAATACAACTGAAATTAATCGGGTATTTCCGTCGACAGCGGAAGCAACTAAATTATAACCCGCAGCATTGGTATGACCTGTTTTAATACCGTCAACATTTAACGTCGTATCCCAAAGTAAACCATTTCGGTTCATTTGTGGTTTTGATAATGTATAAGTAAACTCTTTTTCTTTATAAATAGCGTATTCTTGCGGCAAGTCACGGATAAGTGCTTGACCGAGTAATGCCATATCTTTAGCGGTAGTATATTGCCCCGGTGCATCTAATCCATGCACAGTTTCGAAGTGAGTATGGGTTAAACCAATTTTTTGCGCATAATCATTCATTAAGTTTACAAATGCACCTTGGCTTCCAGCAACATGTTCAGCCATTGCAATACAGGCATCATTACCTGATTGGATGATAATACCTTTGTTGAGATCGGAAACCGAAACGGTTTTACCCACTTCGAGAAACATGAGTGATGAGCCTTTTAATATGGGATTTCCGGTTGCCCAGGCATCTTTACTAACCACAACCATGTCATCATTTTTAATTCGACCAGAATGCAACGCTTGACCAACGACATAACTGGTCATCATTTTGGTTAAGCTAGCCGGATCGCGCTGTTGTTCAGCATTATGTTGCGCAAGAATTTCGCCTGATTTGGCGTCAATTAAAATATAAGCTTCAGCATCTAATTCGGGAATAGCTGGAATAGGGATATCAGCTGATGCTGAAGTACAAATAGCAAGTGCTAACCAAGCAAAAGATAATTTAAATTTCTTTTTCATGTAATTAAATTCCGTTAAATATTTTTAGATAACATATATCGATGTGTATGAATAGACATCATAATGCCAAAACTTGCCATTAAAACGACTAAAGATGAGCCACCATAACTTATTAGTGGTAATGGTACACCAACTACTGGTAAGATTCCACTGACCATACCAATATTAATAAACACATAAACAAAGAAGACTAAAATTAAACCACCTGATAATATTCTGCCAAAAGTGGTTTGTGCTTGTGCAGAAATAACAAGTCCACGTATAATTAAACACAAAAATAGCACTAATAAAACCACAGTTCCGATAAAACCAAACTCTTCAGCAATCACCGAAAAAATAAAGTCAGTATGTCTTTCTGGCAGGAACTCTAATTGCGATTGAGTGCCATGAAGCCAACCTTTACCCCATATACCACCTGATCCAATAGCGGTTTTAGATTGAATTATATGATAGCCAGTACCATTTGGATCGCGTTCAGGATTAAACAGGGTTAATACCCGTTCTCGCTGATAGTCATGCATTAAGAAAAACCACATAATCGGTAAAAATGCCGCAATTAAAATCAACGCAACAAGAATAAATCGCCAGTCAATGCCTGCCAAAAAAATAATGAAGATACCCGACATGACAATTAAAATTGCGGTACCTAAATCCGGTTGCATAGCAACTAATAATGTTGGTACACCAATGATTGCAAGGGTTTGCAACGTTGTTTTAAGTGGTGGAGGGCAACCATCTCGATGAATAAATTTAGCCACCATTAATGGTACGGCAATTTTAGCAATCTCAGAGGGCTGAAAACGTATTACGCCTAAATCTAACCAACGTTGTGCGCCTTTACTGGTGTAACCAAATATATCAACTAACAAAAGAACAATAATACAAACTACATATAAATATGGTGCCCATTTTTCATAGGATCTCGGTGAAAATTGCGCAAAGAAAATCATAACAATAAAACCAAGTAGTATTTGTATTACACGCTTTTCCATCATATCGATGCTTTGACCACTAGCACTCCAAAGAATATAAAGACTGTATGCAAGTAATAAACTAATAAATAGAAAAAAAAGTGGATCTATGTGTATCTTTTGCCAAAAAGATTTTTTGATATTATTCATAGTTAATCTTCATTTCCTTGTCCTGAATTTGATGAAGCATCATCTGACTCGCTAGAATTATCACCAAGCAGATAATAATCAAGTATTTTTCGAGCCACGGCGCCGCCGTTAGAGCTACCGCCTCCGCCATTTTCCAGCACAATTGCTAGAGCTATTTTTGGCTTATCATACGGAGCATAAGCGACAAATAAAGCATGATCTCGTAAATGTTCGGGTATTCTATGGGCATTATAAGTTTCGTTTTCTTTCAAACCATAAACTTGCGCTGTACCTGATTTACCTGCAGCTTGATACTGTGCCCCGGCATAAACTTTGCGGGCTGTACCATGCGAGCCAAACATTACTCTATGCATACCTTCTTTGGCTAGTTGCCAATAGTTAGCTTTCACATCAATTAAATCATTAGGTTGCTCAAATGATTGCGGATCTATATCTGGCTTGTTTTCGTTTGAATTGATAATGTCACTTTTTTTATATAATAAAAAGTGAGGAGTATAAGTTTTACCATTATTAATCAAAATGGTTAAGGCTTTTGCCATTTGCATTGGGGTAGCAGTCCAATACCCTTGCCCGATACCAACCGGAATGGTATCACCTTGCAGCCAAGATTTTTTGTGGCGTTTTATTTTCCATTCACGACTTGGCATAACAGCACGAGTTTCTTCATTTGAAGAGATATCTATGCCTGTGCGTTCGCCATAACCAAATTTAGTCATCCAGTCGTTTAAACGATCAATGCCCAAATCATAAGCAACTTGATAAAAATAAGTATCTACTGACTCTTCAATCGCTTTTAACACATCAACACGGCCATGTCCCCATTTTAACCAATCTCGATAACGTTTTTCTGTTCCGGGTAATTGCCACCAACCGGGATCGTTAACCACCGTTTTTGGTGTAACAACACCTTCGCTTAGCGCAGCAATAGAGATAAAAGGCTTCACTGTGGAAGCTGGTGGATAAGCACCTAATAAAGCACGATTAAATAATGGTTTATTCGGATCATTAAGTAAGTCATTATATTTAGCGCTTGATATGCCACCGACAAAATCATTTGAATCATAACTAGGACTAGACACCATAGCCAATACTTCACCATTATTAGGATCGATAGCCACAACGGCCGCTTTACGCCCAGCTAGGATCTGTTCAATAAAGAGTTGTAACTTAAGATTGATCGATAAATAGATATCTTCACCTGCTTGTGGTGGATGTTGTTCAAGCATACGGACAATACGTCCCCGACTATTTACTTCGACTTTTTCATAACCTGCCGTGCCATGCAATACATCTTCATAGTAACGTTCAATCCCCATTTTTCCGATATTGAGGGTAGCGACATAATTACTGGTTTTATTCTCCTCTTCAAGACGTTTTTTATCTTGGCTATTGATTTTCGAAATATAACCGAGAATATGCGTAAGTGAAGCGCCATATGGATAATACCGATGTTGTATTTTCACTATTGAAACAAATGGAAAACGATGCTGATCAACAACAAAACGAGCGATTTGATCGTTAGTCAGATTCTCTTTTAGAGGCACTGGCCGATGTGCTCGATAGTTACGACGCTCTTTATAGAAGTTTTCAATGTCTTCATCGGTTAAATCAACAATTTTTTTTAATTGCTCAAACTGCTCTTTTAAATTTTTGGTTTTATCAGGAATAATATTAAGTTGATAAGTAATATTATTGATAGCTAATGGAGTACCATTACGGTCGTAAATCATGCCACGGCTTGGTGGAATAGGAATGATTTCGATACGATTATTATTCGATTTGGTACTGTAATAACTAAAATTTGAAATCTGCAAATCAGCTAAATTGCCAAGTAAAACAGACAACAATAAAATAATTACAACAAATGCAAATAGCGCCCTACGCAAAAATAAATTAGTTTCTGCCGAATGATCACGAATATTGCCTTTCTTTTTTTTACTTGAGATAGAGATAATATTGCTCCTCTATATACTATTGTCTTGTGGATGTTGCTTTTTATTATGGTGTTGTTCTTCCCATTTATCGTAAGCATTCACTATTTTAGCCACCACCGGATGACGCACGACATCTTCGCTATTAAAGAAGTTAAAACTGATTTCATCAACTTGGCTTAACACTTCTATTGCATGTCGTAAGCCGGATTTTTGATGACGGGGTAAATCGATTTGGGTAATATCGCCAGTGATGACCGCTTTAGAATTAAAACCAATGCGTGTTAAAAACATTTTCATCTGTTCAATGGTGGTATTTTGGCTTTCATCTAAAATAATAAAAGCGTCGTTAAGTGTACGCCCACGCATATAAGCCAATGGTGCAACTTCAATCACACTTTTTTCAATTAGTTTTTCAACCTTTTCAAAGCCCAGCATTTCAAATAAAGCATCATAAAGCGGGCGTAAGTAAGGATCCACTTTTTGGCTTAAGTCACCGGGTAAAAAGCCCAGTTTTTCGCCCGCTTCTACCGCAGGGCGAGTTAACACAATTCGACGAATTTGTTGTTTTTCAAGCGCATCAACCGCAGCAGCTACCGCCAAATAAGTTTTACCCGTTCCGGCCGGACCAATACCAAAGGAAATATCATAATCTAAAACATGCGCAATATACTGTGCTTGATTTGCCGTTCTCGGTTTAATCACACCACGCTTAGTTTTGATCATGACTAATTTGCCACCATGTTGATCGATATAGGCAGGTAAATGTTCACTAACTTTGTTAAGCGCGCCTGATTCTTTAATCGCTAGATGAATTTGCTCTGGTTCAATATTAACAACTTTAGTTTTTAATTTAGTTTGTTTATAAAGAGACTGCAAAATGTCATTGGCAGCCTCAACACAAATTTTATCGCCTGTGATTGAAAACAAGTTACCACGATGATTAATTTCAATACCAAGTCGACGTTCAAGTTGTTTAACGTTATCATCATGAGGGCCACAAAGACTATTTAACCTTTGATTATCATCTGGTTCAAGCACGGTTTGATGTGTAATAATTTTCAATAATAAGCCCTCTAATTATTATGTTAATTGCTAAGTTTTCCTTCACATAAAGAGCATTTTTCAACGCCTTTTAAAAATTCCATTTTACAATGCTGGCAAGTCACAATATTTCCCGACACAACCTGATCAACCAACCTGGTCGCCTGTTGTTGATCTAAACCTTGCGTTTTTAGTTTATTGATCATCATTGAGATGGGTGTACCGCTTTTTAATTCTTGCTCAACATCATTGCCTATTTCTTCTTCTAAGCTAGGCGGTACATAGTTTAAAACATTTTCATTATATTCTGAATGACAATGATTACATCTAATGTATCTTCCTAATGTTTGAAAACTGAATATTGGAATAAAAAACAACGTAAAATATCTTGCCATTTTAACTTGCGTATATTTTTGTTGTTTTTCATCTGATTTGATGTTTTGCACTGTACAACAATTAGGGCAATTAAATTGCCCTGTTTCTTCATCTACTTCACGACCTCGAGAACCAAATATAATGAACATTTTCTTTCCTTTCCGTTATGAAATAATATTATTTTTATAATTAAATACGTTATTTAATTATGGATGATAAATACCAACGCCTAGATCGTTTTCTTTGCGAGTTCTTGAAATCACAGACATAGGTGATTGACTCACCCTCAGATCCATTTCATCCTCGGTACGCACGACTTTACCTCTTAATGAATTTGGATAAACATCGGTAATTTCAACATCAACAAATTTACCAATCATATTTGGATGACCTTCGAAGTTAACAATACGGTTATTTTCAGTTCTGCCCGTTAATTCCATGAGATCTTTTTTGGATGGTCCTTCGACTAAAATACGTTGCACTGTATTTAGCATACGACGGCTAAATTGCATTGCTTGCTGATTGATCCGTTCTTGCAGGATATAAAGACGTTGTTTTTTCTCTTCCTCAGAAACATTATCTTCCATTTCAGCTGCGGGTGTGCCAGGGCGTGATGAATAAACAAAGCTATAGCTTAAGTCAAAATTGACATCGGCAATTAGTTTCATGGTTTGTTCAAAATCTTCCTGTGTTTCGCCCGGAAAACCGACAATAAAATCGGAACTGATTTGAATATCAGGACGAACTTTACGTAATTTTCGAATAATCGATTTATACTCAATCGCTGTATGAGTTCGTTTCATTAAATTTAAAACACGGTCAGATCCACTTTGCACTGGTAAATGCAAAAAGTTAACCAGTTCCGGCGTGTCACGATAAACATCGATAATATCATCAGTGAATTCAATAGGATGACTGGTCGTGAAGCGAATTCGATCAATACCGTCAATGGCAGCAACTAAACGAAGTAGTTCGGCAAACGAACAAATATCGCCATCAAAAGTAGGACCACGATATGCATTCACATTTTGCCCAAGCAAATTAACTTCACGCACACCTTGTTCTGCTAACTGTGCTATTTCGTAAATTACATCATCACAAGGCCTACTGACCTCTTCGCCACGGGTATAAGGTACAACACAATAAGTACAATATTTATTACACCCTTCCATAATTGACACAAAAGCCGTTGGGCCTTCGCTACGTGGTTCTGGTAAGCGATCAAATTTCTCAATTTCAGGAAAGCTAACATCCACAACATGGTTACCTTTACCACTACGAATTTGCTCAATCATCTCTGGCAAACGGTGAAAAGTTTGTGGCCCAAAAATAATATCGACAAACGGGGCACGTTTACGTATATGGGCACCTTCTTGAGAGGCCACACATCCCCCCACACCGATAATAATATCAGGGTTATGTTGTTTTAAGTTTTTCCAGCGTCCCAATTGGTGAAAAACTTTTTCTTGTGCTTTTTCTCGAATAGAGCAGGTATTTAATAATAAAATATCCGCTTCTTCTGCATTGTCTGTTAATGTTAAACCGTGGGTGGATTCAAGGAGATCGGCCATTTTAGTTGAATCATATTCATTCATCTGGCAGCCCCAAGTTTTGATATGTAATTTTTTGCTCATCAATAACTCAGCTATATTTAATTGTTAAAATGAAAACGGGTTTAAATCCGCGATTTTAGCGTGCTATATTGTAATCCTTTGTGAATGTAGGGTCTATATAAAGATGAGCTTAAATTAGTCTTTTTATCATTGATAAGTAAAAAAATATTTTTTAATTCATTCTAACTAATAATTTCATAGAAGTTTATAGTTAATGAGTAATAAATAAACAAATTGAAACCGTTTTCATTGCGATTTTTTATCACCAATAAATTCCAGCTAAAATCGACCTAAAAACCTAGATTAAAAAAGTCTAAATCGTCTTAATCGTTATTTTAAACGCATAACACCCGGTGATATATGTTTTATTATTGGCATTAATAATATAAAAATGATTATCGACAAAACCTTTTATAACTGAGCAGACTAAATTTTTAATTAAACAACCGATTATGATAATCATTCTTCTTAACATGTTTTTATTTTATGTTATTATCTGCGACTAATTTACCTAACAGATGAAAGTAAGAAGATATGTCAAAAACATTTAGTCCAACAAAACGCCTTTTAGTTAAGGGCATTATTGCGACTTGTTTATTGTCAGTTTCTCGTGTTGGCTTTGCTGCGACAAAGGCACAGATTGTTGCTGTTCGTGTTTGGCCTTCTTCAACTTATACTCGCATCACGTTAGAATCAAATATCAAACTTAACTATAAACGTTCTGCACTACGTAACCCCGACAGAATGGTGATAGACATAGATAAAGTGGATTTAAATACTACACTAAAAAGTATTTCATCAAAAGTTTTAAACCACGATCCTTATATAAAATCAATCAGAGTTTTACAACTTGATCCTAAAACGGTCAGAATAATGATTGTATTAAAGCAAGGTGTAGAGCCAAATACATTCACGTTACCGCCTATTGAAACGTTTAAACATCGTTTAGTGATGGATCTTTATCCGTCTAAATCTGCTTCACCAGAAGATGACGATCCGTTACTGGCATTGCTCGAAGAGTACACCAAAGGCGACTTGACCCAAAAACAATCACAGATCAAAACAACAACGAATAAAAATAAAAATGCCCCAGTTGTTGTTGTGCTAGATCCAGGCCATGGCGGTGAAGATCCCGGCGCTATAGGATATAAAAAGACCCGAGAAAAAGATATTGTTTTACAAATTGCTCGCCGGACTTACAACCTGCTAAAAAAAGAGCCAAATATAAAAGTCTACATGACGCGCAACGAAGATGTCTTTATCCCTTTAAATGTGCGAGTTGCAAAAGCTCGCTCGTTGCATGCAGATCTGTTTATCTCAATCCATGCTGATGCCTTTACCAACCGATCGGTAAAAGGATCGACAGTTTTTGCCTTATCAACCAAAGGTGCCAGTAGTTCAGCAGCTAGCTATTTAGCGCAAACTCAAAATAAAGCTGACCAAATCGGTGGCGTTAGCCGTAGTGGTGATAAGTACTTGGATAATACAATTTTAGACCTGGTACAAAAAACCACACTAAGTAATGGTGTGTTATTGGGTAATGCCATTTTAAATCGTATGAAAGTGGTCAATCAATTACACAAACCATCAATTGAAAAAGCAGGTTTTGCGGTATTAAAAGCCCCCGATATCCCTTCTGTTTTGGTTGAAACAGCTTTTATCAGTAATATAAATGAAGAGAAAAAGCTAAAAACGGCTTCATTCCAAAATCAGATATCAAAAGCCATTTTAAATGGTATTAAAGATTACTTAAAAAAACGTAAGAATTAGTTTTGTCAAAAACTTTCAGAAAATACCTACGTTTTAGTATAAAACTATTGAATGATAACTAAACGCCGTTCAGCATCTAACTCAGGAATCGTTAATTTAATATCTTGTTTCAAAGTAAAACCGGCAGGAATAGCATCGATTTCACTTCCTTTCAGCGCATAAAAAGATCCTTGTTGATTCGGTAGATGTTTACACCAATTAAGCATATCTTGCAAAGAGGCAAAAGCCCGACTAATTACACCGTCAAACTGTTTATCGCAATAGGCTTCAATTCGGCTCTGAACGGGATTAATATTAGCCAGTTTTAGTTCAAATTGTACCTGCTTTAAAAAGCGAATACGCTTGCCTAAACTATCAACTAAATCAAATTGTTTATCAGGATTGATAATGGCCAACGGAATGCCCGGTAAGCCCGGTCCGGTGCCAACATCAATAAAACTGTTACCAACTAAATAAGGTGAAACGACAACGCTGTCCATGATGTGTTTTATCAACATTTCATTAGGATCACGCACAGCGGTTAAATTATAAGCTTTGTTCCACTTATTAAGCATTTGAACATAATCAATTAACTGATCTATTTGCTGATCTGTGATCAAAAGATCCGTTTGATCAATTAGATTAATGAGTTTCTTTTTTAACATAATTTTTCTTTTTTAAATAAACCAATAGCATCGAAATAGCCGCAGGTGTAATACCTGAAATGCGTGAAGCTTGACCAATTGAAACTGGCTTGTGTTGTTTCAACTTAGCCACCACTTCATTCGATAACCCCGATATTTCGGCATAATCGATATGCGCCGGAATTAATGTCTCTTCGTTGCGTTTTTGCCGCTCGATTTCTTCAATTTGCAGCTTAATATAACCATCATATTTAACTTGAATTTCAACTTGTTCAGCCGCTTGCGCATCATTCAGACCTGGTGCAAACAATGACAATGATTTTAATGTTTGATAACTCATTTCAGGACGTTTGAGTAACTCTTCACCATTAGCTTCTTTGGTTAAATTGGCGCTTAATACCGCATTAACTTCATCAATAGTTTCAATATGCGGATGCACCCAAATGTCACGTAATCGAGCTCTTTCTTGCTCAATGGCTTCAAATTTTTCATTAAATCGCTGCCAACGATAATCATCAACCATGCCTAACTTGCGGCCGATCTCGGTTAGACGAATATCAGCATTATCTTCCCGAAGCATTAAACGATATTCAGCTCGTGAAGTAAACATACGATAAGGTTCATTTGTTCCTAAAGTACAAAGATCGTCAACCAGTACCCCTAAATAAGCTTGATCACGAGTTGGATACCATTGATCTTGATCATAAACAAATCTGGCAGCATTTAATCCCGCTAACATCCCTTGCGCCGCAGCCTCTTCATAACCGGTCGTTCCATTGATTTGACCGGCTAAAAATAGCCCTTTGATCACTTTACTTTCAAGTGTAGGCTTAAGATCCCGTGGATCAAAATAATCATATTCGATCGCATAACCCGGTCTGACAATATTGGCATTTTCAAGCCCTTTCATACTACGCACAAAAGCAAGTTGCGTATCAAATGGTAAACTTGTTGAGATCCCATTTGGATAGATCTCGTTGCTGTCTAATCCTTCCGGCTCTAGATAGATCTGATGCGAATTACGATCAGCAAAACGCATTATTTTATCTTCAATAGAAGGACAATATCTTGGACCAACCCCTTCAATAACACCTGTATACATTGGGCTACGATCTAAACTGTTACGAATGATCTCGTGGGTTGTTTCATTGGTACTTGTTATATAACAAGGGATCTGTTTTGGATGCTCACTTGCATTGCCTAAAAATGAAAAAACCGGAACAGGATCATCACCATACTGTGTACCTAATTTTGAAAAATCAATGGTTCTGGCATCAATTCTTGGTGGCGTTCCTGTTTTTAAGCGCCCCATTCTAAAAGGGTATTGGTGTAATGATTTAGATAAGCCGATCGCTGCAGGATCCCCTGTTCGTCCACCACTGTAATTATCTAAGCCAATATGGATCTTACCGTCTAAAAACGTTCCAGTTGTGAGTACAACCGCTTTAGCTTTAAAGCTGACACCCATTTGGGTTTTTACACCGACGATCTGATCGTTTTCGATGATCACATCTTCAACCGATTGTTGGAATAACATTAGGTTTTCTTGGTTTTCAAGGGTTGTGCGGATCACTTTACGGTAAAGCGATCGATCTGCTTGAGCACGTGTTGCCCTAACCGCTGGACCTTTACTGCTGTTTAAGATCCTGAACTGGATCCCAGCTAAATCGATAGCATGTGCCATTAACCCACCCATTGCATCGATCTCTTTAACCAAATGTCCTTTGCCTATTCCGCCGATAGCTGGATTACAGGACATTTGACCTAATGTATTGATATTATGGGTTAAAAGAAGTGTTTTGCGGCCCATTCTTGCTGATGCCATGGCAGCTTCTGTTCCTGCATGACCGCCACCAACAATGATGACATCAAAAAGATCCGGATAAAACATATAAAGCCTCGTTGTTATTTATCTATCGGTGATCGTATTTTTTTGATCGGGTGATCTGATTTAATTTAGCGTTAGGAATTGTACTCATCTTTTCAGTTACGTCAAATGATCTATTTTGATCGCGCTTTAAATTAAATAAGATCTTTTATGTGATCTTTTTTATTTTTACTACTATTAGCGTGGATCCTTTTTGTGGATAACCACGTTTTATTGTAATTTCATAGGATCTTATCGATCGTGAAATTCTGTTAATTGATCGGATCTTTTTCTAGTTAAAGCTGTTGATAATTGTTTTAGTTATCCACAGAAGATTTATTTTTTTAGGTTATTAATACCCTCATCACAGCTTATTAGGGGAATTTGTCACAGAGTTATCCACAAAAATTAAGTTTGATCGCTTGTTTTTTGTCCGGTTTTCTTGCAATTTTTCTTCTTGAATAAGAACAATAATAAATAACATAACTCTATTTGATAGCATTACATATTATAAATGCGTGTATAAAATAAGTTAGTCTGATGGTAAAAGTTTAATTGAAACAGATAATGAAAAAGCAGTGATCAAATCTTCATTTACTCAATAGACGCTTTTCAAAACACCATTAAGATCTCAAGCAATATACAATCAAGCAGATAAATTAGCAGATCCTTTTTGGGGTGGCGTTATGGAAGTAATCTAAATCTAAAATAATGCGAAAAATTCTGTGTGAAATTGATCAAAGCCGATAGGAATCATTACAAGATATTGCAATAAAGAATAAATATGCTAAGTAGCCTATAAAGACAATATCAGATTTACTTTAAGTCGCTGTAAATGATTATCTTTAATAAAGCACAGTAGATGTTAATAAGATTAACTCACAAGTGTAAGGAATTTATATGAAAAAGATACTAATATTAATTACTGCCATGTTTTTATTCGGATGTAATGAGAAGACCTATACTGTAGAAGACTTCAAAAATAACAAAGAACTACTCGATCAATACCGTAAAGAATGTATCAACGGTGAAATTTATGGTGATAGCTTAAATTGTCAAAACTCGCACAAAGCCTTAATTTTACTCAACAGACCAACTAATACCGGAAAATGGACTGATTAATTTAAGATTATGACATTTAAGCGCATAAAAATCACGCATGTGGCTTTTAAAGTTCTATCTGTGATAAGTTTATAGCGTTAATTTGCTCTTTATTTATTATAAACTTATCATCTTGTATTATAATTCTCTCTCCTTTTTATATGAAAGTGATTGATTTTTATAAAAGCAAATTTATACTTATCATGTATGTATTTTTATTGTGAGGTTACTTTATTACTCTTTCACAGTTACCTTTACCTTTTTCATCACCTAATAATGAAACCTTTGATAGTTTTTATGTAGGTGATAATCAATTATTGCTTGAATCATTACAAACCTTATTTGATAAGGAAGGTTTTAGTGTCTTTTATTTATGGTCGGCTAGCGCTGCTGGTCGGACGCATTTATTACATGCAGCAAGTCAAAATAAATTAGCGAGTTATATTCCTTTAAAACAGTATTATCACCTTGTTCCCGAAATTTTACAGGGGTTAGATAATTATGATTTAGTCTGTCTAGATGATATTGATGCTATTGCCGGACATCGTCATTGGGAAGAGGCTATTTTCGATCTATTTAATCGTTTAACCGAAAAAAATATTAGTAAGTTGTTAATTACCGCCAGTGCACCACCAAGACAGATCGCTTTTACGCTACCGGATTTAGTTTCCAGATTGACATGGGGGCAAGTTTATCAATTAAAACAACTTAGTGATGATGATAAACTTAAAGCACTGCAATTAAGAGCACAGTTAAGTGGTTTTGAATTATCAACCGAAGTGGGTTTATTCTTATTAAAACGTGTTAATCGTGATATGCGAACACTATTTTCTTTACTGGAAAAGTTTGAGGTAGCAACGTTAGCTCAACAACGTAAATTAACCATTCCTTTTATTAAACATATTTTGGATTTGTAAAATGAGTAAAAAACCTGAAGCTATCGTTTTTTTTGATTTAGATGGCACATTATTTAACAGTCAAGTTGATGTATTACCTAGCTCTTATCAAGCCATAGAAAAGTTAAAGCAAAATAATATTATACCAATGCTGGCTACGGGCCGTACTCCTTGTGAGGTGGCTAATTTAATGCGAACAACGCATATCAATTCGATTGTTGGTATGAATGGGCAAGTTGTGGTCTATCAAGGGGAAGTTGTTTACACCAATAACATAGATAAAAATGTTATAACCCGTATTTATGAATTTTCACAGCAGCAAATGAATATTCCTTTAGCATTTTATAACTATAAAACGATGAGGGTTTCGGAAAATAGCCAGCCTGCGAACACTTTTTATCACTATTTAAAACAAGAAGTGCCACCAGTTGATGATCAGATCTATTTAAAAGAACCTATTCAAATGCTATTGCTACTTTGTGAGCAGGGCGAAGCTAATTATCGTGATGTTTTCCCGGAGTTAACCTTTATTCGTAATACCCCTTATTGTGTCGATGTCTTTAATCACGGTGGCTCAAAAGGAAATGGTATTAATGAGCTGTTAAAAACTAAAGGATTTACTGATGTGCCGACCTACGCTTTTGGTGATGGTATGAATGACTTTGAAATGTTTTTAACTGTTGATCATCCTATTGCAATGGGTAATGCGGTCGATGATTTGAAAGCGCAAGCTGAATATATTACCGATACCAATGATAATGATGGCATTGCTAAAGCGTTGCAAAAATTTGGGTTAATCTAATCAATAGCTATAAAAAAATCATCTAATATAAACAATTAGATGATTTTTTAGTTGCGTTTTTATTTGTGTTTAATGATGTTTGAAACCAACATTATTATTACCAAAACAGTTGTCGTAATCATATCCGGTTAACTCTTTGACTAATTGTCTTATTTCCGGTGTAGCATCTTGTTTTTTACCACCATTTTTAAGTCTATCAAGTTCTTGAATAATCTGGGCGTGGGTGCCTTTATCCAATTTCATTCGATAAGTGAAGATAATACCTAAAATTGCCATGCCGCATACCCCAAATATCATCACCATATTAATAGCGGTAACGGCGCTTTCTGGTTGTACGGTGTTGACGCCTGAGACAAATCCGGAAAACTTCAAAACAAGCCCAAGAATAAAGACAATGGTTGCACGCATTAATTTACCGGCCATTGTCATCGCCCCTGCATAAATACCTTCACGACGTCTTCCGGTAAGGACTTCGTCGATATCAGCTAAAAACGTATACACACTCCAAGGAATATAGTAAACACCGCCGGTACCTAATCCAAACCAAATTGTAATGCCAATGACGATCCAAGTTACATGTGGCATATTTAGATAATAGATACCAATATAACCAATTACCGATGAGATAACGATCAATATGGCGATAACAAACGGTCTTTTAAATCCACGTTTTACGCACCATGCCATAAAAAATGCGGTTGAAATTAATTGACAGATACTACTTAGACTATTCATTTCTGATACAAATGTTTTCGGTTGTCCTAAGTTAAAAACCACAAAGTAGGTAAATGTTGCAGCAAATAGCCATTCAGCGCCAAAACCAAATAAATACATACCTAAATGATTTCGGAAGGTTTTTAAACGGAATGTTGAAAACACATCAGAAAATAATTTTACAATACTTTCCCAAAGACCGGATGTGGTTTCATCTTCAATTTCATCGGCTGGTTTTTCCCAACTATTGGCATAAAGCATAATAAGCGCAATAGCCATGATAGTTGCATAAGTGATACCGGTAAGTAAGAATGGTAATGGTGAATCTTTGCCTTTAAATAGATAGAAAAAGACCCCCGGGATTGCCGCAGCTAAGAAGTTAGCAACTTTACCAAACATCGCTTTAGAACCTGCCAGATAAGTTCTTTGATCGAAGTTTTTAGTCATCTCTACCGGTAAGGTATTATATGGAATCATAATCATGGTATAGATGAATTCAAATAGAATATAGGTGGTTAAGTAGTACCAAAAATTCATGCCATCAATCCATAATAATGGATAAATAATCATGCAAGGAATGGCTAACAAAATAAAAAATCGACGGCGACCAAAGCGACGTCCTAATTTAGTATGATTAAAATTATCCGTGATAAATCCCATTAAAGGATTTAAGATAACATCTAAATAGGTCGCTATTGAAAATATTAACGTTGCTTGAAAAGCCGAAAGGCCACAGAAGGTTGTATAAAAGTAAAGTAGCCAAGCCGCACTAATCGCCAGCGCTCCACTTCCTATCAAGTTACCACTCCCATACGAAAATCGAGTTAGTGTGGTTATCTTTTTTTGATTGTCAGCCATAAATCTCTTTCCTTTAATAATGAAATGCTGTTTTAAAAATATTATCTAAAGAATACTAAATTTATTGAAATTTACTTTAAATTTTTTTAAGAAATGTGATATGGGTAACAATTTATTTGTTTTTTAAAGATTAATTTATCGTGACAAGTAAAAATAAAATGATAACTATCATATAGTTGAAAAAAATTTATCACTGTTTATCTAAACTGTGATCTTATTAACAGAAAAATAGATCAAAAACATAAAAAATATAAAACAGTATTTCAAAAATAAGAATTAGGGATAAGGTGACAGTGATGCGTCATATAAAATTAAAAAAAATTTCTTTAATGGTGTTTATTTCGACATTTTCGGCATATGCATTTGCCGGCTCAGGCCAAACGACTTTTCAATATGAGCATAATTGGAAATCGATGGATCGAATTCATGCTGATACTTTGAAGTTAATTCATAAAACAGATGATAATTGGCAATTTGAATTTAAGTTTGGTGTAACCGAAGGTGGCGGAAATAAACGCGATACTTTATATGATGATATGTATGGTGGATCTGGTGGGGTCGTTATTCAAAAAGCATTTAATCTTCCTAATGGCTTTGGATCGTTAATTCCGGCATTAGAATTAGGCTTTGGTAAAGATTTAACGCTTTATCAACCAGGTTTAAAGTACAGTTATAAATTTAATAGTGACTGGTCAAGTAGCTTACGTTATCGCTATGAATGGAAAAAAATATCCCAATCAGAGCGCTATAAAACGGCCAAAATTGCCGGTAATCGGATCAAATATCTTGCAAGCAGCAATACCGGAAGGCACCGTTTAGATTGGGCGTTAAACTATTCTGGATTAAAACGACTTAATCTTGCCTATACCTTTAATTATTATATCGGTGATTTTACCAATGACTCTTATAAAGTGGTAAATAACAAGCTGGTTAAAAATAAATATAAAGCTTATAACAACAAAAAAACTGATTATGAGCAAGAATTTAAAATAACGTATAACTACTCAAAACTATTTCGCCCCTATTTTTCGATTTCCGATGTTTCTAAAAATAAAACAACAGATACCAGACAGGCTAAATTCAAAGTTGGCTTCAACTACAATTTTGGGCAATCAAATAGCGCTGCGCCTAATTTTGCTTATAAAACCTTTTTCAAATATATGCATAATTATGGGCTAAATTCCCACTACCATAGCGATAATTTTGGCTTGCATCTCGACTTTGCTAACAAAGGTTATTTAGGCATTGGAATTAGTACTTATAATCAAATGAAAAACAAAATGTTTTTCGAAAATTTAGTCTCCAGTCATTATCAAATGTATGGCGGTTACCATTTCTACCTTGCTGATAATTGGGTGTTGACCCCGAATATGGAAGTAAGATTCTATTCAGGCGGTGGCTATAAAGCGAAAAATAAAGAAAATATTCCACATTATCAATTAGGTGATGTGAGTGACTCACAACGTCCGGGAATGCGATATACACCAGCATTGAAACTAACTTGGTTAGCAACTGACGATCTTTCATTGTATGGTCAGTATCGATTTGAATATCGCAAGGTTTCGCGTAGTAAGCGTGAAGATAGTGTTCAAGGCTATGTTAATAACCGTTCGCGTAATCGTTTTGATATTGGCGCCAATTATGCCTTATCAACTGATTGGAATATTGGATACCGATTTGCTTATTTTAGGGCTAACTATGTATTACAAAATGATAAAAAGCATGACTACCAACAAGAAATAGATATCAATTGGCAAGCCACAAAAGATTGGCAAATTAATTTTGCAGCAGAAGATGTTGCGAAAAAAGTTCACTCTGATGCAAGGGAAACCAAATTGGGATTGGGATTAAGTTACCTATTTTAATTTTGCTTTGAGCGATCCAAATCATAGTAAAACTTATTTTGGGGTGAAAATATGATAAAAAAATCAATTTTAGGCTTTTCAATGCTGGCTTTGCTGGCCGCTGAGACCAATGCCAGCACCTTATTACAAGGTCATGTTTATGTGAATAAACCGGTCGCTAATACTGTAGTGACCATTCGTGATGCCAATAATAAAACCTTGAAAGTGACAACCGATCATCAAGGATTTTATCAACAAGATGTTTCACAATTATCAGCCCCATTGGTGCTATTTGCTAATAACAATTTATTGAATCGAGCTGTGCAAAAGGGCATTTGTGCCGGCAACTGTATTGTTGCAATGGTGAGTTCATTACAACAAGATCAGGTTAACACTGCCAATATTAATCCATTAACCGACTATTTTGTTAGCGAAGTAGCGAAGCAAATTTCGCTTGTTGGTCCTGAGCAACTGATTGAACAAAGCGTTATATCGCCAATAAGTGATGATATTTTAACTAAAGCAGAAGAACAATTACATACGCTTTTTGATCAGGGTTTACGTCAAGCTGGGATCGCCGATCGATTATTTGATCCTGTGAGCACAAATGATCCTGCCCTAAACCGTTTACTCGATCTTATTATTTTCAATCGAGGCTATCACTCGGTCAGTGGCGAGGTGGGCGCAACTGTTTTGTTGGATATGCGTTTTAAACCGATAAGTCAACAATCGGTTTTTGATTATGATCGTGCTGTAAAACAAAAAGAGGAAAATATTAAAGCTAAAAAACGTATTTTTATTGTTGGTGATTCAACCGCATCTAACTATGATCTCAACGTTTATCCAAGAATGGGGTGGGGACAAGTATTTGACCAGCTTCTTGATAAACAAGCCAACATTGTTGTGATAAATAGTGCACAATCGGGGCGCTCCAGCCGTAGTTTTGAGGCAGAAGGTTGGTTTGATCTGATCAAACCGCTCATGCAAAAAGGCGATTATTTGTTTATCGCTTTTGGTCATAACGATGAAAAATGTGATGCAAGCAATGTCAAACGAGGGCAAGCTGATGTCAGTCATTTATGTACTTACCCTAACGATGCTAATAATCATAAGCAGTATCCGGCAGATAAGGTAAGTATGTCTTTTCAAACCTCCCTTGAGCGTTATATAAATTTTGCTAAACAAAAGCAAATGACCCCTGTATTAATGACGCCGGTTACTCGATTTCGTGATGCCAATAATAAAATTGCTTATCAAAATCAAAGCACTTTGCCAGTAAGCCATATGCATTACACCAGTAATAAACCGGGTTTTGCTTATTTTGGTGATTATGCCAATACCATTAAATATACCGCTAACGCTAATCAAGTTGCACTCATTGATTTAGAGACATTGAGTATCGAATTTGCTAACTTACATAAACATGATTGGCAATCTTACTGGTTAGTTATCGATCCGAATAATCCAAACTACCCATACTACAAAACACAGTCAACAGGGGTGATAGATCATCCAGATACGACACATTTTCAAGAAAAAGGCGCATTAGCTATCGCCAAAATTATTGCTAATGCCATAAATAACGATCCTTGGTTACAACAAGGAATCACTTTTGATCAAAGTCAGATAAACTAATAAAAAGGTATTTGTTAAATGAAAAAATTAATCATTGCGCTATTCATTCCTTTGGCAATTAATTCATCTATTGCAGCATGCCATGCATTATCTCCTTCACCTATCAAAATTAGCGAAGCTCGTGATGTTGCACCTAGAGACGGTTTTGGTGGTTATGATTTAGCGACAAATACCGGAACGATTGGTGGTGCTAAAGCAAATGAAAAAATGATCTTTATGGTGAGTAACAAACAAGATCTTTTAGATGCGATTGCGATCAATAAAAATCAGCCTCGTATTATTCAAGTTTCCGGGATCATTGATCTTAGTGAAAATAAGCCGTACCAAAATTTTGACGATCAAAAATCACGATCCTTAATCAAACTACCAAGCAATACAACATTAATCGGTATTGGCAATAATGCTGGATTTATTCATGGTTCGATAGTGCTATCAAACGTTAGTAATGTCATCATCCGTAATTTGAAGATTGAAGCCCCCGTTGATGTTGAGCCGAAATTTGAAGAGGGTGATGGCTGGAACGCCGAATGGGATGGCATTAATATTATCACTTCAAGCTATATCTGGATCGATCATGTCACTTTTACCGACGGCCAATTTACCGACGATAAATATCAAGAAAAAGCAGGTTACAAATATGTACAACACGATGGTTTATTAGACATTAAGCGTGGTAGTGATTTTATTACAGTTTCTTATTGCTTGTTTGAAAACCATGATAAAACCATGTTAATTGGTCACAGTGATAAAAACGCCGAGCAAGATGAAAACAAATTAAATATTACGCTTCATCATAATGTTTTTTCTGATATTGGCCAACGTGCTCCAAGGATTAGATTTGGCAAGGTCCATATGTATAACAATCTCTTTAAAGGCACTGTTGATACATCTAAAACTGCCTATCCTTACCTTTATTCAATCGGTTTAGGTTATAAAGGCAGCGTTCTTTCAGAAAAGAATCAATTTATGATTACTGGCCTGAAAGACAGTTGCAAAATAGTCAAACAGTTTAAAGGCAATAATCTTCAAGATAACCACTCTTTATTCAATCAATCAACGGTTAATTGGTCGTCGTGCGGCTTTGATAATAAGGTAACTTGGTCTGTTCCTTATCAATACACGCTAGATGATGCTAAGTTTTTTGCTAAGCAATACTCACGCTTAGTAGGTAATGGAAAGCTTTAATAATCAGTACAAATAAACTGTTAGGATACATAATGAAAAAAATATTTACTTCGGCACTTTGTCTATCAGCGCTCTATTTTGGCACTGCTGATGCACAACAATGGAAAACAATAGCCTTTGGTCAATCAACAGATTTAAACTTTGCTTCACTTATTAAGCCCGAAAAAGTCGGAACCAATAATGCGTGGATTGCAGGTCAAAGTTCATTTTTAATCCCTAATCAGCCCTATCAATTGCCGGCTGATTTTTATCTTGAAAGTCGAGGCGGTAAAATAGCTAACTCACATGATGGAATGGTGGTTTTTTACACTCAATTACCGGTTAATCAAACCTTTACTTTAGAAAGTGATGTTACCTTAGAACAGATTGGCCCGGAAGTCGACGGTAAAACTCCGGCAGCACAAGAAGCTGTGGGTTTATTTGTGCGTGATACTATTGGCGTTGCCAGAAGTGATCCTCAGCCGGCAGGTTATGAGGAGTTTCCCAATGCTTCAAATGTTATTATGAATGCCTTAATTACCCAAAATAAAAAGAATGATAATTTAGTCAAAGTCACCGCATTGGTGCGTGATGGCGTAAAAAAAGCTTGGGGTAATGAAGGTATATCAATTAATAAAGATGATTATGTTCAAAACGTCAATTATGTTGAGGTTAAAAATATGCATTTAACCCTAACACGAACGGCTGACAAATTTATTTTAGCGATGAAAGACAACGCTTCAGGAGTGGTGAATAAATGGCAAATGAATGACTATCAAGGCTTTATGAATCAACAAGATAACACCAATATTTATGTCGGTTTTTTTGCTTCGAGAAATGCTAAAGTTGAGTTCAAAAATTCGGCATTAACCCTTGGTGATGAGCTGGTCAACTACAGCCAATTACCGGAAAAACCACCGGTTATTGTGGATATTAAGCCAACATTAACCCTCGCTTCACCACTCAAGGTTTATCATAAAAACTACACATTACAATTTTTCCCTAACACGTCAGGGACAGTTTTTGTAAAAGAGATCAATAAAACATTTACTGCTAAAGTGGGTGAATTATTACAAATTACAACCGAATTATCACAAGGGGCTAATACCTTCACGGTCGAATTTAAAGATCAGAATAAAACCAATAGCCAAACCTTTACGGTAAATCTGGATAAATCAACAATTGAAAACTTATCGCATATTGTTGTTTCCCCTACTGGTAAAAGTCACAATCAAGGGACAAAACGCTCGCCAGTTGATCTACAAACAGCTATCAATAGTGTTGAGCCAAATGGTGTGATTTATTTAATGGATGGTTATTATAATGGCGTAACTATTACCCCAACATTGAGTGGTTTACCGGGCAAATTAAAAACCATTGAAGCGATAAATAAACATAAAGCGATATTTATCAATGAAACATTTAATTTAGATGGTTATTACTGGTCAATAAAACAGGTAATTTTTGACGGTAATATTGATGATAAAGATAATCAACCTGCCTATTTAAGAATTGCCGGTAGCCATAATATTATCGATCAAGTTATCACCCGTAATAATAGCGATACCGGATTAGCCATTTCTGCTAAAAGCAAAAATCGACTGTTTTGGCCGTCTTATAACTTAGTACTTAATTCTGATTCCTATAATAATATGGATAAATCCGGTAAAAATGCCGACGGTTTTGCCGCTAAGTTAGGGGTTGGTAAAGGTAATGTGTTTAGAGGGTGTATTGCGCATAACAATACCGACGATGGATTCGATCTGTATAATAAGATTGAAGATGGCCCTAACGAACCGGTTTTAATTGATAGCTCGATAACTTATTCTAACGGTTTTCCATTCTCTAAGCCCAATATAGCTAAAGGTAGTATTGGTAATGGCTTTAAATTAGGTGCCGAAGGGCAGCCAGTAAACCACAGAATTATCAATTCCATTGCGTTAAATAATAATATGGATGGATTTACTGATAATTTTAATACCGGTTCTTATACAATAAGTAACAATATCGCTATCAATAGTGCCAGATATAATTATATCTTACGGGCTAATCCTTATACCTTTTTAAACCCGGTGGTAACATTTGAGCATAACTACTCTATTCGTGATAGCTGGCAATCGGTGATTAAAGATTCATTAGGACCACAAGTTGTTGTTAAAGATTTTCAATCTGTTACGCGTGATGCATTGTGGAAAGATGATATTAAATTCACAATAACACGTGATCAAAACGGAAATATTGTTTTACCTCCCGAATTAAAAACATTAATTGACCAGCACTTAGTTAACTAGTTAACAATCAAGATTAGCGCTAAACCAACAATTGGGTTTAGCGCACAATATCACGGTATACTGATTTTATTTTTACCAACATCAACCCTTATTGCATTTATATTTGCAGCTAATTTTAATTGTCCTGACGGTTTATCTTTGGGATACGTAAGTGAGATAAGTGATTAGATGATAATTGGATTAATACGATATAGATTTGCCATTTCATGCAACGACCGTTACGTTTGAAATGGCAAATAAGCCATGATAATTAAGCTAGTAGGCTTTTAATATAGGCAGTGATTTGAGGATCTTGGCTATTTTCAAATAGGCATTTTTGGAAACGTTCGCCTTTGATTGCATCTTTTAACAGTGATTGATCAATTGATTTTAATGATTCAATTAAGGTTTTACCTGCGGCGTTTTTCATTTCATTTAAAATAATAGCATTCGCATTTTGCGATTCACGGCGCTCCGGTGGGTAACCTAAGCCTTTTTCGCCTTCAAATGCTTTTTCAAAAATATAGCGCGCGTTTAGTTCAGCACCCCAACCAAATCCTTTGGCAAAAGCGAGAGATAAAGCATTGCCATTATTAACTTGAGCAAATAAATAAGCGTCAGTAGGCTCAATACAATAACCACAATTAACGCCAGGAAAAGCATTTAATGCCATTAGTGCGCCTTGCCCGGTACCACAACCGGTAATAACGAAATCAACCGCTTTACTGTTTAATAAAATAGCGCCAATAATACCCAAATGAACATAAGTTAATTTATTGTCATTGTCGCCATCCATGCCGACATTAAAAACGGTATGGCCGTGCTTTTCCGTCGCATTTTTTAATTCATTTAGAATAATTGGATTTTTAGCCGCTTGGCTAAACTCATTCATTAGTGCTATTTTCATGATTTACCTCTAATTTTGTTAAAATAATAACAAATTACATAAAAAACAGATCCTGCGTTTGTTATTAATGTGCTTTATATCGATTATAAACGTGCAAAAAAATATAGCAATTTTTTTAACTAAAATAAAACGATGTTTTAATAAATTTATTGCAATGTGATGAAAGTCACAAAACCATCCCCTTTTTTATATTACTATAGCCCAAAATAATAATTTAAGTCTTTTATACATTTAATTTTTTTAGATTCAGGGAGTTTATATGGCTAAGGGGAATATTGTACAATTATCATTTTCATCCTTTGTAGATGATGATTCAAAAAATGAAATTATCCGACTCACACCGGAAGGTGTGACATGTCATCGTAATTATTTTTACCAAAAATGTTTTACCAATGATGGTCGAAAAATCCTCTTTGCCGGTGAATTTGACTCCAATCGTAACTACTATTTGCTCGATCTTGAAAATCAGACCGCTAAGCAACTTACTGAAGGCGCTGGCGATAATACTTTTGGCGGCTTTTTATCGCCTGATGATAAATTTTTATACTACGTTAAAAATGAGCGTAACTTACAACAAGTAAACCTTGAAACCCTTGAAGAAAAAAATGTTTATACCGTGCCAGAGCAGTGGGTTGGTTATGGTACTTGGGTCGCTAATAGTGATTGTACCGAAATTGTTGGCATTGAAATCGATAAAAAAGATTGGACACCTTTGACTGATTGGACGATTTTCAAAGCGTTTTATGATAAAAACCCACATTGTCGGTTGATCAAAATTGATATTGCAACAGGCGTTGCAACAACGGTAATTGATCAGAATGTTTGGTTAGGTCATCCAATTTTCAGACCTTTCGATGACAATACCGTCGCTTTTTGTCATGAAGGACCGCATGACTTAGTCGATGCCAGAATATGGTTAGTGGATCGTGACGGTAACAATGAGCGTAAAGCTCATGACAATTTACCAGGAGAGAGCTGTACCCACGAGTTTTGGGTACCGGACGGTTCCGGGCTTGCTTACGTTTCATATATGAAAGGGCAGCAAGAGCGTTATATTCGACTTTATAACCCAGTTACCAATGAAGATAAACAAATTATGGAAATGCCCGCCTGCTCACATTTAATGAGTAACTTTGACGGAACACTTTATATTGGTGATGGCACCGGAAGCCCTGTTGATGTCATTGATACAAGTGGCTACAAAATAGAAAATGATCCTTGGCTCTATATTTTAGCGCCTAAAACCCAAACAGCCCATAAACTCGTTAAACACAATAGCTCTTGGCGAGTATTAGACGGTGATCGTCAAGTAACGCATCCGCACCCTTCGTTTTCGCCTGATAATCAATATGTTTTATACTCGTGTGATGCGCAAGATGAACCAGCACTTTATTTAACCAAAGTGCCAACTAACATTTTAAATGAAATGTGATAGACCGTGATTTGTCTGTCATAAATATAACGGAGAATATAACTATGTCGATTTTAAATAAATTTTCACTTAACAATAAAGTTGCGCTTGTTACCGGTGCCTCTTACGGTATTGGTTTTGAAATTGCAAAATCGCTTGCGTCAGCTGGAGCGAAAATTGTATTTAATGATGTTGTACCTGAAAACTTACAGAAAGGAATTGAATCGTATAAAGCTCAAGGCATTGATGCCCACGGTTATTTATTTGATATAACAGATGAAACAGCTGTTGAAAAAGCGATCGCTCAAATTGAACAAGAGCATGGCGTAATTGATATTTTAGTCAATAATGCTGGGATCATTCAACGAAAATCAATGTTAGAAACCAGTGCTGCCGAATACAGAAAAATTATTGATATCGATTTAACCGGTCAATTTATTATGGCTAAAGCCGTTCTTCCGTCAATGATTAAAAAAGGAAGTGGCAAAATCATCAATATCTGTTCAATGATGAGTGAGCTTGGCCGTGAAACCGTTGTCGGTTATGCATCGGCTAAAGGTGGTTTGAAAATGCTTACTAAAAATATCTGTTCTGAATTTGGTAGTGCCAATATTCAATGTAACGGTATTGGACCGGGCTATATTGCTACACCACAAACAGCACCATTACGTGAAAAACAAGCGGACGGATCTCGTCATCCATTTGATCAGTTCATTATCGCTAAAACACCAGCTGGTCGCTGGGGCACACCTGATGATTTAGCCGGGGCAGCGGTCTTTTTAGCGTCGGATGCATCAAATTTTGTCAATGGCCATATTCTTTATGTTGACGGCGGAATTTTAGCCTATATCGGTAAACAACCTTAATTGTATAATATTGCAAAAAATTGACAGAGATAAGAGATAAAAAACAAAGCTTTTTATCTCTTATTTGTTTTAAATATTTAGGAGTGAACTCATGTTTTGTTTTAATTCAGATTGTCAATTAATCGATTTAGGCAATGGTGTTAAACGTAAGATATTGGCGCATGACGGTAATATGATGGCCGTTGAAGTCCATTTTCAAACCGGCGCTATAGGGGCGATGCATCATCATCCTCATGAACAATTAACTTATGTGTTATCCGGTGAATTTGAATTTACCATTGGCGATGAAACTAAAATTGTTCGTGCTGGCGATACTTTATACAAAAAGCCTAATATTGAACATGGTTGCGTTTGTAAACAAGCTGGCGTACTGCTTGATATGTTTACGCCACAAAGATTGGATTTTTTATAAAATAGCTAGTAACGAGTCATAATTAAATATGATATAATTTCGACAGACTAAATTTGAACAAATATATCATTTTATAACTCATTAATAGCTAATTTTAGTAAGGAGATGTGCTTATCATGAACGATAGTTCACCAGAATCCGTTGCTTCAGTATTAAAAGTTTTTGGAATTTTAGAGGCTTTATCTGAGTCAAAAGACATTGCAATATCAGAATTATCGCAAAAAGTAATGATGCCTAAAAGCACAGCTTATCGTTTTTTACAAACTATGAAATCATTAGGTTACGTTAATCAAGAAGAGGATTCTGACAAGTATTCGTTGAATTTAAAACTACTTGATTTAGGTAACCGAGTGCTTTATCACCAAAACTTTTTGACCATTGCTGATTTAGAAATGAGAAAGTTACGGGATAAAACTAAAGAAACTATCCATTTAGCGGTTCGAGAAGGTGATCAAATTATCTATGTTAATAAAGTTGCTTCCGAACAATATAGCCTCTGTTTAACTTCGAAAATTGGTAATCAAGCCACAATTCACGCAAGTGGACTCGGTAAAGTCTTATTAGCTTGGCTCGATGACGAAAGCAAAAAAAGCTTAGTTAATGGTATTGATTTTGTCAGGTATACACCCAAAACCATTACCAGCAAAGAGGCTTTTTTAGCTGAACTCGATGAAGTAAAACGTTGTGGATATGGTAAAGATAATGAAGAATCTGAGCTAGGCTTACGATGCTTTGCGGTGCCGATTTATAATCGTTTAGGCAATATTATTGCGGCATTAAGCCTATCAACCTCAATTTTTCGATGCAACACTGCTGATGAAGAAGCGAAATTAATTAATGAAATCAGACAGTCTGCGGCCAAAATTTCAGAGTTGATTGGTTATAACAAACAATCAAAAAATATTGATTAATTGCTGTTATTATTGATATATCACGCCTAAACATACCGCTTGGCTTGCGCCAGTCACTTCCGGAATATTCGAAGGAATATGATTAATGCGACAATAAGCCAGCCAAGCAAAAGCAATCGCCTCCATGTCATCACTGTTTATACCCACTTGATCGGTTTTCATTACCTGCCATTGGGGTAATAACATCGATAATCTTTGCATAATAACCGGATTTCTTGCTCCCCCGCCACAAACCAATAGTTGGCAAGGTAGCTGTTTATTAATCGGTAATTTTCTAATCTCTTGTGCGATAGATAACGCCGTAAACTCAACTAATGTGGCTTGTATATCTTGAGGTAATAACGCAAATTGAGTCAGTTTTTTATGTAACCAAGGTAGATTAAATAACTCACGCCCGGTACTTTTAGGGGCAGGCATTTTAAAATAGTCTTCATCAAATAATTGGGACAATAACGCTTGATTAACCTTGCCTGTTTTCGCCCATTGCCCGTCTTTGTCATACCTTTTACTCAGATTTTGATATATCCAACTATCGAGTAATACATTACCCGGTCCGGTGTCATAACCAATAACGGCTTGATTGGGGATTAATACTGAAATATTACTGATACCACCAATATTTAAAACCACTCGATTAATCTGTTGGTTTTGCAGCACCGCTTTATGAAAAGCGGGCACGAGTGGCGCACCTTGCCCGCCGTAAGCCATATCTTTACGCCGAAAATCGGCAATTGTTGTGATTCCTGTTTTGGCGGCGATAATATTGGCATCGCCAATTTGCATCGTAAAAGGATATTGTGTGTTTGGTGCATGATAGACAGTTTGACCGTGACAGCCAATCGCCTTAATTTGCTTTCTATCAATATCATTTTTAAGCAAAAACTTATTGATGCTATCGGCATATAACAAACCCAGTTGGTGATCAAGCTCGCCTAAATTTTGCAGTGTTGTGTGCTTTGTTTCACAGAGGTTAAGTAGCCGTTGTTTAATTGATTCCGGCATTGGCTCACAGTCACTGGCTAATGTCACAATCTTATTGGCGGTAATATCCACTAACGCCATATCAACCCCATCCATACTTGTTCCAGACATGACACCGATATATAAGTTTTGCATGGGTTATCCTTGTCGAATAATGTGACCGGTTAAGATATCTCTAATTTCCGAAGGTTGCGATCGATTACCTGTCTCACCTTGTAAAATTGGAAAATCCTCACCAAATTGTTTAGCAACTTCCGCCGCAGTTTTACACGCCTGATAGCCCGATAAATTAGCACTGGTTGATACCAGTGGTTTACCAAATTGCTCACAAAGCTCGCGCACTAAAGGATGCGCAGTTACACGTACGGCAATTGAATCAAATTGACCGGTTAAGAAGTAAGGCGTGCTAAGATTTTTAGGAAAAATCCAAGTGATTGGACCAGGCCAGCTATTCAAGGCTAATTGTTTTTGCTCAGCGGTGATAGCATTAAGATTGATATAAGGAGTCAGTTGTTGAAAATTACTGGCAATTAATATCAGCCCTTTATCAATTGATCGTTGTTTTAATTGTAGCAGTTTGAGTACAGCTGACTGGCAATCAGGATCGCAACCTAGCCCGAACACCGCTTCTGTCGGGTAAGCAATCACTTCCCCATTTTTCAATCGGATTGTTGATTGAGATAAAGATAATAAATTGGCCATTAAAATTTGAAAATTAACGAAAAGAATTGAAAATCATATTAAACCTAGCAAATCAGATTTGCAAATGTGCCAATATTTGCTTGAAGCCTGGGCTGGTTAGGTTAATCAAATGAGATTAAAGGTATAACCTTTAACCATAAGCATTGGTTAAAGGCCATAAATCGATTATTCCCAGTTTAATTGTGGGTGATATTTTGCGGTTAACTCTACAGCTTGTTGCATATTAATGATACTAATTCTTGCGTCGATCAATGCGATTAATCCACGTGCGGCGATGTCACTATCAAGTGCAAAGCAATACGGCGTTTTTTTGACTATTTCATCGAGTAATGGGATATGTTGTCTGGCTAACATCACGCCATTTTGCCAAAATAGCACCGCATCTTGATCAGATATTAGTTGGGTATCAATAATCGATTGGTTAGCTGTTGAAATTGTATGTAACATTATTTTTCACTTTTTATACTTAAACGTATATATTTTCTGAAACTTCTTGACAAGATATCACGTTAATCTTGCATGGTACATCTTTAATAGTTATTAGTATATAATAAGGACTATTTATTGAGCAAAGAATTCGTCATGAAATCGATCATTTTAGCTAACGAGCACGAAACCATTTTGTTTGGTCAGCAACTGGCAAAACAATCGCTACACTATTTATTGAATCATGATAGTGCAATAGTTATCTATCTTATTGGAGACCTTGGCGCAGGAAAAACGACATTTAGTCGTGGTTTTTTACAACAATTAGGTCATATCGGTAATGTTAAAAGTCCAACCTATACTTTAGTTGAACCTTATGAGTTTGACGGGTTTAGTGTTTATCATTTCGATCTATATCGGCTTAGTGATCCTGAAGAGTTGGAGTTTATGGGGATTCGTGAATATTTTGCTGCAAAATCTATTTGCTTAATTGAGTGGCCCAATCAAGCTCAAGGTATTTTACCTAACGCCGATATCGAAATTCATTTGGATTATTTGGCGCTTGAACGTAGTGTTTGTTTAGAAGCAAAAACAGATACCGGCCAAGCTATTATCAATCAATTAAACGATGAACTAGTGAAAAAACAATGAAAAAACTACTCACTTTTTTAATGCTTTTACTTCTTTGCAGTTCAGCTTATGCCGCCAAAGTAATTATTGCTGTTGATGCAGGACATGGTGGTAAAGATTCGGGTGCAGTAGGTAAAAACAAATTGTATGAAAAGACAGTCACCCTGTCTATTGCTAAAAAATTGACTAATTTATTAAATAAAGATCCTCAATTTAATGGGGTGCTCACTCGAACTAATGATAATTTTATTTCTGTTGCAGAGCGTTCAGAAATTGCCCGCAATAATAAGGCCAATTTATTGATTTCGATTCATGCTGATGCGGCACCAAACCGAAAAGCGACCGGTGCTTCAGTTTGGGTATTATCGACCAAACGGGCTGATACGGAGCTTGGTCGCTGGTTAGAGCAAGATGAAAAACAGTCTCAGCTATTAGGTGGCGCCGGTGATGCCTTGAGCGAAGATCACAATCCCCATTTGAGTCAAGCCGTGATTGATTTACAATTTTCCTACTCTCAACGTGTAGGATATGAGCTGGCAACGCAAGTGATAAAAGAGATGAATCGCGTTATTAAATTACATAAACATAAGCCCGAACATGCAAGTTTAGGGGTATTACGTTCGCCTGATATTCCGTCAATCTTAGTTGAAGTGGGCTTTATTTCTAATCAAGGCGAAGAGAGCTTACTTGCAAATAATGCACATCAAGAGAAAATTGCCAAAGCAATTTATCGAGGTGTTAAAAACTATGTAAAACAAAATCCGAAATTTGGAGAGCAACATTAATGGCAATTCATATTCTATCACCTCAATTAGCTAATCAAATCGCAGCAGGTGAAGTGGTAGAACGACCGGCATCGGTTATTAAAGAGTTAGTTG
This sequence comes from Gilliamella sp. B3172, assembly GCF_026536465.1. Classification (NCBI taxonomy): domain Bacteria; kingdom Pseudomonadati; phylum Pseudomonadota; class Gammaproteobacteria; order Orbales; family Orbaceae; genus Gilliamella; species Gilliamella sp. B3172. The sequence continues at coordinate 9,715 of NZ_JAFNOA010000013.1, read as the reverse complement.
AAAATAGCCTTGATGCCGGCAGTACACAAATCGATATTGATTTAGAACAAGGTGGCTGTAAGCTAATTCGTATTCGTGATAATGGTTGTGGGATAGCCAAAGATGAACTGGCTTTAGCCCTAGCGCGTCATGCAACCAGTAAAATTACTACGCTTGATGATTTAGATTCGATAATGAGTCTTGGCTTTCGTGGCGAAGCGCTAGCCAGTATTAGCTCTGTTGCCAGATTAACGCTAACTTCTCGTACGGCTGAACAATCAGAAGCATGGCAAGTTTATGCTGAAGGCCGGGATATGCAGCCAACAATCAAGCCTGCCGCTCATCCTGTGGGGTCAACAGTTGAAGTGCTTGACCTATTTTACAATACGCCGGCAAGGCGCCGTTTTCTTAAAACTGAGAAAACCGAATTTATGCATATTGAGGAGTTTGTCCGACGAATTGCGCTAGCTCGGCCAGATGTGACTTTTAATTTACAGCACAATGGTAAGCTCGTTAAACAGTATCGTACTCAAGAGTTAGCAAAAAGGGTTGAAATGGTTTGTGGTCGAGCGTTTATGCAAAAAGCGGTCAAATTGGATTGGCAACATGATGATTTAATTATTCAAGGCTGGGTAACCAGTAGCGAAGTGAGTGATCTGCAATATTTTTATGTTAATGGTCGAGTCATTAAAGATAAACTCTTAAATCATGCTTTACGACAAGCTTATGTCAGTCGTACTAATGAACAACAAAGTTATGTCGTATTTTTACAAATTGACCCTAAACAAGTCGATGTTAATGTTCATCCCGCTAAGCATGAAGTGCGTTTTCACGAAGCGAGACTTGTGCATGATTTTGTTTATCAAGCTATCGTTATGGCGTTAGAGTCTGATTTGCCTTCTATAGCCACAGACCAACCCGCTATTATGCCAAATCGATCTGCTGCCGGTGAAAACATCTTTAATCACCCTAAATCGCCGCAATCTTATCAAACCGCCAATCCGCTACCGAAAAAACAGGCTAATCATATTAAAGAAAATACAGCTTATGGGCAGTTAGTAAAGGTTGAGCCGCAACTGGAATTGGTTGCAGCATCTGAAGCGATTGAATCGTCACAAGAAACTATTACTGAACCACAAAAAGCGGTGATAGATGCGTTATTTCCGAAACGAAATACGCCATTACAAACGTTACATCAACAGCTTGATAGTGCCTCATTAGTCCAATTTGGTCGGGTGTTAACGGTCATTCAACCTGATATCGCCTTATTGGAAAAGTATGAAGATAATCAGCAAAAGTTTATGTTAATGAATCTACCAATTGCACAACAAAAAGTAACTGCAATCAAATTATTAACTCAAGAATCGGAAAAATTACTTATTCCACTGACTATTTTAGTTAATCATAAAGAACAGCAAGTGTTAGCCACTTATCAACCACAATTGCAGTTTTTAGGCTTTGATTTTTATGTTGATAAAGCTAAACTCCATTTACAAAGCGTGCCTAAAATGTTGCGAACAATGAATTGGCAACAGCTCTTACCTAGTTTAATCGCTTATCTGACATCGTCAGATAAAGACAACGAGAAGGGTATTGATCCAACGCAAATAGCAGCATGGTTAGCAAGCCAATGCGATGATAATCGTACGGCGAGTTGGAGCGTTGCCAAAGTGATACAATTATTAGCGCAATTAGAGCAGATTGATGCTCAGTTATTACAACAAACGACATTTTTACATCCCGTTGATCTCCAATCATTTACTCAATCAATGTTATCATGAACAAACCAAAAATTATTTCGTTAATGGGGCCAACCGCTTCGGGCAAAACCGCCTTTGCAATGGCTCTTGCTGATAAATACCCAATTGATATCATCAGTGTTGATTCAGCACTGATTTATCGAGGAATGGATATCGGTACCGCTAAACCCACTCAAGATGAACAAAAACAGTATCCACATAAGCTGATTGATATTTGTGATCCGGCGCAGAGCTATTCGGCTGCCAATTTTCGCCATGATGCGATAGTTGAAATTGAAAATTCACTAAAAAATGGCCGAATTCCATTATTAGTTGGTGGCACCATGCTCTATTTCAAAGCATTAATCGAAGGTTTATCACCGCTTCCGGCGGCAGATAGTGAAATTCGTCAGCAAATAGAAGAAAAAGCCAATCGATTAGGTTGGCAAGCCATTCATGAGGATTTAAAAAAGGTTGATCCGGTTTCAGCAAAGCGGATCCACCCAAATGACCCTCAGCGACTAAATCGTGCTCTAGAAGTCTATTTGATTACCGGTAAAAGCTTAACTGAGCTAACTGAGCAAAGTGGCGAAGCGTTGCCATATGACATCAAGCAATTTGCTATCATGCCACAAGATAGAGCAGAACTACATCAACGTATTGAACAGCGCTTTTTACAGATGCTAGATCAGGGATTTGAAGACGAAGTGAAAACATTGATGCAGCGATCGGATCTGCACTTGAATCTTCCCTCGATTCGTTGTGTTGGTTATCGGCAGATGTGGGAATATTTAACCGGCGATGTTAGCTATGATGAGATGGTATTTAAAGGTATTTGTGCAACTCGCCAATTAGCTAAAAGACAGATCACTTGGCTTCGCGGGTGGCAACAGCCAATTACTTGGCTAAACAGTGATAATAGCGAAACAATGCTTAATCAGATTTTTTAATCATTAAAAACTTGTCCGCTTCATTAATTGATAAATTATTTTGCATAACGTTACATTTAATGACAAATTTTTTTCAGTCTGTAAAGAAGTTTTAGGATATTACGACGTTTAAGCATAATTTTTCGTTTGTTTTGTGTTAATTTGTTAAAATTTTAGTTATTTGTGCATAAATTGCAGATGAGCGGTTTAAGAGTAGCCTTTTTTATGTTATTTTGATAATACTAAATAAGTGTTTTTTTGTTACTTACTAATAAAAAAATATTTTAACTAAAGTATAACTATCACACATACATATTTTATTTTATTATCATTTTAAAGGATAAACTCATGTCAAAAGGGCAGTCATTACAAGATCCTTACTTAAATTTGCTTCGTCGCGAACACATTCCTGTATCAATCTATTTAGTTAATGGTATTAAATTACAAGGACAAATAGAATCATTTGATCAATTTGTAATTTTATTAAAAAATACAGTGAGCCAAATGGTTTATAAACATGCTATCTCAACAGTCGTTCCTTCAAGACCTATTTCAGGATTGGTAACCCAGTCTGAAGAGGAAAGCGAAAGCTGATTATTTTCAGTGGAGAATTTGATTGTTTGAGCGATATAAAGGCGGTGAATCTGCCTTATTAGTCCATGTATTCTTCCCCCAAGAAAGCGATATCGAGGATCTAAAAGAGTTTGAAGTTTTAGTTTCTTCAGCTCAAATAGACATTCTCGATATCGTGACAACTTCAAGAAAATCACCACAAGCCAAATATTTTATCGGCGAGGGTAAAGCCCTAGAAATCGCTGAAAAAGTTAAACAACTTGAAGCATCGGTTATTTTAGTCAATCATACACTAACACCCACTCAAGAACGTAACCTTGAAAAACTGTGCGAATGCCGTGTAGTTGATCGAACAGGATTGATTCTCGATATTTTTGCTCAGCGAGCCAGAACGCATGAAGGTAAACTGCAAGTAGAGTTAGCCCAATTACAATACCTTTCCACTCGTTTAGTTCGAGGATGGACACATTTAGAACGTCAAAAAGGTGGGATAGGATTGCGTGGTCCCGGTGAAACTCAGTTAGAAACGGATAGACGCTTAATCCGGCATCGAATTCAATTAATTTTATCCCGACTTGCCAAAGTTGAAAAACAGCGTAATCAAAATCGCCAATCAAGAAACAAAGCCGATCTGCCTACCGTTTCATTAGTCGGTTATACCAATGCCGGTAAATCAACACTCTTTAATCAGTTAACAAATGCTGATGTCTATGCCGCAGACCAATTATTTGCAACACTCGATCCAACATTAAGGCGTATTATGGTCGATGATGTTGGCGAAGTTGTGTTAGCCGATACCGTGGGATTTATTCGTCACTTGCCGCATGATCTTATCGCAGCTTTTAAAGCTACTTTACTTGAAACGCAAGAAGCGGCACTTTTGCTACATGTTGTTGATGCAGCCGATCCTAATTTACTGGATAATATTCATGCTGTTGATGAAGTGCTGTTAGAAATTCAAGCACATGAAATCCCAACGTTATTAGTGATGAATAAAATCGATCTCATGGACGACAAACAGCCCTGTATTGATCGTGATGAAAATGGAATGCCAATTCGTGTTTGGATTTCTGCGCAAAATGGTTTAGGATTAGATCTCTTATTTATTGCATTAAAAGAAAGGCTTGCTAGACAGATTCAAGTTTGTCAATTAAGCTTACCAACTCATTTAGCCAGACTTAGAAGTCGTTTTTATCAGTTAAATGCAGTGGAACATGAATTCATTAATAAAGATGGTAGTTTTCATCTTGATGTGAGGATGCCTTTAATTGAATGGAATCGCCTCTGTAAACAAGAACCAGATCTGCTATACTTAACCAATACGCAAAATAACAACTAAACTAATTGTTAAATGGAGCATCTAAAATATGGCGTGGAATCAGCCCGGTAATAACGGACAAGATAACGACCCATGGGGAAATAACAACAAAAAACCGTCCAAATCATCAGGCGGTTTATTGGATATCATTAATAACCTTCTAAAAAAGGGTAACTCAGGAAACAATAATGGTGGGTCACAAGGCACTAAGTTGCCAATAAATGCCTCAAAAATTATTGGTATTATTGTTGTCACCCTTATCCTCATTTTGGCAGGAAGTGGGTTTTATACTATTAATCAAAGCCAGCGTGGTGTGATAACTCGCTTTGGTCAAGTTCAGCCAGAAATTATTCAACCCGGATTAAATTGGCGAATACCTTTAGTTGATAATTTGTATGTTGTTGATACGCAAGGTACACAAAATTTCAATGTTAAAGGCTATATTGTGACCACCGGTGAAAATCTGGTTTATGTTGAGATGAATGTTCAGTATCGTATCAACGATCCGATAAAATATTTATTTAATGTAACAAATGTTAAAGATAGTCTTCACCAAGCGGCAGATAGTGCACTTAGAACGGCAGTAGGAAGCTCTAATATCGATGCAATTATTTCAGATGGCCGTGCGGCTCTTGAAAGCAGCACTAAAGATGAGCTAGTTAATGTTATTACGCAGTATGATATGGGGATTAATATCGTTGATTTAAATTTCCAGGTTGCAGGTCCTCCTGATCAAGTTCAAGATGCTTATGATGATGCGATTCGTGCTCAAGGCGATAGTGAGCGTGAAATCAAAAAAGCTGAAGCCGATAAAGTTCAATTAATCCAGCAAGCAGAAGGTCACTCAGCAAGAATTATAGCTGATGCAGATGCCTATAAAGTCAAAGTTGAACTCGAAGCAGCGGGTGATGTAGCACGCTTCGAAAAATTACTACCACAATATAAAGCGGCGCCGGAAATAACCAAAGAGCGTTTATATATCGAGACAATGGAAAAAATATTGAGTAAAACCAATAAAGTCATTGTTAATGATAAAAGTGGAAATTTAATGGTATTACCTTTAGAACAATTAATGAAAAATAAAGGTCAACCAGCGACTAATTCAATTGATTCAAATAGCGAATACAATTTTAATACACCAAGTTCTTCTGAACCAATAATCACTGTACCAGAAGCTAAGAGTGAATCACAACAAAGCGTTAACCCGAACAATCAGCCAACTGATAGAACAATGCGGGAACCGCGGTTTATTGGACGTTAAGGAGAAATATAAATGCGTAAATTATTGATTCCTCTTGTTTTGATTTTAATTGGTGTACTTGTCTCAAGTGTCTACGTGATTGAAGAAGGAACTCGTGGTGTGGTTTTACGATTCAATAAAATTATTGAGTTATCAACACCGGGACTACATTTTAAAATTCCGGGTATGGATAGCGTTAAAGTTATTGATGCAAAAATTCAAACAACCAATAGTTCAAATAATAATCGAGAACAACGATTTTTTAATGTTCAGAAAAAAGAGTTGATTGTAGACTATTTTGTGCAATGGAAAATTGTGGATTTTAACCGTTATTATGAAACAATTGCCGGCGGTAATAATGTCGAAGATTTATTATTAGCTCGTTTAAACGGACGGTTAAGAGCTGAGATCGGTAAACTCAGTAATGAAGACATTATCAACGATTCTAATGCAGATACTAAATCACGTAACTCATTAATGATTCGTGTGAAAGATGCTTTAAATGGTACTCATCATGAAACAGTTGATAATACACCGATCGATAAACTTGTAAATGATGCTAAGAAAGATCCGGAAGGTTCTAAAACCAGCTTACGAGCATTTGGTGTTGAAGTGATTGATGTGCGAATTAAAAAGATCAATTTCCCGGATGCGGTTTCTGGTTCTATCTATGCAAGAATGCGAGCTGAACGTGAAGTTATTGCACGTGATAAACGTTTTGAAGGTGTCAAAAAAGCTGAAGAAACACGAGCAAGTGCGACTTTACAAGCCACTAAAATATTATCTGAAGCAGAACGCCAATCACGTGCTACCCGCGGTGAGGGCGACGCCAATGCAGCTAAACTTTATGCCGATGCATTTAGTAAAGATAAAGAATTTTTTAGCTTTATTCGTAGCTTAAAAGCTTATGAACAAAGCTTTGTTGGCAATGATGTTATGGTCATTAGCCCGGATAGTGAATTTTTCCAATATATGAAATTAAAATCTGATAAATAACTGAATGAGTAAATAGTCTATGAGTAATAATGTTGTTGTGCTAGGTACACAATGGGGTGATGAAGGCAAAGGTAAAGTTGTTGATTTACTCACAGAAAAAGCAAAATATGTAGTTCGTTATCAAGGTGGGCATAATGCAGGCCATACCTTAGTGATTAACGGTGAAAAAACGGTATTACATCTAATTCCTTCGGGCATTTTACATAATAATGTCATCAGCATTATTGCTAACGGGGTTGTGCTTTGCCCGGATGCATTAATGAAAGAGATGAAGGAACTGGAAAATAGCGGCATACCTGTTAAAGAAAGATTATTGATATCTGAATCATGTCCATTAATTTTGCCTTACCATATTGCACTCGATCAAGCCCGTGAAAAAGCGCGCGGCAGTAAAGCAATCGGTACAACCGGTCGTGGTATTGGTCCTGCATATGAAGATAAAGTTGCTCGTCGTGGACTTCGAGTTGGGGATTTACGTGATCGCCAAGCTTTTGCTGAAAAATTAAAAGAGGTAATGGAGTATCATAACTTCCAACTAGTTAACTACTACAAAGCCGAAGCAGTAGACTACCAAAAAGTGCTGGATGATACACTCGCTATCGCTGACATTTTAATTGCGATGATAGCTGATATACCAACGCTATTAGAAGAGGCACGCAAAAAAGGCGAAAGAATCATGTTTGAAGGTGCACAAGGCACTTTACTTGATATTGATCATGGTACTTATCCTTTTGTTACCTCTTCAAACACAACAGCGGGTGGTGTAGCGACCGGATCAGGATTTGGTCCTCGTTACGTTGGCTATGTATTAGGTATTGTTAAAGCTTATTCTACTCGTGTTGGCGCTGGTCCTTTCCCGACAGAGTTATTTGATGATGTGGGTGAGTATCTTTGCAAACAAGGTAATGAGTTTGGGGCAACAACAGGCCGCCGTCGTCGTACCGGTTGGCTTGATGCGGTTGCAGTTCGTAAAGCTGTGCAACTCAATTCGGTTTCCGGATTTTGCTTAACTAAACTTGATGTGTTAGACGGCCTTAAAGAAGTTAAAATCTGTGTTGGTTATCAATTACCAAATGGTGATGTAATTAAAAATGCACCAGCAGCAGCGGAAGACTGGAGCCTGGTAAAACCTGTTTATGAAACTATGCAGGGTTGGAGCGAATCAACTTTTGGTGTGAAAAATTTTGATGCATTACCGTCCGCCGCAAAAAACTATATCAAACGGATAGAAGAATTAACTGATACCCCTATTGATATTATTTCAACAGGTCCGGATCGTAGCGAAACCATGATTCTACGTGATCCTTATCAAGCGTAATTGTAAATAAAAAATCGGGAGCATTTTCCCGATTTTTTATTTTTAGGATATTAAAACTAAAAATAGTTAACTGAGTATGAGGACATTATGGCTAAATTAGGGACGCCGTTATCACCCACTTCAACCAAAGTTATGCTGTGTGGCGCAGGTGAATTGGCTAAAGAAGTGGTGATAGAACTACAAAGGTTTGGTTGTGAAGTTATTGCTGTTGATCGCTATGCGAATGCGCCAGCAATGCAAGTTGCTCATCGTTATCATATTATTAATATGCTAGATGGTAATGAATTGAGAAAAATTATTGAACAGGAAAAACCCGATTTTATTGTTCCAGAAATCGAAGCCATTGCAACGCAAACTTTAGTTGAATTAGAGCAAGAAGGATTTACCGTTATTCCCACTGCAAAAGCAGTCGCGTTAACCATGAATAGAGAAGGAATTCGTCGCCTTGCTGCTGAGCAACTAAATCTACCAACTTCACCTTATCGGTTTGCTTCAACCGAAAAAGAATTTAAAGATGCGGTAAAAGAGATTGGTTACCCCTGCTTAGTTAAACCAGTGATGAGCTCTTCCGGTAAAGGGCAAACATTATTACGTAGTGAAGCTGATCTTCTATTAGCTTGGAAATATGCACAAGAAGGTGGTCGAGCTGGTGGCGGTAAAGTCATCATAGAAGGTTTTATCGACTTTGATTACGAAATTACCTTATTAACAGTTAGGCATATCAATGGTGTCTCTTATTGTGAACCGATTGGGCATCGTCAGGAAAAAGGCGATTATCGTGAATCTTGGCAGCCTCAACAAATGACTTGTAACGCTTTAGAGCAAGCAAAAGATATTGCAACTAAAATAACACAAGCATTAGGCGGGCACGGTTTATTTGGTGTCGAACTGTTTGTTAAAGGTGATAAAGTTTGGTTTAGTGAAGTATCGCCTCGTCCTCATGATACCGGAATGGTAACCTTAATTTCGCAAAATTTATCTGAATTTGCCTTACATGCCAGAGCTATATTAGGCTTACCTATCCCACTTATTGAACAATATCATGCTAGTGCATCTGTGGTGATAATGGTTGAAGGTGAATCAAAACAGGTATCGTTCACAAATTTAGATAACGCATTAAGTCAACCAAATACTGATTTACGTTTATTTGGCAAGCCACAAGTTGAAGGTTGCCGAAGAATGGGGGTTGCACTTGCTAGCGCTGAAACAGTGGAAGAAGCAATAAATAAAGCCGATGCTATTGTAAAACAGTTAAAAATAACCCTATAGGGCATTACTTTGTGTAAAAAGCAATCACTTAATTCAAAAAAAGCAAATTTTGCAAAATAGGGGTTGACGTAAACATGTGAAGTGAGTAACATACGCAACCCTTGAGACAGCAAACTAAAACAACAAAATGTTTGGTTAAATTTAAAGCTGTCAGCTCTTTAAAAATAAGAAACAGACAATCTGTGTGGGCACTTGCGAGACGAAAAATTAAAAGTCTACGGACTTAAAAAATTAAGTCTTGATAAGTGACACTGAAGATTCATTTGAATTATGTCAGAGACAGTTATTGAGCATCAAACTTTAAATTGAAGAGTTTGATCATGGCTCAGATTGAACGCTGGCGGCAGGCTTAAC